>NZ_CP162129.1:4695000-5042500 GCF_040834005.1 Paenibacillus sp. PL2-23
CATATAATATCACACTATAAAACAAACTTTCAAGTCACAATTTTATCCATTTCGAATTTTCATTTACTTATGGATGGATGACGACCTTCGCTCCCATTGGCAGCAAGTTGTATAGCCATTCCACATCCTCATTCAGCAGCCGGATGCAGCCGGCGCTAGCGTTCGTACCAATGGATTCAGGAGCATTCGTACCGTGAATGCCGTATTTCTCCCCCTTCGTATTCGGAACGCTTAGACCGAGCCAGCGGCTGCCCAGCGGATTATTCGCTGCCCCTCCAGCAATCCCTTTTGCCGAGTACCACGGATTCTCAAGCTTCATGGCAATCTCGAAGGTGCCTGTGGGCGTCAGCCCTTTTTTCCCGCTCGCGACACTGAAGCTCTTCAACACCTTGCTTCCAGATTTCACATCAAGCTTATGCTCGGAGAGATCGATTTCAACGCTCAGAACCGCGGCGGCCACACTTGTCGACAAGCCAACGGAAGCGTCCTCTGCCCTGTAGAATGGGTTCGGAATTTGAAGCACCTGCCCCACCTTTATGACGCTCGCCGCAACCTGCATGCCGTTAGCTCTCGCAATTGCATTTTGATAATCGGATACCTTGTAATAGACCGTTGAGATGCTGAACAAGGTTTCGCCAGCTTGAACGAGATGTCTCTTCTCTCCGGCTGGGAGCGGTATTCGCAGGGCCATACCTGCCTTCAACGCTTGAGCGCTCTTCAACTGATTGTATTGCATCAACACGCTAATATAGTTGGCCCGGCTGAAATAACGGCTTGCAATTCCATACAGCGTATCGTTGTTCTTCACCGTGTAATAATCGAATACGAGCGGATTGTTGAGCTCCAGCTGCGCTCCCACTCTAAGCTTTTCATCAGGATCAAGTCCATTCTGCTTCGCGAGGCTTGTGAAATCGCCGTTCAAATAATGCTTTCGAGCGATTCCGTATAAGGTATCCCCCGCCTGAACCCCATAATAGATCCGGATGGTTGCCTCCTCTTGTGCGCTGCCAGCGCTTGAAGCATAAGGAGCTGCAGCCAGCAGCGCCAAGCCAGCAGCCATACTTACGGCCCATTTCCACTTCTTAATCAACATCATCACACCTTCTGTCCAATGGATTGCGGCTCACAAGATTCGTCGCCTTCAGGCAAGAATCCTTTATTTTCGGCAGCAAGCCTAACAAATTAATCCAATCGGAGCAGAAGCGTCAGACAAATACACGCAAGCCGGGTCCCAAAGTCGTGCAACTTATGGCCTTAACCCGGATGTAGACCAGGACTTGGCAGCCGCAACACCGCAGCCTATTCAAGCTCGCCGGCGAGCCTTACGCTCCAAATAAATGTCGAGCAGGCTATACGCTGCACCAGCAGCACCAAACAGCCAGATCGAAGTCCAGCTATTCAGCCTACAAAACCCTCGTCATACCAGCTGCGGAATATCGTATAGCCTCCCGCCGCACTAAGCATGATCATACCCGTACAATACACCGCTGTGTTAACCGTCCTGCGGAACATCCAAGATAACGGACCAACAATGACCGGGTAGAGAGGGACTGACATCAGAAACACTAACGCGACATAACTAAAGCCGCCATTTTGCAAGCCATAGTATTCAGTGGTTGTTATTTTGAAGCCTTCCGTCATTTCCAAAGCTAACCATGCAAGCACAATTAAAATTGTAGTAGCCATCCATAATACAATGTGTTTGACAAACCGCATGATATAACCCCCTTCATCATTTGGCTCTGGCTTGTTTTGTCCACTCCTGATGACAGGTTTGAAGCCTTACCGCAATCTGTTATGCTTGCAATGTAAACGATTCGGCCGATCCGGCCTGCAATAGATTCCAATAGGAGGAATAACAAATGCCGTCTATAACCGATTTACACAAATACGCCGATCTGATCGTCAGAACAGCGGTACATATTCAGCAGGGACAAGAGCTGTGGATCAATGCCCCCATTCATGTTCCGGAGCTAGTCCGGCTCATCGTGAAACAAGCTTATGAAGCAGGCGCGAAGAAAGTACATGTGGAGTGGCGTGACGAGCAAGTCACGAAGCTGACGTATGGTCTGGCACCGGACGAAGCGTTCGAGGATTATCCGGCGTGGCGGGCTCAGGCCATGACAGCACTGGCGGAGCAAGGCGGGGCTTATCTGCTTATTCATTCCGAGGACCCTGAGCTGCTCAAAGGCATTGATCCGAGCCGAATCTCGAAGTTCTCGCGAGTATCCTCCGCCGCTCTCGCCACCTTCCGGTCTTATATGTCCTCGAAGAGAATGACTTGGTCGATCGTGGCGGCTCCATCCGAGGGCTGGGCCAAGCTGGTGTTCCCGGAGCTTCAGGGCGAGGACGCCGTGGAAGCCTTGTGGGAGGCCATATTCCGAATTGTCCGTGTGAGCGACGAGGATCCCGTAGCCGCTTGGGAGTCGCATAACAACAATCTGCTCGCCAAGCGTGCTTATCTGGAGAGCAAGCAATACAAGAGCCTCCATTACAAGGCGCCGGGCACTGACCTGATCATCGAGCTGCCTGACAATCATCTCTGGAATGGAGGCATCTCCAGGAACGAGCAGGGCCATACCTTCAACCCGAATGTGCCGACTGAAGAGGTATATACCGCACCGCACAGAGACGGCACAAGAGGTGTTGTTCGAAGCACGAAGCCCCTCAGCTATCAAGGCAATCTCATTGAAAACTTTAGCCTGACCTTCGAGAATGGGCGGGTCGTCGACTTCACGGCCGAAAAAGGCTACGATTCATTGAAGGCCATGCTGGATTTGGACCATCAATCCCGTTACCTTGGCGAAGCCGCGCTCGTGCCGCATCGCTCACCTATTTCGGCCTCGAATATTATATTTTTCAACACTTTATTCGATGAGAATGCGTCCAATCACCTGGCTCTTGGCAATGCGTACCCCACCTGCATTCAGGGCGGAGCCTCCATGTCCCGCGAGGAGCTGGAGCAGGCCGGTCTGAATCAAAGTATACTTCACGTCGACTTTATGATCGGCTCGGCCGAAATGGACATTGACGGCATCACGAAAGACGGCCAGGCTGAGCCCGTGTTCCGCCAAGGCAACTGGGCATTCTGAGGTGTTCTGAGGTGTCTCGGATGTCCAGATATCCAAGACAAGCGCAAAGTTACAGCGGCCTTGCCTGTTTCCTTCCCCTTGCGTTCGCTGCGCGAGCTATGGCATGCAGGCAGGCCCTCTCCCCCTAACACCTCACATATTTGCGCTTGAAGCCAATCCCCCCACGGTCGATTGCCTTCTGAATCATGTCGGAGGCATTCAACAGCTTGCTTTTGGCGTTGTCCTTCTTGAACTCTACAGGTCCGACCTCTCTTGCGGCTTCCACTGCCTTCTCGTGCAGCGGCTTGAAGGATACAGCAACCGTGTACAAAAAATTGTTCATCGACGATTTGGTCCGCAGCGGCGCATCGTGTATTGCATCCTTCACCTTGTCCAGCATCTCGGCCAGCTTGCTCTCGGCAAACTCAGTGTCAGGCCTGCTTCCCAGCAGCCAGCAATAACAGCTCCAGCCCGCAGACATTCTCAGATCGTCTCCGCTTGCAATCCACTTGTCAGACACCTCTTGCGCAATGTCCGTCTCCGACAGCGTAACCGCCACAACAAAATCCGACAGCATGTAGAAGTAAGCCTGGTCGATCCAGCGCTCGAAATCCGCTTCGGTCATAGCTTGCGGTTCCGCGATAACGCCAGCGAAATACATAGCATCATAATTCCCTGTGGCGTACAGCTCCTCCGCCAGCGCTTGATTCTTGCGAATCTTCTTGGCAATCGGCTTCATCTCGCCTGTCGCTACCCCGAATACAGGCTCATGCGCCCCGTTCGATATATACAGCTTCTTCATCCGTTCCTTGCCGATTGCCTCCAGCTCCTGCATAACCGTCTCTACATTTATCTGTACAAGAACCTCCTTCTCTCAACAGCTCGTCTAATTATGCAACAACCCCCTTAAGGGTTAGCCAACATCCAATTCTGAGCTGCGTCAATAAACTGAGCGTTCGGCGTATCCTTAGCCAGCTCTATCAGAATGGCGTGCACTTGACCCGGAGTGTTGGGATAGGTGTATTTCTGTTTGACATACTGGATGAATGCGTGCTGTACCGATTGGGTTCGTCGAAGCAGCTCCGCTGTCTGGTAGCACTGCTTCACCAGATTTCTCCACTCTATAATCTTGTCGAAATCCAAGACTGCTGGGAACTGTGACAGCAAGCCCTTAGCGTGTGCCTGCAGCTTCCTTACACGCTCCTCATCCGCAAGCATCGTCTCGGTGTACAAAAATAACCGATCCATGCCTTCATAATCCATGATGGCCGCTTTAAGAGCCATGCCTGTCTTGACAAGCTCACGATCCGGAGTAAACGCATCTGCCAGGTCGCAAAACGTTTGAACCACCTTAAGCTTCGAATAATACGGCTCAAAAAAACGGGACAGCTCGATATTCTTGGACATAGCCAGAATACCCTTCTGCTCCTCGACTCTTGGGGCAGCCTCCTTGCGCACGTAATCCCGAGCCGCTGTTCCATCCTCTGCTTCCTGCCTGAAGCCAAACGGTCCTGCGTTTAGTCCAAAATAATGCAGAGCGCCTTTGGTTTGCTGCAGCTTGTTCTTATAATCTTCCTCGTAAATATCCTCAGACCCGGTTATACCAAACAGAAAGTTTTTGGTAGCCTCCTGCTTGTTCTTGGCATTGCCTATACCCGACTCCCAGCCATTGGTGTCTCTGAGCTTAATGAACTCGTCCCGCTTGGCTTTCTTAATGTCAACCTGAATGTCATGCTCGATCTGGTGCTCTTTCGCTACATAGCTTCCATATTCGTTGTAGAAGCTGTCATTCGTTGCGACAAGAAGCTCCTGCAGGTCCAACTGATCGTACAGCACTTCATATACAAAAGGCCTTCTCCGCCAGCCTGATCCATCCTTGCCCAGTATGTGCTCCTCTGACTTCTCGCTAGTAATATCGATCCATGCCAGCTCCATCACTCCGTCCGATATGACGATATCCGGGCGTGTATGGCCGCTGGACACCTGCAAATCAATCTTCAGGCCATTATAGGAGCTGGGCAGTCTCGTACAGGCCAGCGTCTCAATCGCATAACCGAAACGAGCGTGAAGAAGCTTTGGCTCCGCTGCAGGATTCTGCACAAAGGCATTCGCCGATGTATACCATTGCATGAGATATTTGTTCGTGCTTTCCGCCGCGAATGTCTGCCAAGCTACAGCTTCCTTGCGCGCCTGGAGCACCTTCGTATTAATCTCATTGACAATTTGCTCCATAAGCCCCTCATACTTCAATACAACCGTCGGGTCGGCAAAGGTTGTCTCATAGGGTTGAATCCTTCGCTGTACGAGGGGCCTTACTCCGGGAGCCGTTCCTCCTGAGGCTGCTGGACTACAGGAGCAGCTGCCGCTCCGCTTACGCCAAGCTGCTGCGCGCGATCGCCCATCAGGTCCGCCTCCCGCTCCAGCCCCTCATCCTCATTAATGGCCACATCCTTCAGCTGCACAGTCGGCTGCACACGCCCCTGCCGCTGCTGAACCACATGCCAAGCCTCATGCGGCAAGTGCTTCTCCTGCCCCGGACCAAGGTGAATGTCATTCCCTTGAGCGTAGGCAAGCGCGTCCAATTGGCCAGGCTTGTCCGAGTTGTAATGAACTCTCACGTCTCCTAGATCCATTCCAGACAGCCCCTCCGTGCCCGCCCTGATGGCATCCGGAAGCCCGCTGTTCCCGGATGAGCGAGGAGGACGATTCCCCCCGGCACTTAGCTGCGCCGCATATTCAGGGCGCTCTTGCTGCTCCAGCCCACTCGCCAGAAGCTGGGCAACCGCCCGATTGCCTATAACCTTCTGCAATTGGATGAGCTGCCCGACAGCACCCGGCGCAGTCCGTTCACGACCAGGTGCAGCGCCCTGCGCACCCCCTTCTCTTTGACCTGCCGTATGCTTCTGTTCAGGAGCCTTGCCGCCTCGTTCGATCATCCTACCGCCCACTCTCCATCAATAATAACTAAATATTACTAGATAGTAGAAGGTAATTCTAGGTGTCATTCGTACTGAATATGACCGCCCCTACAACGTCTCTGTGCTAAGCGTAAACCCTTCAATAACAACATCCTCGTCCACCTCAATCAAGAGGCAGCGCTTCCCCCGGTAGTTGACCTGCTTCACATACTTCAAGTCCTGCGGGCTGACCGATACGGTCGCTACCTTGGTCTCGATCTTAATCGATTTGGAAGTGAACTTAGGCATGACGCTGCTCGCCTTCAGCTCATAATTTCTATCATCGATAACCGTATGGAATGCCTGCTCCACCTTCTCCGTCGTTACATTCTCGACCCCGCTCGCCGTCAGCAGCTGCTCCACATCCTTGTAGTCCAGCTTCGGCGGCTCCTCCTCGGAATGAGTCTCCATGATCTGATGAATCTCCTCGTACACCTGGGCAATCGTGCTTGCATCGAGCTGCTCTCCTGCTACTTCCTTCACTATTTCCTCAAAATAATCCCGTTCCTCCAGCGCCGTAACCGTTCGCTCGGCATTCAGCACATCCTGTATGAACCGGAAATCAGGATCATTCGGCTTGCCTGCGCAATACAGGATACGATTCACGTCGGACGCATTGTCCGTCACGCTGGGGTAGAAGAAACCCTGATCCGGCGAGCTTAGCTTAATAATGGGATCGACGACGACATTATACTTGAATTCCCGCTCTACGTAGTCGAACAGGAGCGTATTCCGCGGCTGCTCAGTGGAGTTAACGCTGCATAGGATGAACAGATGAGAGAACATCTCGTCCTTCCCCGTCTCCTCGGCTTCATCGTTGCGCGCCTTCGTCGGCCGGAAATATTGCCCCCGCACAAAAGTCACGACTGTGTCCCGTTCATACCTGTTGTCCTTCAGCATTTTCTCTACCAGGACGAGCATCAGGTTCATCCACTCTTCCGTGTCGCCCGTCACCATTCCTTGATGAAGCAGCACCTTCGAAGGCTCCTCCGCCTCCTCCTGGAACTTTAATTCGAACAGCTTCTGATCCAGCTCGCCAGCCAGCAGCTTCTTGAAATTGCCCATATACAGCTCCTGCTTCTCCCGATCCAGCAGGGCAAACGGCTGGCATTCGTAATGATAGATTTCTTCGCTGTCCTTCGTAATATAGACATTAAGAATGTCATACAGCTTCAACAAATCATGATCCAGCTTAAATTGCTTGCGTATGTGCGCGAGTTCTTTTTTGATCATATGGCGTTAGACAACTCCTAATAAATAGAAATGAGAATTCCTAGCGACTGCGTTTAGATGTGGGATGTATCGCCAAATAGGGAGAAAAGCCTCTGCGGCGCGTGTCGCCGCGAGGCTTTAGGATTGAGCTTGGGTATTCCTTATCGATATCCTATTTCTCTGATTTATTGCCTTGGGGCTTCTGAGAAGCCGAAGCCGAGCCCTCTTTCGTTTTTGTTCCTTTGCTCTTATACGGCTTAGGCGCGCTCGCGGCCTTCCGCGCGCTTGCCTGCCAGCGGTTCCAGCCCTTCTTGTCCGTCCCTCTGCCCGTTCCGCCCTTGCCTTTTCCTTTAGTCAATTCATCACTCCGCAGTCATTCACCTGAATTTGAGTTTGTTCCCAAAAGTACATTAGGTTTATAGTGTACCACTATATAGGATGAACTGGAAATACGAACATCTGAAGTGAATCCCGCGACGCTGCAGCAAGGCTAAACACAAGAAATAGCCTTGCAAGCAAGGCCATTCCTAGGTTCATATCTCTACCATGCAGGTGTTATGAAGCTACGGCGCTTCCGTCGATTCCTGAGCGTCGGCTTTCGTCACATGTATAGTGCCATATGGATGCTCAGGCGGCGCATAGATGACATACACCTTCAGAGGGCGATCGCCCGTATTGGTGATGTTATGCCATTTGCCAGCGGGAATCATAACGGCAAAATCATCGTATGCCATCGCCTGGAAATCCAAGCTGTCCGGGCCGTCGCCCATCTGCACCAAGCCTTCGCCGTCTTCAATCCGGATGAACTGATCCGTTGTCGGATGAACCTCCAAGCCAATATCATCACCTGGAGGAATGCTCATCAACGTCACTTGAAAATGCTCTCCCGTCCATAACGCTGTACGGTAATTGCTGTTCTGCTTGGTGGCTTGATCGATATTCACAACAATCGGCCGCGGTCCATAATCCTGCAAGACCATGTTGCCATAAGGTCTGTAGCTGCGATTGCTCCAGTCGGCATAATAAGGATTGGATGGGTACCAGTGGCATGGCATCGGCTTTTGCCATTGGGGCCAATAACAAGGATAAGGGTACATCATATTGCTCCTCTCGCAATGTACGAATCGACCCTTTATCCTATGCAGCCGCCCAGCTGGAGGTACTTTCATCCATTCGCCGATCGATTGATACAGCTCGACGAACGATGGACATTCGGAATCGCCACCCGGAATACCGAGCCTTCAGAACGGAAGCGCTCCGCACGATACAGCCGATCAAATATACGCGGCAGATTGAACGGCATGTTCGAATTGTGCACGTATGAATATCCGCTCACATGTCCTTTGAAATACCGAATGTGTAGAGTATAGACCGATGATAACTATCCGTACATTGACGTCCAGCAAACATGCGATATTAAAAGATTCGTGTACGGAATACCGAAATAAGGCATTTGGGGAAGCCGGGAGGCTGAAGAATAGGACGCCCTTCTAATAACCGTTTCATTGTGGAGTTCAAATCAGGTATAATGATGGGGAATTTATGCGTTAAATCTGTTACATTCGTAATGAAATCCTATAAGAAGTCCACCTTATCCGAATACGGATCGCTTGGTTCAACGGCCGTTCTCGATACAAGCAACAATACGTTGATTGTGGGCGACGCTTTCAAATGCGCGGCGGTGTAGCGGTTACCGATCAACTTCTGTTGTCATAAAGGGAGTGCCTCATGCTTGTTCAAAAATTTACCCCGTTACTGATATTACAACCCTTTATCGAAGGCATCCTGGTGCAAGAAGATTGGAATGTAGTCAATTTTCCCAATCGGAATCCGGTCAAAGTTTTGCCCAGCACCATGACGATAATCGGCATACAGTACGGAGAGCCCATGAAATTACTGGAGAATCAAAAGGCCGTTTCCATGGGCTCCAGCGGGATCACCGGCATACATGCCAAAGTAAAAGAATACATCGGCACGGGCGCAATCGGGACCGTGATTCTATCCTTTAAGCCCGGAGGCTTGTCCCGGTTCACGCGCTTTCCGCTTCATGAATTGCAGAATGTAGATGTGCCGCTGGAGCTTGTTTTCCCCCGGCAAAGCGTCAGGGATATGGAAGAACAGTTGGCCGCTGCCTCCGATGCCGGCGAGCGGGTCGGCATCGTGCAGCAATTCCTGCTGTCTGAGCTGCGGGATCAGGAGGAGGAGCTTCTGATTCAAGCGGCGGCAGATGCGATCCTGCAACAACGGGGCGCGCTGTCGATTGAATGGTTGGCCGCGCAGCTTTACGTGAGCAAACGCACGCTAGAACGGCGCTTCAGTGCTTCGATCGGCGCGTCCCCCAAACAATTCGCGAGGGTTTTCCGATTCCAGCAAACGATTCGGCTGCGCAACGCCGGTTGCGATTACCTGGATATCGTTCACGCTTGCGGCTACACAGACCACGCCCATCTGGCCAAAGACTTCAAGTCATTCGCCGGGGTAAGTCCCGAGCAATTTTTCCGCAGCGAGGTTCAGCCGGAATTGAAACGATCCTTCCAGGGGAACGAAACCTCCTCCCGCCCCGTCGAACACTTGTATTATTGAGTGGCTTACCCAAACGCAAGCCTTCCGCAGACAGCGGACGGGCTTTTTTTTATGCCAACAAAGTTGTCGCATTTTTACAATGTGCGATTTTGGGGGAATGCTACACTTGGATTATCCATTCTCCATTAAACCTCAAACAAAGGAGTTGTTTCAACCATGTCTCATTCCGAAACCTTACCTATTGGAAAAGAATATCCATTTGAATCCCGTTATATGACGGTAAACGAAAGCCAACTGCATTATATCGATGTCGGATGCGGCGAGCCAGTCGTGTTCCTTCACGGCAATCCCACCTGGTCGTACACGTTCCTCAATATCATTTCTTACATTCAAGCCTCCAACCGATGCGTCGCGGTCGATCTGATCGGAATGGGCCGCTCCGGCAAACCGGATATCAGCTATACCTTTCTGGAGCATGTCGATTATGTGACCCGGTTCATTGAACAACTGGGTCTCGACCGCATCACGTTGGTCGCCCATGACTGGGGAGCGGCGATTGGCCTGCACTACGCGATGAATCATTCGGATAAGGTCAAAGCCGTTGCACTGCTCGAACCACAAGCATTGGTTCCGAATGCGACCTGGTCGGATTTCTCTCCTCCGGAAGCGCAGCCGTTGTTCCAAAAGCTGCGCGATCCGGAGGAGGGCTGGCCGTTCATGCGGGACAACAGCGTGTTCATTGAGGGCATGACGAACACGATCATTAACCGGCCAATCAGTCCGGAAGAGCATGAGCACTACCGGGAGCCGTTCCGCAAGCCGGAGGACAGGAAACCGATGTGGGTGTTCCCGAACCAAATTCCGATTGAAGGTCAGCCTTCCGAGGTCGTGGAAGCTGTGAATACACGAAATGCCTGGTTCACGGCCTCTCCCATCCCGAAGCTGCTGTTCTACGCGACGCCCGGCTGCACGGTTCGTGAGCCGCAGCTCGCTTGGTGCAGGAAGCATCTGCCCAACCTGAGGCTGTTCGATATCGGCAAAGGCTTCCACCATCTGACGGAGGAAAATCCGCACGCAATCGGGCAGGAATTGCAGCGTTGGCTGGAGCAAGAGAACAAATCCGAGATCTTTCACTGCAACCTGTGAAGTGAGACAGCCCTGATTAGATCCAGCCCATCTACAGCGGAGATGGCCGGAGAACCACTCTGGTCGCCCATTTTATCCCGCTGATTTACTCATCTACTGTATCTCCCTTCTCCGCTCTTCAGGCATTCCGCGGGCAAAAGGCAACTCATTGTTATTAAGCCGATCAGATTAATCATCGACAACTTTATACGTGGAGCAAGAGGTTGGACCCCATCTTCCACAAAAGTTAAACCGGCGAACTTCATTCCTGTGCCAGTGAAGTCAGATGCGAAGTCGAAGACTTCCAGCAGTCTTCGCATTCGAATCGGTTCTGCGTAAACGTCAAACAACACCCGCCTTATTTACAAGATTTGACGTTTAATTCATTACCGGAATCACTCTCTATAAATGAGAGCAGCACCTCTTTAACGGAACTTAAAGAGGTGCTGTAGTCTAGTATTTCATTATTTAACAACTATTACGGGACATTGGACTCGCTTTACAACTTTATGACTGACATAACAAATTCCTGGAACATGTTCAAACCACGGTTGCCGATCACGACGAGGTCCACTTTCTCGGTATTCGCGTATTTAACAATCGCCGGCCCGGATCCCCGGTTATGATTTTCATCTCGTTACTCATCTGATTCCCGCCGAAGATGCTGTCAACTTCCTCAGGAGGAACGGGTTTTGAAAGTAGCAGTTGAGATCTAACTGCTCTAGGAACCAGCAAATATTGCTCCTTAACCGGCAAGATTGTTCCAGTATTTCTTTGCTTTCATAATTTTTCTTCATGAATTAGCCGTGTATCAAACCCTAGTTAGGTACGTGTTTCCGAAATACCCAAAATTTATTTACTCCATTTGATTAATCATCCAAATATAATAAAGTCCGAACAGTGGAATGTTCGGACTTTATCAGGTAACTGCGACTTCTATTCAATAATTCTTACAAGCGACACACAACACTCCACATGGCTCGTCTGAGGAAACATATCCACCGGCTGCACCCATTCCAGCTTATAGCCGCTGGCCAGCAGCGTCTTGCAGTCCTTCGCCAGCGTCGAAGGGTTGCATGAGACGTAGACCAGCCGCTGGGGGCGCGCCTTCGCGATGGCTTGCAGCAGCGGCAGCTCGCAGCCTGTACGCGGCGGATCGACAACAACGACGTCGGGACGCACGCCCTGGGCAACCCACTGCGGGAGCAGCTCCTCCGCGCGACCCTCGAAGAAGCGCGCGTTGTCGATGCCGCTGGCGCGGGCGTTGTCACGCGCGTCGCGCACCGCCTCGGGAATCAGCTCGATGCCGCGCACCTCGCGCGCGCCGCCTGCAAGCCACATGCCGATCGTGCCCGTGCCGCAATAAGCGTCGACCACAAGCTCCTCGCCCGTCAACGCCGCCGCTTCCTTGGCGGAATTGTACAGCTTCACCGTCTGCTCCGGATTGAGCTGGAAGAATGCGCGCGGCGACAAGGAGAAGCGAACGTCCCCGAGCGTCTCCTCCAGCCGTTCGTCCCCCCACAGCACCGTCGTACGCTCGCCGAAAATGAGCGGAGACTTGCCCTTATTCACGTTCTGCGCGATCGACTTCACCATCGGCAGCCTATCCCGCAGCCGCTGCACCAGGCGCCTGGCGTCAGGCAGGCGATCCACGGCCGTGATCAACGTCAGCTGCACCCACTCCGATGCCAGCCCTACCCGCGCGACAATGGTACGAACAACCCCTTCGCGGCTTCGTTCATTATAGATCGGGATGCCCAGCTCCTTCAGGACGGCCTTCGTACCGTCAATGGCCTCATTCACGACGGGATGCTGCACCGCGCAGCCAGCGATATCGACGAGCTTATGCGACCCTGCCGCATATAAGCCGGTTACGATATCCTCACCCTGCCGCCCTGTTTGAAGCTGAGCCTTGTTCCGGTAGCCCCAAGGATTGTCCATGCCCAGAATGGGACGCATTGGCAGCTTTTCGATTCCCGCGTAACGCTGGAACGCCTCCTGCACCAGCTCCTCCTTCGCCCGAAGCTGCGCCTCATAGGTCATATGCTGAAGCTGGCAGCCCCCGCAATCATCATAGACGGGACATGGCGGCTTCTGGCGATCCGGCGACTTCTTCTCAAGCTCGACAATCTCAGCGTTCAGATAGCCCGACTCCGCCCGCGTCACCTTCGCCTTCACAACCTCGCCCGGCAGCGCTCCTTCGACGAACACCGCTTTGCGCTTGAAATAGCCGACACCTTCGCCGTTGATGCCAATACGCTTAATCGTCACGACGATTCGATCGCCCTTCTTCACATCCTCCGCGGAGGCAGCACCAGTCATAGATGAGGAACGCTGCGAAGCTCCTCCCCGTCTCTGCCCGCTATCCGCTGCCTGCCCTCGATACCCCCCCGACAAACGCTCCCCCTGAGAAGCTCCTGTCTTCCGCTTCCATTCCGAAGCCGCTCCGGCCTTCTGATGCTTGCTTCCATTTCCCGCCATGCTGCTCTCTCCGTTTCCATATCATCGTAGGTCCACTATACCACACCTCACCGCCTTCTCCCTAGCGATCCCGTTCTATGGTATGATGGGGTCAATCCGCTATTACGCGCAATGTTTCAACTTAGGAGGATGACCAGACCATGTTTCTAAAAAAGAAAAAAACCGCCGCTTCCGCCGGTCCAACTCCATCCGGCAAGCGAAGCCTACATATCTCGCGCGTATTCGACGCGCCGCAGCAAGAACTGTTCGATATCTTCACCCAAGACGAGCATATGCGAAATTGGTGGGGACCGCGAGGCTACGAGATGACTATCATAGGCCAGGAGCTGAAGCCAGGCGGCTTCATCCACTACAAGCAGCAATCGCCGGAAGGCCATGTCATGTGGGGCAAGTTCATGTACAAGGAGATTGAAGCGCCGGAGAGGCTTGTCTACGCGAACTCATTCGCCGACGAGTCGGGACGAACTGTCCGGGCATTCTTCAGCAAGGACTGGCCGCTCCAGATTATGAATACCGTCACCTTCGAGGAGCAGGAGGATGGACGCACGAGGATCACCTTGAACGGTCTGCCGGAGGATGCCAAAAAAGCCGAGCTGCGAGTCTTCGAAGCGATGCGCGAGAGCCTGAAGCAAGGCTTCGCGGATACATTCGACTTGCTGGAGCAATATTTGGCCAAGCTTAAAGAGGCGTAGCGTTCTCGTAAGGCGCAGTCTTTTTGAACGATAAATCGTTCAAAACCGAGCAAATGCTTCCGCCCGTCAGGCGCAAGCAAGCACAACAATCCCCTCATTCCCAACAATAAAGTGGGAATGAGGGGATTGTTGTGCCGGTCTAGTCCTCCATCACATAAGCCAGCAGCAGCGCCGCCGTGCCTGTGATCGCGTCCGCGTGCGTACGCTCCATGCCGTGGGACGCGTGTACGCCGGGCCCAACAAGCGCCGCGCGGATATTGCTTCCGCCTCTGAGCGCGGCCGTCGCGTCCGAGCCGTACTGCGGATAGATATCCACCGCATAAGGCAGTCCCTCGCGCTTCGCCAGCTCGATCAGCTTCGTCGTCATCCCGTAATCATATGGGCCGGACGAATCCTTGGCGCAGATGGATACCTGCCGTTCGGAGCCCGACAGATCATCGCCCAGCGCCCCCATATCTACAGCGATAAACTCGGAAATATCAGGGGGAATATAGGACGCTCCGTGTCCAACCTCTTCGTACGTGGAGATGACCAGCTTCAGCGTATGCAGCGGCGTCTTTCCTTCTCGCTTCAGCCACTCCAGCAAACCGAGCAGCGCCGCTACGCTTGCCTTGTCGTCCAGATGCCGGGACTTGATCCAGCCGTTCGGCAGCATACGGACGCGGGGGTCCCAGGAGATAAAGTCGCCGACGCCGATCCCCAGCTTCTCCGTATCCTCCTTCGACGCCACCGATTCGTCGATCCGAATCTCCATGTTCTCCTCATCCCGCTTCATGCTCTTTGCGTCAGGGTATACGTGTACGGACGGCTTGGTCGTCAATACTGTCCCCTCGTACTTGCGGCCGTCTCGTGTGTGGATAAGGCAATACTCCCCCTCCACCGTCTCCATGGCATAGCCGCCTATGGAAGTAAACCGCAGCATGCCGGAGGATTTGATGGAGCGTACCATCGCCCCTAGCGTATCGACATGAGCGGAGATGCCGATAACCTTGCCTGGCTGCTGCCCCGGTATCGTTATAATGCCCGTACCTTTGGGCGTTTGCTCCATTTGACAACCTAGACGTTCGACCTCCCGGCCGAGGTGCTCCATAATCGCCATGCAGAATCCGCTGGGACTCGGAATGTTCAGAAGCTCGTTCAGCTGGCGGAGCATATACGCTTGATCGAGCTGTGGGTGTAAGGGTGTAGTCATAACCGCATTCTCCTTCGATGTTCTTGGCCTTCCATCTATTCCTCTATGGTAGCACGCTTGCGGTAAAAAACATAACAAGCTCTCCGGCAAAAAAACGGCAGCCATATCCCGCCCAGGAGCTCTACATCAGCTCCAGCAGCCCCATATCGAGGCACATAGCCACCGACAGGGACTTGGCGTTCTCCGGGCCGAAGCGGATCGTGATCCGCTCTCCGTCTAACGCTTCAATGACGCCGGGGCCAAATACCTTGTGCCGCACGGCCTGGCCCTCCTCCAGCGCCTCCCGCTTCCGCACCGCATGCGGGTTGAGCTCCCGCTTCGCCGAGCCCGCGGCCGCGCTGGCTACGCTGCTCGCGCTGCTGGAGCGAAAGCGCCGCGCGCCGCTCTCGCTTCCGCCCCCGCCCGAGCCCCTCCGCTCCGTCCCGAACTGCAGCTTAAACCCGCCTGCCTCCGAAGCCCCGGCTCCTGCAGCCTGAGCTCCCCGCCACTCCGGCTCCGCGATATCCCGCACCGCCGTCATGAACGTCGACTCCTCCGTCTTCTCGCCGTCCCGCTGACCATAGGTAATCAGCGTCAGCCTCTTCCTCGCCCGCGTCATGCCGACGTAGAACAGCCGCACGGCCTCCTCCATGAGAGGCATGGAGCCGTCCGCCGCCCGCTTGTCCTCTTCCTTTGCTGGAATAACGCCTTCGATAAGATCCACCATATACACCTGATCGAACTCCAGTCCCTTGGAGCTGTGAAAGGTAGAGAAGGTAACCGCGTCCTGCCCCTTGCGCAGCTTTGCGCTATTCAGCACCTTCTCCAGATATTTCAGCCGGGCTGCGAAGTCGGCCATCGTCTCCAGCCCCTCCGCAATATCCTCAAGCGTATTCAGTATGCCGATCAAATAATCCTTGCGGAAGCCCAGCCGCTCGCACATTTTGTCCAGCGCCTTCTCGTAGCCGAGACGTGTCCGGATGACGCGGATCGCCTGACGCGGCGGCATGCCGCCCATCTCTTGGAACGTCTCCTGCGCCTCCTTCAGCAGCTTCACCTGATAGTCCTGGAGCTGGACAAATTGGCGTAAATTATCAAACACCGATTCGCCGTTGTCAATCGACTTCAGCACCGCAATTTGATGCTTGCTGATGTAGCCCGCCATTTTCATATGAATGCTCTCGAGAATGTCGACCCGCTTGTCCGTATAGGTCATCCGCATGAAATTAAGCACGTCCTCGATGATCCAATGCGAGAAAAAACGGTTGTCCGCATCCTTCATATAGAATGGAATGCCAGCCCGGTCGAATTCGTTCATCAGCGTGATAGACGACGAATTATTCCGGTACAACACAGCGACCTCGGACAGCCTGTCGGCCTTGGAGGCTTCTCGCACAACGAGCTTCGCCTGCTTGCGGTAATCCGTCAGACGTTTGAACACGATGGGCTCATGAGCTGCGTTTTCTGTAAACATCTCCTTGGGATAGCGGCCCAGGTTCCGCTTGATGAACAGATTCGCCGCCGTCACAATCTCCTTGGAGGAACGGTAGTTCTGCTCCATGAACAGCGTGACCGCCTCCGGATACACGTCCTTGAACTGAAGCAGGTAGCTTGGCTCCGCTCCCCTCCAGCTGTAGATGGACTGATCGTCGTCCGCCACGACACACAGATTGCGATGGCCCCTCGCGAGCTTCTCAATAATGGCATGCTGCACGAGCGACGTATCCTGGCTTTCATCCGTCAGGATATAATCGTAACGCCTCTGATACTTGCGCAGCAGCGCCTCGTCCTTCTCCAGCAGCTCGTTGCACAACGTCAGCATGTCGTCAAAGTCGAGCAGCAGCTTGTCCGTTCCATTCCGCTTGAATTGCTCGTAGGCGGCTAACAGCTGGGCGGCTTGAGGAACATCAGACTTCACGCTCTCCCACTCATGGGGTTGGAGCAGCTTGTTTTTGACAAAGCTGATATACGTCGTCAGCTCCTCCATTATGTCATCCGTTGCATTCTCGCCTACAACCTCCTTGTACAAGCCGCGCAAAATAATCTTCTTATGAAGAGGGAGCCCCTGCTCTCCTTTGCCCGGTCCGGCTTCACCCTCCTGCTCCGCCGTATCCACCGCTCCTTCAATGATCTCGTAAGCCTGGCCGCTCCTCCACAGATGGCTGCGGACCGCCTCGAATGCCAGGCTGTGAATCGTCGAGAAATCGACTGGCGCCAGCTGCGGGAACCACTTGGCGAAACGCTCCTTCATATCCCGCGCCGAAGCCCGGCTGAACGTGACAGCTTTGATGCGCTCAGGCTCAACGCCCAGCTCCTCGATCAGATAGCCGATGCGCATAATGATCGTTGTTGTTTTGCCCGATCCCGGAGAGGCCAGCAGCAGGAGAGGACCTCGCGCGTGGCCTACCGCCTGCTTCTGCACCTCGTTCAGCCTGACGCCCAGCTCCTCCCGTTTGCGCTCCAGATATAAGTCCAGCTTTCCCATCATGCAATCCCTTCCGATCTATCAAACGTTGGTGCCATTATATCATATCCTTGCCTTATCTATTTCCGCCTGATGCATTCGCCTTCCAATTGTCAAACAAATTTACCATACAAATGCTAGATCTTCAGGTATAATGTGAGAAGAGAATATTTGGAAAATAGATTCAACGAGATGCACAAGGGGGCCGCATGATGGATAGCAAGCTCATCCTCTTGTCCAGCGCCAGCTACAGCGCTCTCGCGCCGCATTTGCAGAAAGAGATCTATCAGGAATTCTACCAATTCGCTTATTCCCCTATTATTTATATGGTGAAGGAACATGCTGCGACGGAAGATATTATCCAGAACTCTTTTATCAAAATTATTGGAAGCGCGCCGCGGGCGGACAACGAGGCCCAGCTTAGAAGCTGGATGAAGGTCGTCGTAAAGAATATGGTTTATAATTATTTTCGAAAAACGAAAAAAAGCCGCAACGACATCGACGCGGACAGTGTCTATATGAGTGAGAGCGTTCATTTCTCAACGGAAGCAGCTTCGCTGGAGCAGGAGGTTGAGCTTACGCTGATGAAGGAAACGATTACCCAATGCTTGAACGAGCTTCGTCCGGAATACCGCGCATTGATCGAGCTCAGATGGAAGAAGGAGCTCAGCTACCGTGAAATCGCCGCGGAGCTCGAGACCACGGAAGAACGAGTGAAATACAAGCTGTTCCGGGCCAGGGAAGCCATGAAGAAGATGTTCCGGAGGAGATGGGGGGAGAAGATTGAATAAGGAGGAGTTCGACGAACGGTTCGACCGCGCATTCCAAGAAAAAGTCAAGGATCACGAATTCGTGCCCGATGCCAGCGAGTCCTGGCTGCGGGTGAAGAAGCGGATCGACAGACGATACAGAATAAGAAGACAGCTGCGCACGCTGCCTTACGTCGCCGCCTCCTTCCTGCTGGGCGCTTATATATTCGGCACGCCTGTTGCTACTGAGGCATTCAAGCCTGTATTCCAGGCTTATCAAGTGGTTATCGAGGGTGTGCAGCAAATGGTTTTCCGCTCGGCACCGCAGCAGACCGACTTCGTGTCCCAGAACCTGCCCAAAACCTTGCCGCCTCCCGGTTATGTAGACGAGACAAGCCAGCAAGGAACGTCCATCACCGTAACGAAGCCTTCGGAAATACACGATCTGGCGTTCCCGGCCCCGTCTATTCGGTATGTCCCTGAGGCATTCTCGCTGCATAACATCCAGTTGTCCCAGGTTGTGCCGGGCGAAGGGAAATATACCCATATTCACTATGGCTATGCCCGCAGCGACGGGATGGTTTTACACGTGGTAGTGATGAAGCTGCCGCAAGGCGCCGCTTATTCATCAGGAGGCGGCTCGGAAGACATCATAATGAAGCCCATCACCATTCATGGATTCGAGGCTTTCCTCTACCTGGAGAAGGACGGCTGGTCCATGCTGGAATACATGCGGGATGACATGCTTGTAAAGATCAGCGGACCGATTGACGAGGACACGATTGTGCGAATGGCGGAAGAGCTGAGGATTTACGAATAGCAACCGCAAATGGCTGCGCCGTCCTAGGGCGGGGCAGCCTGCGTTTCGCGCGCATGAGACAAGACGGAGCCGCATCGGGCGGCTCCGTCTTAGCATTACTTCAGATATTTGGTCTCGCCTGCACCGAGCTTGACGATTTCGCCATCCGCGCTGAACCACACGTCCATGGCGCTCGGATTATATACGATTCCCCGATTCACCGAGAAGCGGAGCGCCTGAATTGCGTTTTGGTACCGCACAATGTCCGTCATAGACGCTTTCCAGACGGATTCCTCGCCCCCCAGCAGCTCTCCCAGCTTGTCTACCAAATCCCAATTGTCGTCGTTGTCGAACTCGAAGCTATGGCCCCAGATGAAGAGCAGCTCCATCCGACCAAAGCGCCGCTTGGACGCAAGCAATTGCTCCGCCTTCGCTATCATATCCTTGTGGTGGCAGGTTGGATGCCATCGAAGCGGATCCTCCGGCATATGGAAGCCTCCATGGCTCTGAACGGTCCGGGCATACTCGATGCCCAGCGCTGGCAGCGCCTGAACGATACGGTCGTTGTACGTGCCATACGGATAGCTCATGCCGCGTACAGGGTAGCCCGCAATCGCTTCCAGCTCTCTGCGGTCGGACAGAATTTCCTCCGCAACCTGATCTGGCGGGGATTGATCCAGGAACGGATGCGTAACGGTATGCGCGGATATTTCATGGCCGCGGAACAAATCCGCAGTTTCTTCTCGGGTGATGAAGCGCTCTTGGCCTAATTTCCCTGAATTCAAATGAAACGTTCCCTTGAGTCCATAACGGTTGAACGCCTCAACCAATCTTCGATCCTGCTCCCTGCCATCGTCGAAGCTCAAGACCACCGCTTTGCTCAAGCCGCCGGGATAACGGTCGAAATGAATTTTGACATTACTCATAGCTGCCCCTCCTCTGATATCTATCTGCTCATTGAGCTATAATCTATTGTTCTCCTCTTGGCTGCGAATCTCCTCCCTATACCGGTCCACCGCTTCTTGAACGGGATCACGCCTCGGCAGCCGATTCAGCTTATAGTTAATACGCAGCAGCAGCACTATGATGATGCCCAGCAGAATGTAGACGAGCATGCGACTCCTCCTTTGGTAACATGCTTTCTAAGCAACGAATTTGCATATAAGCGAATTGACATATACAGCCACCTGTTAGTGACAGTCCTGCTCCACTTCTACATCGTCATTTATCGTGACTTTCGCGCTTCCCGACAAATATTCCGTATACCCGCAGACGCTGGTTTGTACCGTAGCTCCCTCTGCGTTTGTATGTGTCATGTACACACCATCTTCCCCTAGAATGTCCAGATCAGGTGTAAACTTGAACGTTTTGCCGCTCTCAAGCGTATGGTCCAATGTATGCTTGGATTGTCCTCGAACCGTTCCCGCTTCGACAATGACAATATTCCCATTACTTTCGTTCTTTACAGTTACTGTGAAGGGCTTCATCATATTCCATAGGCCAGTCTCTTTCAGAAGCAGCAGTGCACCCATACCAGCCGCCAATATTGCCACAACTACAGCTATTACTATTACCATGCTTCTGGTCCGCATCTCCATCCTCCTTGAAGTCATTATCAATGCTTCCGCCTTCGCAGGCCTCCCGTTGCCAGCAGCAGCACAAACGATATGACGACCATACCAATGGTCCAAGCCCAGGCCATATCCATGCTGCCAGCGTCTACCGCAACATAGATCGCAGTAGGAATGGTCTGCGTGCGGCCGGGAATGTTCCCCGCAATCATCAGCGTCGCGCCGAATTCGCCCAAGCTGCGAGCGAAGCCCAGAATATAGGCCGTCATGACCGCGCGCAGGACCAGGGGCAGAGCAATATATCGAAATACGGCCCACTCGCTGGCGCCAGCGGAACGCGCCGACTCCTCCAATTCCCGGTCCACACCGTCGAACGCCACCTTCATTGTCTGATAGACAAGAGGGAACGCCACAACAACCGATGCGATAACGGCCGCCCATGGCGAGAACAGCACTGGCGCCGAGAATACCCACTCCGCCAGCTGCCCCAGCCAGCTCCTTCTGCCCAGAGCCACAAGCAGCAGAAACCCGACCACAGTAGGCGGCAGCACCAGCGGCAGCATTAATGCCGTCTCGAGCAGCGTACTCCCTCGGAAGCTGCGCCTTGACATCCACCTGGCCGCCGCGACGCCGGATACGGCCGCAATGGGACTAGCAAGCAGAGCCACCTGGAGCGACAGCAGCACCGGCGGCCAGAACGCCTCCCAGGTCATAGCCTCGCCCTACTTGGACTCACTGAAGCCGTATTGGCGGAACACACCCATCGCTTCATCACTCTGTAGAAATTCATACAGCTTCCTCGTTTCTTCGAAATCATCACTATCCCTCACAATACCCGCCGGATACTGTATAGGCGAATAGCTGGAGGGGTCCACCTCAAAGGCGATGGCCGCGCCGCCAGAGGCAAGGGCGTCTGTCTTGTATACGAAGCCGGCATCCACGTTGCCCGTCTCTACGTATTGCAGCACTTGCTTCACATCCTTGGCTTGTACCGTCTTCCCCTGAAGCTTATCCCACAGGCCCGCCTGGGTCAAAGCCTCTTTGGCGTACGCCCCCGCTGGCACACTGTCGGGAATGCCAATGGCAACCTTAGACACTTGGCTCAGAAGCAGCTCCTCCAGCCCTTCCAACTGCTCTCTCCCATCCTTCGGCGTCACGACCACCAGCGCATTCGATAGCAAGCTCACTGTCTGCCCCTGCTGAACAAGTCCTTTTTCGATCAACGTATTCATATGGCTGGCAGCTGCTGATATATACAAATCCACTGGCGCCCCTTGCTCAATCTGCTGCTGCAGAGCGCCGGAGGACCCAAAGTTAAACAACAGCGTCACGTCCGGATTTGCCGACTCGAACGCTGGCTTCAGCTCATTCAACGCCCCCGTCAGGCTGGCGGCTGCCGATACGGTAATCACAGCCTTACCCTCTGAGCCATCACTTGAGCCGCATGCGCCCGCAATTGTGAGGGAGACCGCCAGCAGCCATCCCATTAATCCCCTCTTCATCTTCATGCCCATATTCTCACCGCCTGGCACAATGGATAACTAAATTGATTGTAACCACATTGATCCAGGCTTGTAAACGAGAAGTACGCCTCCACACTCTCTTTACAACCGCCAGCTCGCTTATTATAATAAACAGTAACCGCTTCAATTTATCGCCGTCGGGGTATGGCGCAGCCTGGTAGCGCGCACCCTTGGGGTGGGTGAGGTCGCACGTTCGAATCGTGTTACTCCGATCATATGGCATAACAAGCAGCCGTCCTCTCGCTTCTTACTGAAGGGAGAGGACGGCTGTTTGCTATGTTCTTCTTTCCCTCATCTCATTACTTAGCAAGAGAATAGAGCGTGCCAAATGAGCTTTAAATCCTCATTTATGTAATATTAGATAACATAAATGATTAAAATTTTCGTTATTTTGATCAAAACGATTGATATTATGGAAAGCGCGCGGTAGAATGATGTTATTATTCATAACACGAAGATGATATTGGAGGTGCTGTCTTGCTCACGATTGCTCTTATTGCTCATGACGCCAAGAAAGAACTACTGGTCAACTTTGTTATTGCCTACAAGCACATCTTCGACAAGCATAGGGTCTATGCTACCGGTACAACAGGCAACCGAATTATTCTGGAAGCCAAGGTTGAAGTCAATCGTCTCAAATCAGGTCCGCTTGGCGGCGATCAACAGATCGGCTCCATGGTAGCGACTGACGCCATTGATCTTGTTATTTTCCTGCGCGATCCACTTGTTGCGCAGCCTCACGACCCGGATATTACCGCCCTGCTTCGTCTTTGCGATGTGCAATGCATTCCCGTTGCAACCAATATTGCAACAGCGGAGCTATTGATCAAATCAATGGAGCATGGCAACCTTCAGTGGAGAGAGAGCGTGCGCGCCAAGTACCTTGACCCGTTGCCCACCGGAACATGCGGTTAACCCAGCGACTCCTTCATGCAGCAGCAAACAACCATCCTCTCGCTTCGCGTGAAGCGAACAGGATGGTTGTTCGTTATACTTCTTCACCCTTATTTCATAAACCTCGAGAACAGGGCGCTAACCCTCTGACCGTATTCCTCTAGATTCAGATTGGCTTCGTCCAGCCTTCTGTATCCGTTTTTGACGAAGTCCAGCAGCCATAGCGGTATTTGTTTACCCTCAATACTTGGATAAAACAATTGATACGCCCACAGCAAGTGGTCCCAACGATGATCATCGCCCTCCAGCACATACTCAGAGACGTCCAGCACCTTGCCCCTGCCGTCCTGCACCACAACATTCTTCAAATGAATATCACGAGGATTCAATCCTCGTGCTCTGACAAGCTGCCGGGCATCCTCTACATCTGCAATAACTTGAGGAGGCACGGGAATGCCTTGAATTAAGCAATCCAGCAGCGTGGGTCCCGGCTCGTAGCCGATAGCCAAATAATTGCGCCCCTCCCCGTAGAAGGCTGGGAAATACGGAATACCCTCCAGCCGCTTGTACACCTCTCGCTCGCGCTCCTTCTTATGGAGCGCTTGATCCGTATATATTTTATAGGCAACGTCCGGCACCTCTTCATAGATAAACACAGCAGCGTCCGTTCCCAGTCCCACACAATGAAGGCCCTCGGCATATCCCGTTAGACTAACCTCCTCATTGCGGTCATTGCCCTCTACTTTCATACGGCTTATTGCCGCCTCCGCCAATCTCCATTCTGGCGCTGCCATGCGGACTCCTCCTTCGACTCCCAAGCTTGAACATTCTCTTATACGATGCCGTGATGGAGTTGGGTTCAACCTAATAATCCCTATTGAACACTCCCGCCACCTAAGAGGTGGAGGATTCTTGGGTTGCTGCTCCTCACGGAGCAAAGTCGTAGCGATATTTTTTTGAAATATCGTACACCAAGCGATCCCTGTGGTTCCCACAGTTCCTATTTTGTTCGTTACTGGGCCATGGCCTTTATGTTTTGTGCCGCATTCCAATCTCGGTCATGTGGCGTTTGGCAAGATACACATGTCCATCCCCGCACGCTCAAATCCCTCACTTCTGCTTGCTTGTACCCACAGACGTGACAGGTTTGGCTCGTTGGCGCAAATACTGGTGTTTCCTTGATCGTTCGCCCATACCACTTGGCTTTGTAATGCAGTTGACGGCTCATTTCGCCCCAGGATGCATCTGCTATGTGTTTGGCGAGGTGTCGTTGTTTCATCATGTTTGCAATACGTAAGTCCTCGAGACAGATCGTTTGGTTTTCACGGATCCATTTCGTAGTCTGCTTATGCATCGCGTCTAATCGGCTATTTCGAATCCTTTCATGGATGAGGGCGACTTTTCTTTTCGCTTTAGACCAGTTACTTCCGCCTTGTTTCCTTCTTGCAAGGATGCGCTGCCATTTCGTGAGCAGTCGTTCATATCGCAATGTATATCTTGGATTATCCATTGCAGGACCTTCCGAAGGCACGGCAAGATACTTGATACCCACGTCAATGCCAAGTATGCTGTCCGTTAAAGGAAGAGGCTGGATGTCAACCTCGCATACCAACGATACAAACCATTTGCCGCTTGGGGCTAGTCGTACGGTAGCGGATAGGATCCGGCCTTCGATCTCTCTTGACTTGGCATAGGGTACCCAGCCGAGCTTGGGAAGTTGCAGACGGTTTCCCTTCACGGCAATGTTCCCGTTCGTATATCGCGTCGTATAGCTTTGTACGGGATGCTTGCGACTCTTGAAGCGAGGTAGATCGTTCTGCTTGTTGAAGTGGCGCTGATATCCGTCAGCCAAGTTTCGCACAGCTGACTGCAGGGCAATGCTATCCACTTCTTTCAACCAAGACCACTCGCGCTTCATATCAGGAAGCTGAGATGCGCAGGCGTTATAGGACAAACCTTTGCCTGTAACCTGATAGATCTGACTCCATTTTGCTAGGAGGTGGTTGAACACAAAACGGCAGCAACCCAACGTTTTGCGCAGTTGCATGATTTGTACATGACTAGGATAGATCCGAAATTTGAAGGCTTTATGCTGGAGCATCGTCTGATTCGTCACCTCGCTGCAAAAGAGATGAATGTTAACTCATTCCAATTATAGCACAAATGTTCGTGTCTATCCATGAGCAAAATTCCCGATTCATCCCCTAACTACACTCTCACTTCGTGAGTAAGGTAGCTTAGATGCAGGGGTATTCTCGATGTCTATGATAAACGAAGCATTTCCTGTTTGAATCTGAAGCCATTGGTTTAATACATCTATAAGAGGCAATAAGCCCTTGGACAAATGATGAACAAAGGAGAGATGAGCCATGCCAAAAGAAAACTCAAACTCGGGAGTAGTTATGGGAGCCGTTATAGGAGGCGCCGTCGGCGCAATTACCGCGTTGTTGTTCGCACCTAAGGCGGGCGGCCAGCTCCGTTCCGACCTATGTGGCCAGCTGCAAACCATCGGAAACCGCGCCAAGGAGGTAGCGAATACGATTGGTACGCACGCGAAGGATCTGGCGACAACTGTCAGCACACACGCCAAGGATCTGGCCGAAAATGTCAGCGAGCAGACGAAGGAAGCCACCAGCAAGGTTCAGGAGGAAGCGGCCGACACAATCCAAGCCGTCAAGTCCAACATGAACTCAATGGCACCAACGGAAAACGATATGAAGAAGCTCGGCAAGGAAATGGATGAGATGCCGACCGACTCCGAGCTTCGCAACAAAGGCAAAGTGACTGATCCCGCTCAATAAGGGATCTCACGACCGAAGAAGCGCCTCATGGCGCTTCTTTTTCATTGCCAGTTAGGCTAGTTAACCTATCCTCTATATGCGGAACGTACAGCTCATTTTCTCAAAGTTCTGCTTCCAAGCCACACTGGTTGCAGAACGTACATGTAAAGGAGTCGCATGGAGAGCAACGTGTCCATTGACCCCTACGATACATGCGGAATAACAAAATTTCGTTCAAGTCCCACACCCGCAGCACTCTTCTGCCCCGAATAGAAAGAAAACCGCCTGACGGCATCCTTGACCACCGCCTTCGCCATCGTCTCAACCGGGCTTGTTACGGTCGTTAAAAACCATTAAACAAGTCTGATCGGCCAGCCAACGCTGTAACGGTCATTTTCGAATATTAGAACGACAATGGAGGTAAAGTCGGTGCGTTTAGGAGGGCTAAGCGCCAAATGTGACCGTTACATGCTGGAAAGCGTCAAATTTGAGCTCTAAGTGCATTTTTTGTCCGTTAGCGTCGTGGTATTCAAACCGGCGCGAAAATACAAAAAAAGCCCGCTGTGCGGGCTTTTCTAAATACATCGGGCCAACCAATCTTCCTCCTACCCATCTCCGTCTGCGTCGTCAAGCAGCGTTCTCAGCCGTTCGATCGCTCTTCGCTGAATGCGGGATACGCTCATCTGGGAGATGCCCAGCCGCTCCGCAATGTCACGCTGCGGCAGGCCTTGCGAATAAGCCAGCTCCAGGACAACCTGCTCCTGCTCCTTCAGCTGGCTGAAAGCCTCGCGCAAGTCCATCCGGCTCTCCAGCGACTCCACACCATCGGGCTCTGCGGCAATCATATCGCCGATTGTCGCCGCCCCTTCGCCCTCTGCAGAGAGAGGTGTATCCAGCGACACATATTGATATGACTCCCTGGACGTCAGCACCTCGATCGTCTCCTCGACGGACAGCTCCAGCCTCTCGGCGATCTCCTCAATCTTCGGGGAACGGCCGTACTGCGCAGTCAGCTCGTCGATTGTTTTCTGCACGAGCAGCCCTTTTTCTTTTATCCGCCTAGGAACCTGTATGTACCATGATTTATCGCGTAAAAAATTTTTGAGATGGCCAATGATGCTTTTCATCGCATAGCCTTCAAACGGAATACCCTTGTCAGGATCGAATTGCCTGAACAACCGAAGCATGGACATCTGGCCGACCTGATACAAATCCTCATATAGATCAGGTCGGCTTCTAGACAGCTTGCCGGCAGCCATCCGAACGATCGCCTCGTAATGCATGAGCAGAGCGGTTGCGCTGTCGTTGCACTCCTCGGCTCGATAACGCCGCATGAACTCCTCCACTTGCTTGGGGGTTAGCTCCGAGGACTTCCCGATCATACCATCTCCTCGTTTCTGCTCAAGCGCTTAATGAGTACAACCTCCGTGCCATTGTCCGAATTGACCTGCACCTCATCCATCAGGGCTTGCATCATAAAGATGCCAAGACCGCCGACAACCGCGTCCGCAATCGCCAAGCCATGCAGCGTCGGCCTGCTAGACTCAATCCCAATTCTATTATAGTTGCGTCCATTGTCCTTCACCGTAATCTGCAGTGTGCCTTCACCCTGCAGGAACGAGAGATGGATATCGCCAGCTTCCGTTGCATCATAGGCATGAAGCACAGCATTCGAGCACGCCTCGGTGACCGCAACCTTCATATCCTCAATTTCTTCATAAGAAAAGCCCGCTTTGCCCGCAACAGCGAACAAAACGGCTCTCACCATATCCAAGTATTCGGCCTTGGCCGGTATCGACAATTTCACGGGGGCTATGTTCATCATCCATATCCTCTCTCTTTCCTATCAAGTATACCTTAATTTTGCCTCAAGCGAGTCATTACGCGAATAGTGGATGCGATGGCATCGGCGATGGCGCCTACCTTCCCGCTGCTTGCGTCGCGTGCCGCTTTGCCTCCTTGCTTCACCTTCACCGCGGCACCAATCGCCGCTTCCTTCACTGACATGGTCAAAGCCTGGGCGGCAATCCCGATCTCCTTGACGCTGCCGAACAGCGCATCGAGCTCCTTCATCTTTCTGTGGGCGTCCAGCGTAATTTCGTTCGTGTTCTGCACGACCTCGCGCGCGTCGCGGCTTACCTGCTGAAGCTCCAGACGAAGCTCGCCAATGGTGCGCTTTGCCTCCTCCATAGCCGTGCCCGCCTGGCGCAGCATCTTGGATACCTTGAAATATAGTCCGACAGCAACAATGGTAATGATAGCTACACAAATTCCGATGAGTACATTCATAATCTCGATCTCCTCTCATATCCCTTTTATTTGATTTTCGTTTGAATCCTCTTGACTCGTATTACCCGGGTCTACCCTTCTTGAAACAGTCCGTATGCTGGAACGTTTCACCACATTTTCACATTAAAATGGGAATGTCGCCGCACGGCATGGTATACTAGATTTATATGTGCGGGACTATAACCAATCTACTCAGGAGCTAAGGAGGCTACGATGTCTGCTTCATCGCGTAAATTCAGCATCAAGTACAAAATCGCCATCGGCTACATCTTGATCCTATGCTGTCTGGGCGCCGCAATCGTGATGGTATCAGAACGGATCGGCGTGCTGCAGAACGAGATCGAGACGATGACGACCAGGGATTTGGAGATTAACAATCTCATTACGTCCATTCGATATAACGTTGTCAGTATGGAGACAAGCCAGCGGGGCTTCCTGCTGACAGGGAGCGAGACGTACCTGGATCCCTATACCCGCGGCAAGGTGGAGTGGGAGGACAACTATCGCCAGCTTTACAACTATCTGTCCGAGGATCCGAATAAAAGAACGGATCTGGAAAGCATCAAAGCCACGATTCAGCATTGGATTGATACGGCAGGGGAACCTACCATCCAAATGAAGCGAGAGAACCAGACCCAGGCTATTATCGATTTCTTCGAGGAGGATCCCGGCAAGGAGGACGTTGAGATGCTGCGCGAGCTGCTGGAGGGCTTGCGGCTGAAGCATCTGGAAACGAACAAAATGCATATAGCGGACCTGGATGAGCGAAATGACTGGCTCCTTACGATGCTGGTCAGCATGCTTGTCGCGGTCGCTGTGATTTCCTTTTTCATTGTATCGTACGTATCTGGCTCTATCGTCAAAACAATTACACAGGTATCTTCTACCATTAAGGAAATATCCAATTCCAAGGGCGACCTGACCAAACGGATACACGTGGGCACCCGGGATGAAGTACGAGAGCTCGCGGAGTCGACCAACGAGCTGCTGGGCAGCCTGGAGTCCCAGTCCTGGATTCAGCGGAACGTCGCCAATGTGGCCACCATGAACCAAGGCTTCAGCAGCCTGCAAGACCTTGCTTCTTCCTTCCTGAGCCAGGTCGCGCCAATTATCGGAGCTTCTTACGGTGTCCTGTACTACCGGAGAGGGACGGGCGAGAAGCAGACTCTGGAGAAGCTGTCCGCTTATGCCGCTTACGGAGACGACCGCTCCAGAACCAGCTTCGCCATCGGTGAAGGTCTGGTAGGGCAATGCGCGCTGGACAAGCGCCCGTTCCTGCTGAATCAGCCCAAGGACTATGACAGCAGCATCACAAGCGGAACGCTGGAGCTGAAGCCGCGCAGCGTGCTCATTGTCCCTATTGAATTTGAACAGAAGGTTATTGCCGTGATGGAATTTGCTTCGACGGAGCCCTTCACAGCTCATCATCTGAAGATGCTGGAGGCCATCGAGGAGCACTTCGGCGTTACAATCGACAATACGGCAGGACGGATGGAGGTAGAGCGCCTGCTCGCGGAATCGCAGGCGTTGACCGAGGAGCTGCAGGCGCAGACTGAGGAGCTGCAAGCCCAGTCGGAGGAGCTGCAGATGCAGCAGGAAGAGATGCGTATGACAACAGAGCATCTGGAGGAGCAGAATCTCTACGCCGAGCAGAAGACCAAGGAACTGGAGCAGGCCAAGGCAGAGCTCGAGGACTACGCCGAGAAGCTGAAGCAGAGCGCCCAGTACAAGACGAACTTCCTGGCGAATATGTCGCACGAGCTGCGGACGCCGCTTAACAGCATCCTCATCTTGTCCCAGATGCTGTACGAGAATGAGAACAAATCCTTGTCGCAGGAAGAGGCTGGTTATGCCAAAGTCATTCATTCCTCCGGCACAGATCTGCTCGACCTGATCGATGACATTCTGGACTTGTCCAAGATTGAAGCCGGAAAAATCAAGCTGATCATGGATGAAGTGAGTGTAGCTGAGGTGCCGGAGCTGCTGAAGCTTGTCTTCGATCCTGTCGCAGAGAAGAAAGGCCTTGACTTCCGAATCGAGCTGCAGAAGGATCTGCCGCCGATCATGCAGACTGACGGCCAGCGGCTGCAGCAAATTCTGAAAAACCTGCTGTCCAACGCCTTCAAATTTACCGAAAGCGGCTCCGTCACGCTTAAGCTGCACCGGGCCGATCCGGCCATTGTCAGCTCGCGCATGCCTGACGCTTCCACAGACGATATGCTGGCCTTCTCGGTCATCGATACCGGCATCGGCATTCCGAAGGACAAGCAAGGCCTTATATTTGAAGCGTTCCAGCAGGTGGACGGCAATACAAACCGCGTCTACGGGGGCACTGGTCTCGGCCTCTCCATCTGCAGCGAGTTCGCTCAGCTGCTAGGCGGCTTCATCGCGCTTGACAGCGAGCTGCACAAAGGCAGCACCTTCACCCTGTACGTGCCTGTGCGCCTGCAGGAGACGCAATCGGCTCTGCGCCAAGCTGAGATTGAAGCCGCGGCTGCTTCGGCTGAAGCGCCTGAAGTTATAGAGCTAGCTCCGCCTGCAAGCAGCAACCAGAAAGATGCCTCTCCTGCAGCTGGCGAAGATGCCGAACCGTCGCAGAAGAAGCAGCAAGAGCAGAAGAAGCGTATCGATGAAGAAGCGTTAATGCAGGGCAAGAAGGTTCTTCTTGTAGAGGATGACGCGCGCAACGTCTTCGCGCTCGTGCGTGCGCTGGAGTCTCAAGGCCTGGAGGTCACCGTCGCCAACAATGGACAAGAATGTCTGGATATCGTCGCCTCGGATAGCGATTTCGATCTGGTGCTCATGGACATTATGATGCCGATCATGGACGGCTTCGAGACCACGCGCGCACTGCGTTTGCATCCGCTCATGAAGAATACGCCAATTATTGCCTTGACGGCTAAAGCCATGAAGAGCGATCAGGAGAGCTGCCTGGCCGCCGGGGCGTCGGATTATATCAGCAAGCCTATTCAGATGGAGCAGCTGTTCTCGCTTATGCGAGTCTGGCTGACGAAGCAGGTGGGACAGGTATGAGTCACAGCGATTGGAACGAGGATCAGGCCCTGCCCGCGTTCAGCAATATCAGCGAGAACGGCGAGTGGCTGGATGAACCGGAGCAGACTAACGCGATTGAAGAGCTTGAGATTGATCTGCTGTTGGAAGCCATCTACAGAGTGAGGGGCTATGACTTTCGCAAATATTTGCGTTCTTCCCTGAGAAGACGTATTCGGAACCGTATGGGGCAGGACAAGCTCCGCACCATATCAGCGCTGCAAGAGAAGCTCCTGCACGAGGAAGGGTATATAGAGAAGCTTCTTGAGGATTTTTCGATCAAGGTGACAGAGATGTTCCGTGATCCAACATTCTTCCTGGCGTTCCGGGAGAACGTCGTGCCAGAGCTGCGCAAGCTGAAGGAGTTACGCATCTGGCACGCGGGCTGCGCTACAGGGGAAGAGGTCTACTCTATGGCCATTCTGCTCCAGGAGGAAGGCTTGCTGGAGCGCGCCACACTCTACGCGACCGACATGAGTCCAGAGGCGATCGCTCAGGCTAAGGAGGGCAAATTCCCGCTCAAGCGAATGCAGTCGTACACAAGAAACTATCTGCAAGCTGGGGGAACACAGGAATTTTCCGCTTATTATACAACGGATCATTCCCACGCCTACTTCCATGCCGATATGAAGCGGCATATGATGTTTGCGCAGCATAATTTGGCTACGGATGGCTCCTTCAATGAATTTCATGTCATCCTATGCCGGAACGTGCTTATTTATTTCGATACCAATCTTCAGGCCAGAGTGCACAGTGTCTTATGCGACAGCTTATCGAGTGACGGCTTTCTTGCACTGGGAAGCAAGGAGTCGCTCCTCTCCCCGCTCAAAGCTAATTTCCGGGAATATATGCCGGAGGAGCGGATCTTCCGCAAAGCGAAGCCTGTGGAAAGACCATAACCACATAATCAATAGAAGAAGGAGGCCCTTCGCTCAATGAGCGGATAGGCCTCCTTCTTCACGCATGACGATATTTGGTCAATACCACTTCCGTTTTCCCTTGGTCCGATGACATGCGAACAACATCCATCAGCGCCTCCATCAGATAGATGCCAAGTCCGCCAACGCGCAGATCGCTAGTGCTGCCGCCCTGTATAGGCGACGCTTCCTGTCTGGCCGACGTATGGTCAAATGACATGCCGTAATTGACTACACGAACGGTCAGACCCGTATCAAGAGGCTCGAAGGTCACGTCGACAGGCTCAGCGTTCGACTCCCCGCTTCCATGAAGCACTGCATTGCTGCACGCCTCCGATACGGCGACCTTCATATCCTCTATCTCCTCATAAGCAAACCCTTGCTTTGCGGCTATACCTGTCAGACAAATTCTAACGACATCGATATACCCGGCATCGGCCGGTATCTGCAAGTGGACCTTCCTCATGCTCCGGCTTCTGTCCCTTCTTTGAGATGCCCGGTAAGACCCGTCATATTGAAGAGGCGTTTGACAGCAGGCGGAATATTCCGGACATAGAACGGCGCATTTAGACTATCTCTGGTTTTCAGAATAGAAACAATAATACCAATACCCGTGCTATCGATATAAGTGAGTCCTCCCAAATCGAGGACAAGGTCTAAATCCTCGCGCCTGAGCACATGCTCCAGTGCTCCTTGAACCTGAGGGACCACCGACAGATCCAACTCTCCAAACAGCTTCAGCTCGAAGCTCTTCTCCGACTCTAGTTGCTCGATACGAAAAGGTTCCATCATCATTCCGTTCACTCACTCTCTTCCATTAGTACTTTCTTGCCTACACAGTTGCAATATGATAATAGCTTGCATATACAGGCTGCTTCGTCTCGCTGTCAAGGTATAGCTTCAGCAGAGCTTCACCGCTCTGGAATACGATGCCATCCTCCGCGATGTAAGCCGGCTCCCCCAAATAAGCGGTTAACCCTGCTTCCGTCATCGGAATTTGGTTGCCGTCGATGATAAGGCTAGCCTGCAAAGGCACGTCTACATATTGAACATACTCCCCGTAGAACGCTACCGTCAAGGAAGCATAGCGGTATAACTGGAGTTCAGCCAGGATTTCGTCCTGCGTAATCTCTTCAGGCTGGCCCAGCTTATCAACAACCATGCTTGGTGTATCGTAGAGCGAGATTCCGCCAACACTCTGCAGCAGGAGAGCCTGTTCATATGAAGTCTCCGGAGCATCGGATTCCGCCTGCTCGTCCCGGCTGAGATCAGCCGTCCGGACAGATACGCTCGCTTCCGCAGTTACGCCTTCCAGGACGTGCACTGCGGCCGCGACCGGCGGAGATTCGGAGACAATCAACGGCTGCACTTGCTGCAAGCCTTCGGTCTGGACTTCTGTCGTCCCGCCGCCGGCCGTTTCTCCGTTGCCTCCTATAGCTCCACCTATGAGCATAGCGATTAGTAATACTAACTTCATAATGAACACCCTCCTGCTCGTGATCGGCTTTCAAGGTCCTTATGACTGGTATAAACCAATATGCGATTTTTGAAACATCAATTCAATTGGATACGCACCATACAAATATCGTCCCGCTGCTTGCTCGCTTCGCCGGATGACTGGATGATATGATCCACAAGCTCCCCCGGCGTAGAATCCGGCAAGCCTCTTACGCCTTCCGCTATCCGCTCCAGCGACGCCTCGTCCGCTTCCACATCTATCGCATCCAGCAAGCCGTCCGTATACAGCACAATCGTCATGCCGGGCTCATAGGACAACGTTTTCTGGCGTACGTGAATGGAATCAAAGAGACCGACCGCCGGACCGCTTGTCTCAAGCGGCGTCAAGCTGGAGTCCGTGACGGCTATACCCGCAGGATGGCCGGCATTGGCGTATTGCAACGTACGATTCTCGGTGTCGATAAGCACAAATATAGCTGTAAAATAAAAGTTAACCAGCTCCGTCGGACGATACAGCTGTCCCATCCGATTGTTAAGCTCCTGCATCACTTCCTCTGGATCTGTAATGCGCAGGACCATATCCTTGAGCACCGATGAAATAAACATGCAGACGAGCGATGACGAGATGCCATGACCCATCATATCCAGCAGAATGACGCCATACCTGCTCCTGTCAATTGGGAACCAGGCGTAATAGTCGCCAGCCAGCTCGGAGGATGGCCGATATTCCGCTTCCATACAGATGCGGTCATTCCGGATAGGCGGACTGAGCACGCTTCTCTGCACCTGCTTGGCCAGCTCCAGCTCGTAGCGAATTCGCTTGTCGCGTTCCCTATGCCAGTCCTTCTCATGCTTCAAGCGAAGCGCGGAGCGGATGCGGGCAAGCATCTCCAGCTTATTGATCGGCTTCATCACATAATCGGTAGCACCTGCATCCAGCGCTTCCGCAAGCTTCATCGAATCGCCGACTGCCGTGACGAATACAATGGGCACATCCCGATAACGATTATCCGACACGATACGCCTGCACGCCTCCAGTCCGTCGATCTCCGGCATCATCATATCAAGCAGGATCAAATCTACCTGCTCTTCCATATAGGCGGAGGAATCGATATGAAGCATGTCATACAGCTCCATAGCGGACGACGCGATCCGAATGTCGTTGTAGCCTTCCTTGCGCAGGATCGTTCTTATAATCATCTGGTTCGTCGCGTTATCGTCTACGATTATAATACTCAAGCGAGGGTCCTCCTATGACAAATTGCTAGAATGATCAAGCGTAAACGCCTGCTCCGTCCAGTGGCAGGGCAGTATACGTTTCGCGTTGACATATAAGTCCAGTATAGATTTGAAAAAACATGTATATAACAATAGCCTACCCTTGCGGGCAGGCTAATTCAACCTATTTATTTGTAAGGGGGGTCGTTGTGCATCGCGTATGGTACGTATGGGTAGTAATAAATGTCGCGGTCGAAGTCATCATCCCCATATTCCCGGCCGCCCCAAGCAATTACGACGATCACATCGCGGTCCATCTCGGCCTCCAGCCGCTCCGCTTCGTTCTCAGCTACGCCGAGTGAGCGCATCTTGGCTCTCAGCTCGTCGCCTGTGGATCGGAACCAGTTGGCGATCGTTGTGCCAAGCCCTTGATCCCCGACACCAATCTCTTCGGCGTCCGTTCGCTCCGCCAGACGCTTTGTCCTTGTCTTGTCATGCGTCAGGACGAAAATGTGGTCCTCCGCATATCCTTCGCTGCGGAATTCATTGACATGATTTTGCACCTCTTGGCTTGTCATAGCCGTACGCACCTTGGTCATTTCCGTGTTTCTCATCGTAATCCCTCCTAAATATCTTTTTGTCTAATAACCTGATTAAGCATTGTCCATTTCTATTAAGCTAGTGTAGCTAAACTTTCCTTCTTCCCAGAATAAGGGAAGCCAAGAACAGGATGATAAAAACTACGAACAGCACCTTGGCTATCCCCGCCATTGCGGAGGCAATTCCCATAAATCCGAATACGCCTGCCACGATGGCGAGAAGGAAGAACATCAGGGCCCATCCCAGCATGAGATTCACCACCTTTCAATCTTACTTCCTGTATGCCGTAGCATCTTACCGGCTTGCTCATTCTTAACCTAATGCCTAACCGTTGAAACACATTCCGCCAAAAGATTCATTTCGGCTTTTCCGGGGTATACAGCATTAAACCTTCTATTACAAAAAGGAGATGATCGTTATGAACGGCAATACACCTCATCAGAATGTAGAAATTGAAGAACGTCACGTTCAGAAAAAATCCGATTCCAGTCAAGTGCTATCTACTTTGATCAAATATGCAGCCTACCTCCTGATCTTCTTCGGTGCGCTGTACTTCCTGGTCAAATACGTGTTCCCGATGTTCTAGGCAACGACGGAATGAGGCCGCCCCCGAGCTGAGCTTGGGGGCGGCCTTCTTTGTTTGCGCCCAGTTCTTCTCACTAACGCAGCAAAAGCCTCCCTCTCCAATTGTGGAGGGGAGGCTTTCTGCATCACACCGTCTATATTATTCCGTTTTTGTACCTTCTGTCGTTTCAGGCATAACCGGCTCGGTTACGACTGGAGCGTCCGTCTCAACAACTGCGTCATCGTCATTGTTGACGTTCACTGACACGTCGTTTCCATTCTCGTTGTTGCAGGCCGCAGCGCCGAACATCAGAGCCGTACACAAAGTAGCTGTAAGCAGTAATTTCGTCATCGCATGTTTTTTGGTTGATTTTTTCATCGTATGATTCCTCCTGAATATGTGTATGTTTGTGTATTTCCTATCCTCTCTTAAACCAGCCTAATGAGGATGAAACAGGTAAGGTATGAGAAAATACTCAGAATAATTTCCATTATTATGAACATGCTATAGGAAGTCCACTACCATTCAGGAGGAAGCTATGAAAACATGGGTTACACTCTCTACTGCAATTCTGCTGGCATCTTCACTTGCCTTTCAGCCTGCCATGGCGGAAGAGGAGGCGAAGTCGGGGCAGCTGAACGTCCCGCTTATCAATAGCAAGGGCGAGCCAATCGGCAACGCTACGCTTCTGCAGCGCAACGATAAAGTCATTTTGCATGTAGAAGCCAAAGGGCTTAAGCCCGGTGCGCACGGCATCCACATTCACACGGAAGGCAAATGCGAGGCCCCGGACTTCAACTCCGCTGGCGGGCATTTCAATCCCCATAACAAACAGCACGGCTTCAAAAATCCGCAAGGCTTTCACAGCGGCGATCTCCCCAATATTCAGGTGAAGCAGGACGGTACAGTGAACGCCAAGCTGGCCAGCGAAGCTGTATCCTTGCAGCCTGGCAAACCGAATTACCTGCTAAAGGAAGGCGGAACGTCGTTAATCATTCATGAGAAGCCCGATGACTACGCCACCGACCCATCCGGCAAATCCGGCGCCCGCATCGCTTGCGGCGTCATCAAGTAGCGAGAAAGGCCGTCCCTCACGGAGGAACGGCCTTTCTTGCCACATTTGCGATTAATCCTGCCTATAGACACGGTCGCTCCTGATTGAAAAGCCTCGACTGAGGGTTTCTCATTCCTCTTTGCGAAGAAGCTCCTTCAGTCCTGCACTTGCATCACCTTCGTAGATGCCGCCATGGTAGCAGATTAATTGAGATATTGGAAATGTTGACAGCCGCTCGATCGAGGCTAACACGGCAGGCTTGTCCATAACGAATTCCGGGTTGGCAATCCCCAGCTTCCCATCCTCATTAATCACAACCGCATCTGCCGCTATCATAGTCCCAGTCGACTGAACATAGAACGATAGATGCCCCGGCATATGTCCCGGTGTATGTACCACCTCGATCCCGCCACAATAGGGCAGCACCTCTCCATCCGACACCATCTGATCTACAGGCACGGTTTCCATGCTCTCCAGAAAGCTGATAAAAGACTCCGCCTGCCGCTTCTGCTCCTCAGGCAAGCTGTCATGGAGCGCTTCCGCCTGCTGGAGTCGGAGCGACCTGCTCCTCCCGGCAATATAGGGCTCCTCCAGCTCTCCAGCGATCACCCGAACGTGAGGATACAAGCGCTTAAGCTCCGCGAGCGCCCCCATATGATCCATATCGTGATGAGTGATGATGATATCTGTCAGGTTCTCCATAGCGAGCCCTTGCTCCTGGAAGGCCTGCTGCAACAGCGGCAAAAAGCCTGGATAGCCGCAATCCATTAAAATCATACGCCCCTCATCCTTCAGAATGACGGGAGTAATGGTCTGCTCCGAGCCCATCTGCTCAAATGTAATATCAATGCCATATAGCTGCAAAATCGTTCCTCCTCTTACCTTCAATTTCACCAGGCTGCAGCCCGGTATCTCTACAGAAACTGTAGCATGAAATCGCAGCAAGGTGCAGGGAAAGTTTGGTTATAGCCAACTGGTATGAAATAATAATATTAAATCTGCGCCGCCGACTATTGCCCAGGCTGCTCCAAGTCCTGATCATCCATAATCAAAAGAAACTGAGTATTATCATCCCCACTTTTGGAGTAGCCACTACGCGGGGAAGCACCCTCCGCATAATCAGGAATCCAGCCCAGGCGCAGCGTGGACTGACGGGAGGATAGTCCCGAGAGCAGATAGTCGAGTACATCGCCGGTCGAAATCTGACTCCATCTTGTTTCCTCTCTGACGATGTCCGCCCAATCCTCAGGGAACGGAAGCGCTCCGTAAGGCCGCTCTGTCAAGTCAACACGCTCCTCCATCTGAACGCGAGGCGTATAATAATACACCCCGCTTGACATGCCTGCATTCCGATCTCGTATGATATAAAATCGAATTTGCTCCATTTTTCCCAGAGGATTTAGGTTCCAGACTATATAGCGTTGGGAAGGGTCTGAATGATTCAATATACGCAGCTCTGGTCTACCGCCTGGGTCTACCCTAGTCACCCTCCACTTCCCCTTGCTCCACTCCAGAAACCCCATTCCGTATTTCCCGCTACTAGACACATAAGGAACAAATAGCTGCCGACCGTCGAGCCTAATCCTATCGAGCACGACCTCCGCATCCGCCTTCCAATGGGAAAGATTCATCGCCTCCGCAGCTTCATCCTCGCTCGGAATCGGTCCAGGCTTCCCGTCGTAGGTTCGGAAAAAAATAACAGCCGTGGCTGCCAGAATGAGCGCTATAACCGCTAACCACCTTCGCCGCCTCATTCCTTCGCCTCCATTTCCATTAAGGGCATCTCCGAACGATAATATGAATAACGCCCCTGCGATTCAATTAGCAGTCCCATCCCGTCAATCTCCAAGTAGATTGAGGCATGCAGGCCGCTTCCCCATTTGGGCTCGGCTCCGAACAGCGCGTAAGGAAATCGTTCATGCTGGTAAAATTCGCCGCTCTTTTGTCTTGAATCATAGAACCAGCTCAGCGAGGATTGTATATCGGCTGGATAGTACGAGGCCATTGCTTCTCTGAACAACCCCTCGTCGAACTTCGTATCTCGCGCAGATGGATGGATATCCGCTATTCTCGCTTCACCCAAATCGGCCATATAGGTGAACGGGTCATCCTTGTCATAAAGAGTCTGATGCGCTAACCCACCTAGCAGCGCCGTCACAAGGAATATGTAGTTCGCCCAGAAGCCTGTCCAGGCAAATCTCCGGTACTTCTGCCAAGAGGAATTGCGGAGGATGAAGCTCAGAATCCATACTCCTAGCGGTAGCAACGCGATATTGTATACTTGCCCGAACAAAAAAATATTAACGGAAAACGAACAAAAGCCGACGAGAGCAGCCAGCAGTAATTTCCAAATCACAGGCTTCGTCTCCTGATTCCGGTATACGCGTACCAGTAAAAAAACGATTGTGCACCACCCCAATGCTCCTGCTGCCGCCCCCACCACATTCCATGAATTAATCCAGTTTATCTGCAACCCTGCCTCCCTAGTCTCTTCTTATACGCCGCAAGTCGAGAGTAATTAGGTATCCTCCTAACCTATACAGCCCCCCATCTCGGCAAGCACATCAGAGGGTCGGCCACGACTAGGCTAAAATGCTCTCTATTTACTTTAACATACCTAATTTGGGAAATGGATACTTTTATTGAGAAAGCCTCTATCGAGGACTTTCAGAGAAAACTTATACATTGTGGTAAAAAAGCAGCCCGGCTTTACTCGATGTACATAAGAGCCTACACCTGCTCAAGCCCCCGCCTCCATCGCCTTCAGCTTCACCTTCGCGGAGCGCAGCTCACCCAAGTGGAAGAACCAGATGGCAGCGATGGAGATAAACGCCACCGTCACGAACAGAGCTTGTCCGCCATACCCCTGCAGCAGAAGGCCGCCAAGCCATGGGCCAAGGAAGTGCCCCAGGCTCGTGAAGGACTGGGCTCCGTAGTAGGTGCCCCTCATCCCGTCGGGCGCGATTCGGTCGAGAAGGATGGAGCCCGCCGGGAAGGTGAGAATCTCTCCCCATGTGAAAACAATCATGGACACGACGAGCATCCACCAGCTGCCGCTGAAGCCGAAGCCGAGGTGCCCCATCCCGTAGCAGATGGAGCCAATCGTGATCGCCGTCATAGGCGTCCGCTTCTCCGCCCACTTGGAGAACGGGATCTGAAAGGCGACCACGACAATCGCGTTAATGCTCATCATCCAAGCGAATAGCTCGACGCCGTTCGCGAACCCCTTGTCTATGAACTGCGACAGTGTGGATGTCATCTGCGAGTAGCCAATAGCCGTGACTATACCGCCAATCATAAAATACCGCAGAGCCCGGTCCCTGCGAATGATTCGCCAGGACTGGACCATCGTGACGTGCTCCTTCTTCTCGCCTTCAATCTTGCGAATGCCGAATTTGTGGAGCAGCACATGCAGCAGGAGCCCATAAGCCAAATATATACAGCCGGTAATGAGCCAAGGAAGCCTTCCGTCCATCGCCGCGAACAGGGTGCCGAGAAGTGGACCCACGGCAACGCCAACATTAATCGCCAGGTAGCGCATGGAGAAGACGGAGAACCGCTTCTCCCTCTCTGTCAAATCCGCCATCAATGCCTGCGACACGGGCTCATAGAACGAGCGGCATAGACCGTTAACGGCGTTAAGCAAAGCGAAGACAATAGGCATGTCCGTGATCGCAAAGCCCAGAAACACGAGCCCCCACAGATAGATAGCGGCAAGCATAACGACTCGACGACCGAACTTGTCGGACAAATGCCCGCCGAAGAAGCCCCCCAGCATACCAGCCAGCGCCCCGCCACCCACAATCATGCCGACCATTGCAGGACTCATATCTGTCTTCGCAATCAGATATATCGCCAGGAAGGGCAAGCTCATCGAGCTTGCGATCCGCGCAAAGATTGTGCCAGCCAGCAGCACGTTAACAATGGGATGGAAATCTTTTGTCATGCCGAGAAATCGCTTGAACATCCTCGAATTCCTTCTTTCTCCTGCTGTGTCGTTCCGCAATCAACCTGCCATGTAAGGAGGGATTGCATCATTATACAGGAGCTCTTATTTTCCGACAATCCCATTTTATTGAAGCGCCGCGTTGTGCGGATAAAGCACAAATAGACGTGTCTGACACGTCTATTGACTCCAGCCTATCACTCCACCGATAGCTGCCGCTCGCTCACGCACACTCTGCTCCCACGCAACGGCAGGAGCCTTGCTCTCGCAAGGCTCCTAGCGGGCAGCCAGCGAACAGCGGCTGCATTTATTGGTTGGTTCGCCTCATTATCGCTATCGACAGCAAACAAAACACTAGCGTTGTGCCCGCCAGAACGGCCAAGCTTGTGCCCATAGTCGACAGGCTGCCGCCAAAGTCGAACACGACACCCATATCCACCTTAAACTCCCGGATGGCTTCCTCTGGCGCACCATCAAAGGCTTGAGCCATCGGCTCCTCCACCATGACTGAGCGAAGCAAGGCTCCCGCATGTGAGATGGGAAACAGCTTGATGACCCATTGCATCGCTACCGGCAAGGTTCCGATTGGAATGTAAATGCCCGTCAGAAAGCCAATCAGCGTGCCGATTATGGTGCTAGCCGTGGTAAAAGCGCTAATAGTCCGCAGCATGGAGGTGATAAAAAACATAATCGATCCGCCAGTCAGCACAGAAAGCGCTAGAATGCCGATCACCTGGATGATGGACCAGAAGGACAGCCACTGGCCTCCAAACGCGATGATGTACAACTCAGCCATTAGCAGCGTGACAACACTTAAGATCATGCCAATCGAGCACGCGCTCAGGATGTAGCCGCCTACGATATGCTGTCGCTTGACTGGTGCCGCCGTAAAATCCTTCAGCAGGCCGCGAGCCCTGTCATCCACCATGACGCCGAACGCGCCAAGCGTTGCCGTCACCGTAGTGACAGCCAATATGCCCGCCATGACCCAGCTGTTCAGCAGGAACTTAGCCCCCTCAACGTCGGGCAAGTTGCTCGACAGCGTTTCACCCAGGAACAACACGTAAAGACCCAGAATAATGAAGACAGACATGAATGACATAAGCACTCCCGTTCGATCCCGGAAAAAAAGCTTCAAATTCCGCTTGGCAATAATGAACACTATGCCCGCACCTCCGTGCCCGTCAGATTGAGGAATACATCATCCATCGTCCCGCTTATAATTTCCAGACCGGCAATGTTCTCTCTGCACCCTTCAATCAGCTCCAGAGCCTTTATCGTCTCCGGAATAGGGATATGATAGATCCCTCCAACAACAGAGAACAGCGTTGATCGTGCTTCCAAATAAGCGCTCAGCTCCTCCTCATGGTGAGGCTTCAGCTTCAGCAGATCCGTCGCGTAGCGTTCCTTGAGCTCATAGGGCGATCCCTCCGCCAGCACCTTGCCATGATCCATAATGACGATTTGATCGGCCATAGCGGCTTCTTCCATATAATGCGTCGTAAGAAAAACAGTCATGCCTCGCTCCTGCTGGAGCTGTCGAATGGTCGTCCAGACGTTTTTGCGGGTCTGCGGATCGAGGCCCGTTGTAGGTTCATCTAAAAATAGCACCCGAGGGGTATGAATCAACGCCCTCGCGATATCCGCACGCCTGCGCTGACCCCCTGACAGCTTGCCGTACGGGCGCTTCAGGAAGTCGCCTGCCCCTGCAGTCTCCACAGCCCGTGCTGCAGCACGCTTGAGCTCGCTGCGACTCAGCCCGTAGAAGCTGCCGCGAACCAGCAGGTTTTCTTCCACAGTCAGCAAAGGATCCAGCAGGCTGTCCTGGAAGACAATCCCGATCGCGGATCGAATGCTGTCATTATCCTTGCCGAGCTGGAAGCCCGCAATATGAGCTGTCCCCGCATCAGGCTTCAGCTGAGTCGTCAGCATATCGATTGTGGTCGATTTGCCGGCGCCATTAGGACCAAGGAACGCGAACAAGCTGCCCTCCTCCACCTCCAAGTCGATCCCCTTCACCGCTTGCAGCGATCCGAACGATTTGACGAGTCCTGCTGCCTTAATCATAGCGTTCATCCCTGTTCCCTCCCGTTTGCTTGTATCTTCTTGAAAGCTGTTCATTAATCGCACTGGCTTCCGCTTTGTCCTTGATCATCATGAACGCGCTGACGATGACGTAGATGGCGACAATCATGGCGAAGATAATTAGTACGTAGAGTGCATTCAGCGGAATCATTTTCGCGGCAAAACCGATTCCGAACACGCAGACAGAAACGTCCGCAACCCGAACGAAGGCAGCCGCCATCGGATTGCGAATGGGCAGCCGATCCGTTACCGCAATCAGAATCGACCCGCAGAGCGTAATGAGAAACATGAGCAACACTTCCCGCGCCGATGCCGGCCTGAATAGACCAAGCAAATTCAACGCGGAATAGATAAGCATGAGAAACGTAAATGAATAACACGTAATTGCAAAATAAGCTTTATACTTCGACATCACTCGGACCTCCTGTGTGAAAACGCTGACCGCTACAGCTGGATTTTTTCCTTGAGCGCCTGCACGTAGTGGCGATTGATGACAAGCTTCTCCTTGTTGAATAGCTGCGCCTCGAATTTGCCGTTCAGGAGTGCGCGCACGCTCTCAAGCTTGGCGACGTTCAGAATGCAGGACTTGCTAATACGCAGGAAATGACTGTTCGCGAAATGATTCTCCAACTCATACAGCTTATAACCGCATTCATATACATCCTTCTCCACGTAGATGAACGTCTTGTTGTCCGTCGATTCGAAGTAGTAGACATCCTCCAGCCGAATCAGATAGCTCGATCCTTCCTTCTTCCCCGTAATGGAGAAGGAGTAGAGCCGGATCTGGGCGATCAGCCGCTCCAACTGCTCGTCGATCATTCCACATTTTATCGTAATTTCGACGTTCTCGTGCTCCAGGGACTGGTCAATAATCAGCTTCAAGCTTAGCGCTCCTTCCTTGCTGCTCTCGACGGTTTATCGTATCTGTAGAACAGCATACCACCTTCTGCCAGATGCGCAATGCCTTCTGGGGTGAGATGCACGAGTTTAGGGTCAAGATGCAGTGTAAACAAGAAAAACGTATGACGGCGTCCTGAATAAAAACTTTCGCCATAGTCATCATCTCGACCGGGCTTCTAACGGTCAAAAAAATCCTTTAAACTAATCAAATCGGCCATCCAAAGTTGTAACGGTCATTTTCGAAAGTTAGATCGATAATTGTGGTAAAGTCGGAGCGTTTAGGAGGGCTAAGCGTCAAATTTGCCCGTTACAGGCTGGAAAGCGCTACATTCGAGCTCTAAGCGCATGTTTTGTCCGTTAGCGTTGTGGCGTTCGAACCGCGTGAAAATGTTATAAATTCTGGTGGTAAAGACTTCATCCTGCCGCTTAAAATGAAAATCCCCGCTTATCAGCGGGGATGACATATTCGCTTCATATTCAAGGCTCGTCTACGACAACAAGCAGCGATGAAAACACCTCGCGCGGCACACCTGGCGTATTGACACCGTCGACCTTGTTAATCGGCGTATTGTTGATGTCGTAGCCTCCGCTGCTGTTCAACGTAGCCGCGGTAGACGAACCGCCGCCGTCCATGTTCAGCGCTTGATAGGCGCCGAGCTCCTTCATATATCGGCCAAGCTCTTCTATATAGAAGCCAGTAGAGCCGCCCGCTCCCCTGCCGTCTACAACAACGAAGAATACGCTGCCGTCGCTCCGGATGCCAACGGCTGTACGGGGATGCCTGTCATTGTGGCGATAATAGGTTTGCTCATCGTAATCCGGGTGCGACGGACTGGAGATGACCTTGCCCCGGAAATCCTGGACTCCCCCATCCTTTACCAGCCAGTATTGGCCGCCCGAGGCTTGGTACAGATCATCTCGCACCCCCTCCCAATCCTCGTCGTAGGTGCCGATGACTGGCGTGCCGTCATCCTTAATGCCGAAGAAGCCATGGAGCGGATAGCTTTTGCCGTCAACGCCTGATATCCTCACTCCATTAATGACTGACGAGCCGTCTTTAATCATATAGCCTTCAGGGCCTTGCTCCGTGTAGAACTCACCGTTCACGCCAGCGACAACCTTCTTGCCGCTAATATGGGTGGTCGCGGCTTGTTCCGCCACCGTTGCCTTAATGGAATCGTGGCCCTCGCTGTCCTCGATCCGAATATAGTTGCCGTTCGCATCCGTAGGAGGAATCTGGTTGTCCTTCACCCCGACGATAATGGACACATCCGGTCTCGTCAGATCGACGTCGATGATATTGGCTTTCTGGAGATGGCCATACCGATCTACAAAATCCATCTGCCGGTGAACCACACCCGGTGCTACGGTAACCGATTGATCGCGGAGCACGCTCAGGATGATTGGCTTGTAAGCCGTACCAGCTTGGGGCAGCGATTGAAGCTGAGGCCTGCCCTCCTCCTTGTCCAGCACCCATATATGGCGGAAATCCCAATTCAGGGCACTTTCATATGTAGCCTGAGCAACAAGCGATCCATCTGCAGCGTCGGCTCCTTGGCCGTTGCCAGCCGCGCCGCCTGTTGCCGCTGCTCCCTGCACCAGAGCGTTGACCGACGCGATATTGCTCGCAAGCGTCGGCGTACCGTTAAGCCGGCCGACGATCCGGCCGATATTGCCGCCGACGTTGTCAATCGTGCCGGCCAACACGGCATTGCCTTGAATGACTGCTCCCGTATAGGCATATGCCGTAATTCCGCCGGTATTGTTCTCCTCGGATTGTACATCGGGTACCACATAGGAGCCTATAAGCCGCGAGCCAGCCTCCGATACCGCGACGAGCCCGCCGCTCTCTACCCTTGCGCTGACCGAAGCGTCCGCATAGACGTGACGGATTGTGCCCGTGTTGGAGACCGCAACCCCCGCGCTGCGGTAGCCGCCGGACACTGTACCGGTAACAAAGGCTTCGCGGATCGTCCCCAAATTGCGGGCCGCAATGCCCGCTGCCCAATACGTAGAGTTCGTATCCAGGCTCGTAACCGCGACATTCGAGAAGCCGATTCGCTCGATGACGCCATAGTTGTCGACGACAAAGGCCGCTTTCGGCTGTGAGACGCTGCCCGCCGCGTGAAGACCGCTGATGACATGTCCGTTCCCATCCAGCGTGCCGTTGAATGACGGAATAGGCTGGAACATCCCGTTCAGCTCAATGTCCGCCGACAGCACATAATCTCCCCCTGGATTCGTCCGAAGCTGCTCCAGGTCCGCTGCGGTCGACAGCTGAATCGCCTGCTGCTCCGGCACGCTCCGCAAGCCGGGGTGGTCCAGCGCCGCGCTCCACCGCCATACCGCACTGAAATTCCAGCCCAGCGTTTCTTCGTAGAACCATGGACGGTCCAGGGTGGAAGCGGATGCGTCCATGCCTTGAGCATTGCTTGTCGTGCCGCCGGTAACGGGCGATCCTTGCACAAGCGCGCCTACCGAAGCGAAATTGTTCGCAAGCGTCGGCGTGCCGTTCATACGGCCGACAATCCGGCCAATATTGGTGCCGCCGTTCTTTATCGTACCCGCCAGCACCACGTTGTCTCTGATAACTGCGCCGGTATACGCGTATGCCGTAATTCCGCCGGTATTATTGCCTGCCGACTCGACATCTGGCACGACATAAGAGCCCTCCAGCAGCGAGCCGGCCTCCGACACCGCGACCAATCCGCCGCTTTCCACCTTCGCGTGGACAGACGCGTCTGTGTAGACATGACGAATCGTGCCTGAGTTCGAAACGGCAATGGCCGCACTGCGATAACCGCCTGACACATCGCCTGTAACGAATGCCTCGCGGATTGTACCCAGATTGCGGGCTGCAATGCCGGAAGCCCAATAGATGGAGCTTGTGTCGAGGCTCGTGGAGTCTACCTGCCTGAATCCGATTCGCTCGATGACACCGTAATTGTCCACGATGAACGCAGCTTTGGGCAGTGAAGCGCTGCCCGCCACCGTCAGGCCGGTGATGATATGCCCATCCCCGTCGAGCGTGCCGCTAAACGACGCAATGGGTTGAAACATCCCGCTCAGCGCAATGTCCGCCGTCAGCACGTAATCCAAATCTGGACTCGTGCGAAGCTGCTCCAGGTCCGCTGCAGTCGACAGCTCTATCGCGTGCTGCTCAGGTACGCTCCGCAGGACGGGACGATCCAGCACCGCGCTTATCCTCCACCGCTTGCTATAATCCCAGCCCAGCGTTCCCTCATATATGGAGGGATCGCCAAGCGCCGCATCCGTCGCGTTCTGCCCGTGCTTATTGCTGAGCGTGCCTCCGGAGGCCGCCGCTCCCTGCACCAGCGCGCTCACTGACGCTATGTTGTTCTCTAGCGTAGGCGTGCCGTTAAGCCGGCCGACTATCCGGCCAATATTGCTTCCCCCGCTGACAATGGTGCCCGCCAATACCGCATTGTCGCGGATGACGGCGCCCGTGTAGGCATACGCCGTGATGCCGCCAGTGTTATTGTCGGCAGACTGCACATCCGGCACCACATAAGAGCCTTCCAATCGGGAGCCGGCCTCCGATACCGCCACAAGGCCTCCGCTTTCCACTTTAGCGCTAACCGAAGCGTCCGCATAAACGTGGCGGATTGTGCCCGTGTTGGAGACCGCAACCCCCGCGCTGCGGTAACCGCCGGACACCTCGCCGGTCACGAAGGCTTCGCGAATCGTACCCAGGTTGCGGGCCGCGATGCCCGCCGCCCAATAGGAAGAGTTGGTATCCAGGCTGGTTACATCTACATCTGTAAATCCAATATTCTCGATCAAGCCGTAGTTATCAATGATAAAAGCCGCCTTCGGCTGCGATGCGCCGCCAGCCACGGTCAGGCCGCTAATGACATGGCCAGCCCCGTCCAGCGTGCCGCTAAACGCCGATATCGGCTGGAACGTCCCGCTTAACGCGATGTCGGCCGCCAGCCTGTAGTGCCCTGCGGGATTCGTCCGAAGCTGCTCCAGATCCGCTGCGGTCGCCAGAGCAATAGCCGGCGAAGAGCTGCTCGCCCGCACCTGCTGCGGGGCAGGCTGCAGCACAGCCATGATCAAGACATACGATAAGAGCAAAAGCAATGTTTGACGCAAACCCTTCATTCCCATTCTCATTTCCTATCCACTCCTTCTCTCCTGGTCGTGTTGCTATTCCACCCAGATTGGCGCGGTTGCGGCAAATTCTCCGTCATCCTGATACACCTTGACGAAGTAATAGCGCTGACCGACCGGCAGCTCCACCCGCAGATGAAGCTCCAGATCGGCGCACTTGGCACTATATAGCACCGTTCCCTGCTCGCCGATAATATCCGCTTGAACGATGCGACGCCCCGTATCCCTTCGATACGATGCCCGAATGTCAAAGGCCAGCTTGTCCGCAGCCGATATCCGGGAGCCCATGATGGCACCGTTGATTCGGAACCACACCTGCAGGAATAGCGCCGAAGTGAAATATACGCGTTGCCGGCGCACCGCGTCGAAGAAATGCTCCTCCGTCAGCCGATCCACCAGCACGCCTGTGCGAAGGGTGTTTGCGGTGCCCCATTGCCCATGGTGATTGTCCTGACTGCCTACGGGCGCCACATGCCATCCCAAATCAAGAGCCTTGACATAATAGTAGAGTCCGCCCAGCTCCTTCGATTCAATGGTGTTAATCTCCAGCATATGCATAACGCCATCAAGCTCGGGATCGTAAGGCGCGAACCCATCCAGATGGCGATTACCGCACGACCATGGATGATTCCACTGCTGGATGGAGTCGGGATAACGCTTCAGCAGCTCGTAGTAAGCGGGAATATAGTTATATTTGATTTCGTAAGCGTTAATGAAAAAATCCATGTTATACGTGTTCATATGGCCGAACTGGTTGTACCAGGTGGTCTCCGCGCCATACAACGCCAGGAAGGAGCCCTCCTCGGTCTTGGCTGCGGCAACCGCTTGGATGTCCCGCCACTTCCGGCTTTTGTCCCAGTCCAGGTCATGATCGTACAAATTGCTGTGCTCCGTAATGGCCAAAAAATCCAGCTCCCCCGTATATCTCGCGTAATCATACGCATGCTCCGACACACCAATGCCGTCCGAGAAGCCGGTATGGCTATGCAAATTGCCGAAATAGATGCTGTATTCTCCATTCGGCGCGGGTAAATCGACAGGACGCGGACGCGGCGCGGGCAGCGCCGGCGCCTGTGCAAGCCCAAGCCCGTGCAGCATCAGCGTCTGTTCCGGATCGATCGCTTTCAGTACGAGGCAGAGATCATGAATACCCGTCAGCGGCAAATGCTCGGGATGACGCAGCTCCCCGGCCAGGGTGGACCATCGCTTCCACTGCTTGAAGAGCACCAGCTCGCCAATAATGACTCCCTCCGGTCCTCCCAGTCTAGCTTCAAGAGTTGCCTTAAGGGATTTATCCGGATTCACGAAGCCGAACTCTCCCCTCAGTTGATTGACTCCCTGCGCGGTAAAATCAACGTCCTTGAACACCACATAAGAGCCGGTCATGGAGCTGGCCGCCACAATAGCCGTTCGCCCCGGTTCAAGCTCATCCTCCTTCCACAGCACGAAGCCCGCTCCCTCGTCCCATTCCGTTGCCAGAAATAACTGGCCTGCCTGCCTGGGAGCTGCCATTTCTTCCTGCGGCTCATCCGCTCCGAACACCTCGACATGTCGAAGCAACGCCCTCTCGTCGCTCGAGCAATACGTGACCGTTACACGGATATAACGGGCGATGGTTTCGACCTCATGCCGTATGCCTTGTATGGCAGCGATTTGGTTGTCCGTCTTGCTTGCGATTTCTGTCCAGTTCAATCCGTCTCTGCTGGCCTCTACGAAATAGTGAACGTAACGCTCGTCTTCCCCGTAAGCGCTTATCCGAATTTCCGTAATGGGCAATATATGCTGCAGATCAACCTTCCACCATTTGTAATAAGGGCCACCGCTCCAGCAGGTGTCGTCCCGGCCGTCAACGGCCATGCCCGCTTCGCAGCCCTCGATCGCACATTCAGCATTTGCCGGCTTGCCTCGGCTAAGCAGAACGGGCTGTGTCGTTCCGTATTCTCGTAATGGCTCTGTACTCATTCATGTATCACCCATTCAGCTAGTAATTGTGTCCGTCCAACTTATCCTTTGATCGCACCCATCATAACGCCCTTCACAAAATGCTTCTGCACCAGCGGGTACAAGAGCAGCATCGGCAGACTGGAGACGACGATCACCGCGTATTTGACGCCTTCCGTGAGCAGCAGCTGGTCGACCAAGCTTTCGCCTTGTCCGCCGACCATTCCCCCCATATCCTCTTGAATCAGCAGGTTGCGGATCACCATCTGCAGGGGCATTCTCCAATCGTCGTTCAAATATATAAGCGCCATAAAATACGCATTCCAATGGGCAACGGCATAATACATGGTCATAACCGCAATGATCGGCATCGACAACGGCAGCACAATGTGAGTCAGCGTTCGTATATTGCTGCACCCGTCCATAAACGCCGCTTCCTGCAATTCATAGGGAATGGACGTTTGAAAATAAGTGCGCATCACGATCAGGTTCCATACGCTGACCGCGCTCGGAATGACCATAACCCATAAATTGTTATATAAGCCCAGAACGTCCTTGTAGATCAGAAACGTCGGGATCAGACCGCCATTAAACAATAATGTGAAGGTAAACAGAAGCACCAGCACATGGCGCCCCACCAGGTCCCTGCGCGATAACGCATAGGCTCCCATGGTCGTCATGACGACATTAATAGATGTGCCCACCACCAGATAGAGGATGGAATTGCGGTAGCCGGTCCATATATCCGGATTTTGAAATACCTTGCGGTACGAGTTCAGCGTCAGATCCTGCGGCAGCAGCCACAGCTCGCCTTTCACAATCGCCCAGGGATTGCTCAGGGAAGCGCTGACGATGTAAATCAGCGGATACAGCGTTGCTGCCGTAATAAGCGTCAATATCGCATAAATGGCAATGTCATACATTCGCTCGCTGGCTGACTTCTTTCCAGAATGGTTCATGCTCCCCCTCCTCTACCATAGACTTGTGCCGCTGACGCGTTTAGCGATTTGGTTCACGGCAATAATTAGAATGAAATTAATGAAGGAATTGAATAAGCCCACCGCCGTCGAGAAGCTGAACTGCGAGCCTAGCAGGCCGACCTCATAGACATAGGTCGAAATCACGCTGGAGGACGAACGATTCAAATCGTTTTGCATCAAATAAATTTTTTCGAAGCCGATATCCATAATCGAGCCAAATTGGAAAATCAGCATAATTATCGCGGTCGGAATAAGCGCTGGCACAGCGATATGCCGAAGTCTCTGCAGCTTGGTTGCGCCGTCGATCATGGCCGCCTCGTACAGGCTTTTGTCCACCCCCGCCAGAACCGCTACGTACAGCACGGAAGCAAAGCCCATATTTTGCCATATATCAGAAAATACATAAATGCTCTTGAACAGCGCCGGCTCTGTCATAAAATAAACGGGATCGCCGCCCAGCCGGACGATGATGGTGTTGACCAGTCCTGTAGACGGAGACAGGAACGCCATGACGATCCCCACTAGAACGACGGTCGACAGAAAATGCGGCATAAAGGTGATGGACTGCACGCTTTTCCTGAACCGTCTGCTCTGCACCTCGTTAATGAGCAAGGCAAAAAGGATGGGGATTGGAAAAGCGACGATGATTTGATAAAGGCTAATGCCAAGCGTGTTGCGGATCAGCGTCCAGAACTGATAATTGTTGAAGAATCGTTCAAAATGCTTGAAGCCTGCCCAGCTGCTGTCCCAGAAGCCTTTGGCTGCGCTGAAGTCCTTGAAGGCAAGCTGGATGCCGTACATCGGCAAATATTTGAGCAACAAAAAATAAACGACGACGGGGAGAATGAGCAAATACAAATCCCAATTCCGTCGGACTGAGCGGGGAATACGCAGGCCGCGTTCTGTGCTTCTGGCACCGGATGTCATAACAGCACTCCTTTTTATCGCTAGTCCATAGACTGATGGGCAGCGCAGGATAAGGGCTTTCACCCCCATCCAACGCTGCCGTCGCATCCAGGCTACTTGGTATAACGCTCGTACGCCGCAGTGTAGATTTCGCGCAGCCGGTCAAGGCCCATCCGTTCAATCTGCTTGACATAGTCGTCGAACTCGTCCAGCGACGCCTTCCCCATCACGAATTCCGCCGTCCGCTGAGCGACCATGGGATAGATATCCGACTCCATCGCCAGCTTCTCTTCCGCCTCTGCCGCCGTAAAGCCGAATGGGGACCACAGCTCGTCCGGCAGGTAAGGCCTCAGCTTCTCTGCCGCTTCCTTCGCGGAGGGCTGTGTCTCGCCGCCTTTGAAGTAATCTTCAAGAATAAGCGTCGGAAGCGAGCCGCCTGCATACGGCACATATTTGGACACAACCTGGTCGAAGGACGAGCCCTCCGGAATTTCGTTGACAAGCTCCGGCAGGAAGTCGTAATGCCCGTCCGCGTTTTTCCCATACGATTCGCCTTCTATGCCCAGATACAGCATACGAATGCCTTCTTCGCTATAGAAGTAGTCGATCCATCTCATAGCTGCCTCGGGATGCGGATTCGAGCTGGAAATCATGAACGCGCCTTTGGAACCAAAGTGCCCGCGAGCGCTTGTGTAGAGCTGTTCTCCTGCAGGCCCGATCAAAGCTTGATCCAATCCGGCATAGTCGTCCGCGTTCGTATTCGCTCTCGCGATGACGTTGCCGAAGGAGAATGCGCCTACCTGGTTTTGTTCATTAAGCGCCAGAACCTTCGCGCCTGTATTCGTGAAGATTTCCTGATCAAGCAGCTTCTCCGTGTAGAGCTTGTTCATGAAGGTCAGTAATTCCTTGTATGCGTCACTGATTGGGAAAAATCTCAGCTCGCCTGACTCGGGATCGACATCCCAGTTGCCGTTGCCCATACCACGATTGCCAAGTCCAAACGCTCCGCGCAGCACGTGTATCGCTTCATCAAGCGAATCCGCCGTGAATGGCACCTCGTCCGCCTGACCGTTCCCGTTCATATCTCCATCGCGGAATGCCTTAAGCGTCTCGTACAATTCCTCTGTCGTCTTCGGCATACTCATGCCCGCCTTGTCCAGCCAGCTCCGATTGAGGAACAGCTTCCGCCAGATCTCGATGCTCGGGGAATCCGTCAAGCTCGGCATAGCGTAGATGTTGCCTTCAGCCGTCTCCAAGCCTTTGCGAATATCAGGATACTTCTCCATGACGGCCTTGAAGTTCGGCGCGTACTGATCGATTAATTCGTTCAGCCTCATCAGCGAGCCGTCGGCTCCATACTTGTCCACATCACTGTCGGGCATCTTGGTCCGGAAGAACACATCCGGCAATTCATTGCTGGCAAGGGCCAGATTACGTTTCTCGGTCATATCGGCACTCGTATACTCATCCCATTCCATGTGAATGCCGGTCATCTCCTCGTACTTCTGCCAAACCCGAATTTCATTCCAGTCTGTCGGCTGTGCAGGGCTGAGCATAACCATTGCGGACATCGTAATGGGCTCGTTCACAATCGGGAAGCCTGTATCGTTCAGCAGGGCAGGCTTGCTTGTCTCCGTCGGCGGCGCAGAAGCGCTTGCTCCCTTCGTATTCGTATTCGTATTGTTATTGCCGCTGCATGCCGCCAGCGTAGATGCCGCCATTACACACGTCAACATAACCGATAATGCTTTTCTCATAACATCGTTCCTCCCAGTTGATCCCATTTATTTTACAGAATATTAAGAATATTGTGACAATAATGAGCGTGTCTTGATCCCGCATCGTCATACCTGATGTCAGCTGAACGCTGATGCTTGTATCATCGACACGGGCTGGGCAGCGCGACGCGAGCGGTAACGCGCCTAAGACTCCACTGCCTGCTCCATTGGATGAAAGCGCCGCTAACCGCCGCTTCTTGTTCCGGTGGCCAAGGATTCGGCATATGCCGCTTTTTTCCGCAGCTTCTGCTTATACTTGTATTTGTATTTGTCGCTGATAATGAAGCTTTCACAATATTCGATGATGTGTTCCTGCGCGCTTGTTACTCTGGTCAGATGCATGACGGCCGTATTCTTCTTGATCTGCAGCATGGAGGCGATATGGGCCGGACAGTTCGCTGCCTCAACCTCGACCTCCGCTTCCTCCGCCATAAGACCGGAGCAATGGAAAATGGTCATATATAATCCGTCGCGATCCAGATCCACTTCTGTCGCCTTCTCCAAATATCGGCTTGGAATATAGGATCGTTCCCAAGCAAATAGTTCGCCGCCGATATGCCTCAGCCTGATCAGTTCATGAATGGGCTCATGCTCACTCACTTCCAGCTGCCGCATCAAGAGTGCTGAAGGCTGCACCTGCAGGAACGAAATCATTTGGAACGACGATTCCAGCCCGCTGCTCTCAAGCTCTTTGGACAAGCTGTAATTACTGGACAGCTCATGCTCGAATTGCGGCAGAGATACGAATGTGCCTTTTCCTTGCTTGCGCACCAGATAACCCTCCTGCACAAGCCCTTTGATCACCTCGCGCACCGTTATTCGGCTGACTCCGTATTCATCGCACAGCTCTCTTTCGCTGGCGATCTGCGCGCCTGGCGCCCAAACCTTGCTCTGAATCTTCTCCAGCATTTTGCTTCTAAGCTGATATTGGAGGGTGACCGGCAGCTTGTCATTGAGCATTCTTTCGACCTCCCTTCTCTTTACAAATTCTTTAAAGTGGTTATAACCACTCCGTTTAACTGGTTATAACATTATGTCATATTAGACTTGAAGTCAATATCATTTACAAAGACTAAAAGATAAAAGCCGCCAGCACTTAGGCTGGCGGCAGTTGGAATGGCTGCTGTTAACGTTTCAGCACATATTCAATAATCGGTTCCATCTCGTAGGGATCCGTCGTGGACTCGAAGCGCTCGAACACTTCCCCTTCGCGATCGATTAGAAACTTTGTAAAATTCCACTTGATAGAGTCGCCCTCCATATAGTGAGGCAGCTTCTCTTGAATGAGCGCAATTAATATTTTGGCGACGGGATGCTTCTCATTGAACCCTCTAAACGGCTTGGAATCCGCCAGATGGGTGAACAACGGATGTGCGTCATGATCGCGCACGTTCAACTTCTGGAACATCGGGAAGCTAACGCCATAATTCAAGAGGCAGAACGCTTCGACCTTCTCGTTGCTGTCCGGCTCCTGATCAGCGAACTGATTGCAGGGGAATCCCAGAACGACCAGTCCCTGCTCCTTGTATTTCTCGTACAGGTTCTGAAGCTCCTTGTACTGGAACGTAAAGCCGCATTGGCTTGCCGTGTTCACAATGAGCAGCACTTTCCCCTTGAATTCCTCCAACGATACTTCGCGGCCGTTCATAGCTGTGACTGAATAGGAATAGACGCTCACTGAAACTCCTCCTGGTGACTAATAATAGGTCTTGTCATCCCATTATACATGTCTGTATAAGGTTTGTATATAGTTGTCCCCTATTAGACCGACTGTTGTTGACTCATGGCAACAGCCGTCTTCCGCCTCCCGTACGCCACCGGGAGCATCGCCGCGCACAGCAGGGCGCAGATGATGTACATCCATGAATAAGACAGCAGGTCGGCTGCCGGTCCCATCAGAATGCCGCCGAGCGACACGCCCAGATCAGCCGAAGCGATGAACAGACCGATCAGAACGTTGCGGCTATGCTGCGGCAGAACGAAGGACAAGTAGGTCATCAGCGATGGATAAAGGATCGCCTGAGCCAAGCCCATCAGGACAGCGCCCAGGTAGAAGAAGATGAAGCCTCCGGAAGCTGCAATCCCGACGAATAGAGAAGCCAGCGCAAGAACAAGGATCGTGCCCATCATAAAAGCATTATGCCATTGGCCATCCGACGGTACGCGTGTCCGAAGCGTGAACCTGGCCAGCACAACGGTGCCTGCCTGCAGCATGAGATAGATGCCGGCGCTGCCGCCGGACACCTCCGCCGCATACAAAGGAACAAATGCGGTAACCGCCCCGAATACGAGCGAAGCCGCCAACATAATGGAGCAGCTTCGGGACAAGGCGCGATTCCGGAGGAGCTGTCCAAGCGACTCCAGCATGCCCGATCCCTTCTTGTCCGCGGCCTGCTGTTCCACACCTTTCTCGTTCGCGGCCTGCCCGCCTCCCGAGACGTCCGAGGTTCCATTCGATTGCGGCGCCATTCGGACCGTATACCCGAACAGTCCCGTCAACACAGCGATTGCTATCATGACAAAGGCGAACGCGCTCATGTCCCCGCCGTCCCATAAGCTAATGGCCAGCAGCGGGCCAACGATGCCCGGCATATACGTGAACAGCGAATAGAGCGAGATGCCCTGCGCGCGGTCCTTATCCGGCAGGGCGTCAATGATGCCGATCTGCAGCGCCATGGAGAAAAACGCCGTACACACGCCCTGCAGCATCCGAGCGAAAAAATAGCCCGGAAGCCCCGTAAACGTGTATAGAATGAGCGCCAGCCCGTTCAAAATGAGGATCGTGCGCAGCACCTTCACCGGACCCCGCTGCTGTATGATGCGCCCTGCCCATGGACGGAAGAACATCGTCGTGAGCAAATAAGCGCCCATAACGATGCCGATGGTCGTATTGCTCGCCCCCAGCGATTCGCCGCGCAGCGGAATAATGACGTTCAATATGGCATTGCCGCTGAAGAACAGCAGAGCCAGTCCATATAGTCGCATAAAAGGCCATGATAATGCACCGCGCATCGCAAATTCTCTCCCAACCTTATATCGTAATCGACGACGCCAGCAGCTTCTGCGCGTAAGAGGACTGTACGCTTCCCAGCCTGCTCGTCTCCAGCAGCTCTTCCATGCGGCCATCCCGGAATATCATAATCCGGTCGCACAAGTAGGCAGCTGCCTGAATGTCATGCGTAATAAAAATATAGCTCGTGCTGCTGCGCTCCTTGAGCCCCTTGAGCAGCTCCAGCACCTGAGCCTGCACCGATACGTCGAGCGAGCTCACCGCCTCGTCCAGCAGTATGCAGCTGGGCGCCGTGGAGATCGCTCTGGCGATACAGACGCGCTGCGCTTCTCCGCCTGACATTTCGTGCGCATATTTCGAGCTGTAGCTTACTGGCAGGCCAACGAGCTGCAGCAGCTCGCCCACCTTGTCCTTCATCTCGCTCCGCGTCATCCCAAGCGCCTGCATCGGCTCCATAAGCGCCTGCTCGACAGTGAAATACGGATTCAGGGAGGATCTGTAATTTTGAAAGACAGCGCTTATGGCGCCCGCCCGCGCTCTTCGGTCGGTAACAGGCTTGCCCTCCAGCGTGATGGTGCCGCGATCGGGCTTCTCAATGCCAAGCAGGAGGCGCCCCAGCGTCGACTTGCCGCTCCCGCTCTCGCCGATAATGCCCAAGCATTCGCCGCGGGCGCATTCGAAGCTGACCTGATGCAGCACCTGCCGCTTGCTGCCGACGAACATGCCGCCGACACGATAGCTTTTGTCCACGCCATCCACTTTAAGCATGAAGCACACCTCCCATTACCGATTGGAAATGTTGGCTTAACATCAGGCGCGAGTCTAGCAAATATTGCGTGTAGGGATGCCGGCACGCCGTGAAGACGGACTCCACGCTGCCTTGCTCCACAATGGCACCGTCCTTCATAACAACAACGTCATCGGCGATTCGCTTCACAACGCCAAGATCATGAGAGATGAAGAGCAGTGAGCAGCCAACCTGCTCCCGCAGCCTTACCAGCTGCTCTACCACCTCGTATTGGGAGATAGCATCGAGCGCTGTTGTCGGCTCATCCGCGATAATGACGTCAGGCTTAAGCGCCAGGGCCAAAGCAATCATCACCCGCTGCAGCATGCCTCCCGACAGCTGATGCGGATATTTGTTCATCACCTCAACCGGCTTATGCAGCATGACACTCTCCATTGCCGCACACATGGCGCTCTCCGCCTCGCTCCTGCTCCAGTCGAAGTGCGTCCGCAGCGTCTCCCGCAGATGAACGCCGACCGGGCGGGAGGGATCGAAAGCCGCCATGCCATTCTGAACGATCATGCCGATTTGTTTGCCCCTGCGCTTCCTCATCTCTCGCTGCGACAAAGCTCCGATGTCCTCTCCGCTAAGCAGAATGCGGCCGGATTGCCGAATGCTCCCCTGATTCAGCCTCATGATGGCTTTGCAGGTCATCGACTTGCCGCTGCCGCTTTCGCCGACGATCGCGAGACACTGCCCCTGCCGCAGACGGAAGGAGCTGTCCCGGACAATGGAGAGGCCTGTCGCCTCGTCCCAGACATGCAGCCCCTCAACCTCTAGCGTATTCATAGGCTCTGTTCTCCACCTCTTCCGTCTTGCGACTCGTACTTCTTGTTCGCAGCTTGGGATCCAGCGCAACCTGAATGCTGTCCGCCAGATAGTTGAAAGCCATAACAGCCACGACAATGGCCAGCCCTGGCGCGAGCATCATCTCCGGTCTCGAGAACATGACCTCCCTCGCCTCATTCAGCATCATGCCCCACTCTGCGTAGGGCGCTTGAATGCCGAGCCCCAGGAAAGAAAGTCCCGACACCTGCAGAATCATGGAGCAGATGGAGCCGCTCGCGATAACGGCGATATCCGGCAGCGAGGCGGGCAGCATATGGCGACGTATAATGGTTCGATGCGGAATGCCGGCAGCCTTGGCGAAGCGTATGTAATCCATCTCCGCATACTGCATAACGGATGTGCGGATGACTCTGGCGAACCAGACCCATTTCATGGCGACGAAGGCCAACAGAATATTTTCCAATCCCGGTCCCAGAATGCCTACGATGGCCAGAATCATGACATATCCCGGGAATGACAGCATAACGTCGCAAATTCTCATCAGAATAGCGTCCGTTCGTCCCCGGAAATAGCCTGCGGCGAAGCCAATCAAGCCGCCGAGCAGGACGGAGGCCGCCAGAGTCGCCAGCACCCACAGGATGCTGGGACGAATGCCGTAGATCAGACGCGACATCACGCAACGGCCCAGGTGGTCGTTGCCCAGCCAATACTGCCATGAAGCCGGCGCGAAGCGAAGCTTCATATCCACCGCGTATGGATCATGCGGAGCAATCCAAGGGGCGAATGCCCCCGCAGCAACAATGACTGCAAGGACAGATAAGGAGACGGCCGCCCATTTGTCCTTTAACAGCTGGCTTATAAGGGTCATGTCCGCTCACTCCTCAGCTTGGGATTAATGGCGGCGTTGACGATGTCCGACACCATATTGATAATGACGAATGCCGTAGCCATAATGAGCACATAAGCTTGAATGACGGGGAAATCCTGGCCTAGTATTGCCTTGAGAATCAACCTTCCCAGCCCTGGCCAAGCGAATACATTCTCAATGACAACAGTGCTTCCCAGAATAATTGGGATGGACATGCCGAAGATGGACACCGCCACTTGCAAGGAGTTCCTCAGAATGCGCAGAGTGATCGTTCCCTCGCTAAGTCCGCTGGCTCTCGCGTAGAGCACGTATTCTTCGTTTTTGTTCGTCAGCACCGAGCTCCTCACGGAACGAAAATAAATGCCGACATAGGCGACGGCAATGACCGTAACGGGCAGCACAAAGCTTGCCGCAGAATCCATCCCGCTGGTGGGAAGCAGGTCCAGCTTCACGGAAACTAGCCAGATGAGGACAGAGGCAAGCCCGTATGAAGGGATGGCTGTCAGAAAAAACGAAACGCCCCTCGTCGATTTGTCGATCAGCCTTCCTTCCCTCATCGCGCTGACTACGCCCAGAAGGGTAGACAGCACGATAATGACGAAGGACGAGATGAGGGTGAGGACCAACGTATTAACCAGCGCTGGTCCGATAAGCGACCATACGGGCTGTCCGGATACGAACGACTCGCCAAAATTAAGACGAAGGCAGGACATTAGCCAATTGGCGTATTGCAGCAGGAATGGATCATTCATGCCCAGCTTCTCTCTCGTCTCGGCGAGCAGCTCCTCGGTAATCTGAGGCGTTTCCTGCGCGCGCAGCACCACCTCAGCGGGATCCATCGGTGACAGTCGGACGAGCAGGAACGTGATGAAGGACACAACAACAAGCAGCGGCAAGGTTAGCATGAGCCTGCGCGCAATGTAGGGCGCCATACAAGCACCTTCCTTTCTCCTCCAGCAGAGGGTTAGTAGCTAAAGCGCTCGAACGGAAGCTCGAATTGGGTCTGCTTGAAGTCGATGCCTTTCAGCGCCGCCGGTGCAATGACCGTAACACTGCCGTTCGTAAGCGGAATGAATACCGCTTCTTCATGCACGATACCAAGAATATCCGCGTACAACGCTTGACGGGCTGCCTCATCTGTCGATACCATAACCTCTGCGATCTTGCTGTACAGCTCCTCCGCTTGGGCAATGCCTTTGGTTGTGTGCAGGTAGGATGACTCTGTCGTAAATGCCGCAATCGTGCTCTGAGGATCATAAGCCAGACCCCAGGTTTGGTTGAATAACAGATCGTAGTCGCCCGAGGCTCTGCGACTCGCGACAGAGGACGATTCCTCCCCGATCAGCTCCAGCTTCACGCCGATCTGAGACAATCCGCTCTGAATAAATTCCGCTTGCGTCTTCTGCGAGGAAGAGTTGCTGTCATAATACAGCTTCATGGACAGCTCCGCCCCGTCCTTCTTCCTAACGGCCTCACCTTCGCCAAGCTTCCAGCCCGCTTCGTCCAGCAGAGACTTCGCCTGCTCCAGGTCATACTCACGCTTCTCCAGCTCAACATTGGCATAATTCACATTCTCCGAGAACAGGCGATGGGCTGCCTTCTCTGTTCCCTCGAAAATGGCTTCGCTGATCGTATCACGGTCAATGGCGTGCCAGATCGCTTGACGCACCGCTGTCTCGGCAGCCGGGCTGCCCTGCTTGCTGGAGTTCGCCACAATCATCTTCGTATTCATCGCGTCGCTTCTTACGAGCTGATATTTGCCGGAATCCACAAGCTGCTTCATCGCTTCAATATCGATGCTGTCTGTGCCGCGATCATCCGTGAAGACGAAGTCGATCTCGCCCTTCTGCAGCGCCAGGAAGGTCGTCTCGCCTGCCGGGAGCACTTTGGAGGTGATTTTTTGGATAGCGGCTTCGCCGCCCCAATATTCTTCGTTCGCTTCGAATTCGGCATATTGCTCCGGCTCGTGCTTGACGAGCTTATAAGGACCTGTGCCATGGAAGCCGTTCACGCCGTCCTTCGTGCCGCCGTCCTTGAAATCCTTCGGCGAGATGAATACGAACGGTCTTGTCATGGACAGCTCCAGCAATGCCGGGTAATAGGTCTCGGACAGCTTCAGAACTACGGTGTACTCATCCGTCGCTTCTACGCTTGTGATTTTTGTCGACAATTTGATCCACGCATGCTTCTGCGCATTGGCAAGCACCGCTTCGATATTCGCCTTCACCGCTTCCGCGTTGAACGGCTCGCCATCATGGAACGTGACGCCTTGTCTCAGCTTGAAGGTGTAGGTCTTGCCCTCATCGGACAACTCCCACGACTCGGCAAGCAGAGGCTTGATGCCGTCCTTGGTGTTCTCGACCAGCGATTCGTACACCATGCCTTGAGCCGGCATAGAGCCTGTGTACAGATGAGGGTTCATATCGTTAATGTCCTTGGCTGAAGCGTACGTCAGCTCCGACTTGACCTCTGCCGGCGCGTTTCCTCCATTATTGGCTCCGCTATTTGCTGCTTGATTGGCTTCATTGCTTCCTGTGCTGCAGCCGGCTAGAATAGCCAGCGAAAGAGCCGCAACGGCCCATGTTTTTTTCCATGCTCCTGTTTTCACCTTAAGTTCCTCCAATATGTTTGCATATAATGGCTAAATCCTCTTCGAACGACTGGGCTTGGAACGCCCGGGATAATGGCACATCGTGCCCGACTCCAGAGGCCTCCGCGAGCTTCGCTTCATACAAGCTAAGAAACCTGTCAATCGTCGGACAGGCGACTTGCAGATGGCGGGCGATGCCTTGAATGATTTTCAAACGATAATAATCTTCCTTGGGCATTCTAGGAATGTCCAGCTCCCCCTCCAGATTGACGAACAATGCTCGGAAGGGCACCGCGGAAAAATCATAATAGCGCCCCTGCTCGTCAGGAGTAGAGAAGGGATCAATTAACAACGAAGCGTACCGTATGTATAGCAGGTACTCCTGGTGGATCGGCTCAAGCCCGACAAACTCTTCAATATCGCGGCGGGACAAGCTCTCTGGCCGTACCGGGTAGTTGTCGTCCGTCATGAACCTCAGCAGGTTCACGCCGTCAACGCCAAGCGCCGCCAGGATGCTCGTAATTTCCTTCCACTGCGCAAGCATGTCTCGAATGAGCTCCTGTGTAATGGGACCCTCCGGATACAATTTGTACACGTACTTTCGAGCCTTAGCCGGTTGACCGAACACGGCATCCAGAGAGAAGTCGTTCATGAACAGCGGCGGATGCACATACAGCGAAATATTCCGGGCCTCCGCTTCGATCGGTGTCGCAGTCTGGGTCACGCCGATGCCGAGCCGCTGGAATGCCTCAGCCAGTCTGGTCGCTTGCTCTGACGAGGCGCAGGTGGAGCCGATGAATATCTTCCTCTTCACGCCTGCCGTCAGCACCTGGCCGGATGGCTCGCCATGCAGCCAGCGCGTATCGCCGATATAGGTGGAGCAGCTGATGACCTCCGCTTTCGACTGGAGCGACTCCAGATAGCCGCTGACCAGACGGCTCGAGCCGAAGGTCGGGGAGACGAGCACCACACTTTGCAGCCCCCGGATCACGGAACTGCTCAGCTGCTTCAACACCTCCAGGTAAGCGTCTGTCGTCACAGCGAGAATCAGCATATCCCATATCCCGTCGACGGTATCGTAGCCTTCATAGACGCGGCTTGCGAGGCATTCCCCTTCCAGGCGGCTATGCTTCTCGTTCTGCACGCTTGCTCGAAGCAGACCGCCGGTCTGGCTGAGCGATGCGAAGAACGGCTGAGACCGTGCCGACCTCCTGCCTGCAATGCCAATCTCGGCGTTCAGCTCCGCATGCAGGCTAACCGCCAGCTGCACGGAGGCAGGACCTGTTCCCGCCAGCAGCATCCTATGGGACTGATGCATGTTATTGCTCCTCCCCTGGCTGCTGGCCCGACTTCGTATACAACGCGACGTCAAATACTTGATCCTGTCGCAATATACGGTCCGACAGCCGCCACTTCCGATGATCAACCTCCTGCATCGGGTAATTGAACAACGACTTCAACCCGTTACCGTACCGCATCGCCACGACGACATGCTCCATGGTCAGCGCATGCAGGCGGTCTAGCAGCTCATATTTCAAGCCTACGGTCGAGCTGAAAATAATATGAGTCGCTTCGCCCGTATAGGCCAGATGCTCCACAGACCCGTGCTCCAGCCGAATCGGCAAGCCGCCGCCAAGCCTGTCGACAACCTCCTGTCCAAGCTGTATGGCCTCTTCGTCAATATCGATGCCTACCACCTCAGCACCCGTGCGTCTTGCAATAAGCAAAGGCGTCATCGGGAACGAGCCAGAGCCCACGAGCAGCACCTTGGAATGGGGGGTAACCGAAAATCCGCCGAATTCTGTATCAATGCAGGTTTCAATATTCCGGAAGTAGTCGGCGATCGAGGAATGGCCCTCTCGCAGCCTTAACGCCCGGTGCTTCTCCATCATGGCCACGCAGCTTGCGGAAGCGCCGCGAATTCGCTGCATGTCGCTCTCCAGCGATTCCAGCTCGCTGGGCGAAAGCCGATTCCAAGCAGCCTTATTGCCGTCATTCGTCACGAAGAGGGAAAACTCGTTCAGCAGGCTCTCCAGCTTGGAGCCGTATTCCTGGGACTGATCATAGGTGAGAGACAATGCATCAAACCTGTCGGCATACTCCATCAGCTCTTGCTTCAAATGATTCAGAACAATCATCCATCCACCTCTATTCTCCCTATTTGTCTAGATAAATGCGGTACCCTCGGCTGATATATGTACGTCTCCCTGGATGGTCAGACTGGCCAGCTTGCCATATTCGCAGAGTGCCTGGACGCGAACAATACCGCCTGGCTGCTTGAGCTCCAGCTCTACATCTCTCCCCGCCTCGTACGCTGCGTAAGCGCCGATGGCTGCTGCTCCCGAGCCGCAGCCACGCTCCCAGATCATCGTATCTGTGCCTGGCACATAGACAAGCGGCTCCAGCTCTCCACTTTCCTTCCGGTACAGCATGATGCCAAGCGCCCCTTCGCCTTGCAGCAGCGATGGTTGTCTGGCGGCCGCTTCCGCGGCTTCTTTGGTGGAACGGTTGAGCTCGCGGACATCTACGATAAGATGAACGATGCCGGGCAATCTGACGATAGCTGCCGGCAGCAGCTCGCCGCCGAACCACAGCATCTCCTGCTCTATCGACAGAGGCAGCGGCATGCGGAGCCGGCATGAATAGCCCAGCGGCTTCGCCTCGATGGCGCATACCAGCAGCTCCCCGGCCCCTGATACCTCCAGCGGCACCTCCAGCCGTTCGCCGGGCTGCAGCTGGCGACGCCATGCCATTACCGCGGCTAGCGCCATCGCGGCATTCCCGCAAAATTCCCCCGCCATCATCTGCAGCCGGGCCCATGCGTTGGCATCCTCCGCTGCTTCGATGAAGCCTACCTGCTCGGCGAAGACATGATCATACGCCATCAAGCGCGACGCCACCATCGCATATTGTTCTCTGCCGAGACTGCTCTCCACAAGCACCGTCATGTTCTGTGTGGGGCTTGCTTTGATAAACTTAACTTCCACTCCGTTTCATCTCCTCCATTCCGGATGAATGCTCAGGAAGTGATTCTTGAAGTTGGACGCTTCTCTCTGTGTTCCTCCACTCGTCGCTTCAGATCGTAATCGATACTATTAGAACGATTTAAATTGTAATGGTTACTATTATCACTGTCAATACTTTCTTTTTTTGAATGCCCATGGGACGCTAAGGATGCATATCGGCACAAAAATAGAGAGAAACCATTGGTTTCCCTCTTGTGTCGGCATGCTTATTACTCCAAACGAACCACTCCTGCGCAATTAGTCGTTTCTTGCACGCTTGTCCTATTCCTAAGCTACTGAGCTACTAAGCTTCAGGCTCTCAGGCACTCAGAATCCTGGGCTCTCAGGCTTTCAGGCTTTCAGGCTTTCTGGCTTACAGGCTTTCTGGCTCCTCGGCTCTCAGGTTCTCAGATTCCGAGACCCCTAAGCTCCCGGGCTCTTGTTCATCTTTAGCCTTTAGCCCTCCCGCCCATTAAACTTGAAGCCAGGGAGTGAAGGCTCGGCTCCTCAAACCAAGCTCTAAATGCAGAACGTACAGCTATTTTCACGAAAATCTCCATTTTACCAACGCTAGCTGCAGAACGTACAGTTATTTCAAAGATATTTAGAAAAACAAGGTGACTGCCCCAAATCTAAATGTATGTTTTGCAGGTAATCTCCTTAAAATGGTCATGATGCTGCAAAATAACTGTATGTTTTGCAGTTTGGCCCATACCAACCAAATGCTCTACCCAGGCGAATGGCTTGATCCAATCCATATCAAAACACCATTACCGACGTTCCAAGCTTAGCTCAATCGTAACCTTAAACAAATCCCCGTCCACCTCGATATCCAACCGTCCCTCATGCAAGTCTACTATTGATTTGGCAATAGCGAGACCCAGACCGGAGCCCTCCGTATGACGCGACGCGTCGCCACGCTTGAATCTCTCGAACAATTCGTCCACATGCTCGCTTTGCTCATATTTGGACACGTTCTTGAACACAATGACCGCCTTGTCGGATTGCGTCGTAACCGACAGATATACCCTGGAATGCTCCAGCGAATATTTGAGACAATTCCCGATCAGATTATCGAAAACACGCCACAATTTCTGCCCGTCAACCATGGCGTATAGGGGGGCATCCGGCGTTGTCACACGGAATTGCAGGGTGGACGACTTCATCGCCTCATTAGATTCCGCTAGCGCTTGCTGCAGAAGCTGAACCAGATCAATCTTTTCCTTGGTGAGCTGGACGTGTCCGCTGGCCATCTTTGAGGCTTCAAAAAGATCGTCGATCAGCACCTTTAGTCGCTGCGATTTGCGGTCTATAATTTCGACAAAGGCTTTGCGGTCCTCCTCGCTCATCTCCTCTTGCTTCAATAGCGCTGTATACGAGATGATCGAGGTTAGCGGAGTCCTGAGATCATGGCTGACGTTTGTAATCAGCTCCGTTTTCAGTCGCTCGTTCTTGGCCTGCACCTGCTGCGAGGCTTCCACGCCGCGCTTCAGAACGTTGATATTCTCGGCAAGCTTCGCCAGCACGGACTTCCCCTTCACCGGCAGGTCCTGTCCGAAGTGTCCTGCAATCACCTCTGAGCTATGGTACACAATGGTATTGAAATAGCCGATTCGCTTGATCATCAACCAAAGTATAGGCAATCCAATGACGAGCACCACCGGTATATATACGACAATCATCTCAGGCTCAATAGCAACAGCACTCAGACCAGCTCCTAACCCGAACACAATGAGCAGAAGGATAAGCTGCTGAACAGCGACGGACCTCATCAGAAACGCTTCCTGCAGTCCCCGGCCGCCCCGGTATAAGAGAGTCTGGCTCCATGCTTCACGGTTGAACGCCCCCTTCAGCATCTTGCACTGCATCAGAAACAGCATAACAGCGATCACGTTCATAACCAGACCGTTGCCCCACCCCATAACCAATCGATAGGCATCATGGTAATAAAAGGCTTCGTGGGCCATAAAGGCCAGCAGCAATATAGCAGCACCCGTGCCGATTAACAGCATGAGCCTGACGTCCAGCGGTATTCGAGTATACGCAGGTTGGTATCTCTCCAATATCGCCAGCTGTGAAATGGGATGCTTCCTATATAGATACAGCATACCGCCAATGGCAGCTGCACTTATTGCACCAATGATAAGCAGGGCCATTTGTTTTCGTTGAAAGTTATTGTAATTCACCAACACATCGCTTGAATCTGGAGCCGACTTCGTGACGCCGACCTGACCTTCAAACTCCCTTGCGTCTGTGCCAAAAAAACCGTATTCATACTCCAAGTAGTGAGGCGGCGCCTCGGCAGCTAGAGGCTGAAACTCCTGAATATATAACATATCCTCCCGTTTCATAGCACCGTCTGATCCTTCTTCAGCCGCGATATTGGCAAATAGCTCACCTGTCTCGATATCCTTCAAACGATATTTGAACGTCTCCTTCAATTGCAGAAATTGGGAGCGGTACAAGCCTTGCTGCCGGTAATACTGTTCGATTTGGCGCTCCTTCTCTTCAGCAACTCTCTCGCCGGCATATTCATCGCTCTCGAATAGCTGTGTAGCTTCTTCAATTAACCGATTCCGTTCCGACGTATACAGGTCTGCAGCTTCTTTATTTTCCATGGCTATCGCTTCTAAGATTCGTTGGTCATATTCGTTATTAATTTCCGAGATTTGCTGCAGCAAGTCACCCTGCTGGTTGCGATAATTATCTATTTCCTCAGGAGTGACCGTGATCGACCTCTGGGCTTCCTCTATGGGCATCGCATTCAATTCGTAGGCGTTCAGAAGACTGATGAATCGGCCCAGTTCATTTTGAAAATCATGGGTTGCAAAATAGTCCTTTTTCGAATAGGTATCCCCCAATGTCACAATGGTAAGAATGCCATTCATACCAAATGCCAGCAGCAGAGCCCATACGGCTAGCAGTAATCTACTTTTCCATCTTGTATCCAATCCCCCATACCACCTTCAAAAACTTTGGATTTTTTGGATCGATTTCGATTTTTTCGCGGATTTTTCGAATATGTACAGCTACTGTGTTTTCCGCGTTGAAGCCCGGCTCCTTCCATACCTTCTCGTAAATATCATTAATGGAGAAGACGCGGCCCGCATGCATCATAAGCAGCTCTACAATCTTGTATTCTGTGGGAGTCAGTCTCACGGTCTCGCCGTGAACGGCAACCTCCTTGGCCGCTTGGTCCAACGTTAATCCGTTCAAGTTGACCAGCTTGTGCATGCCCTCGTAATGCCCCAAAGTGACGTACCTCCGAAGCTGCGATTTGACTCGCGCGATGAGCTCCAGCGGATTAAATGGTTTTGTCACATAGTCATCCGCCCCTGCTTGCAGCCCCCATACCTTATCCGTATCCTCGCTTTTGGCGCTCAGCATAATAATCGGAATGTTCTTTTTCTCTCTAATCTTGAAGGTCGTTGTAATGCCATCCTGCCGCGGCATCATAATATCCAGGATAATCAGGTGAATGTCCTGCTCGTTCAGCACCTCAATTGCTTCGATGCCATCCTTCGCCTTCACGACCGTAATGCCCTCATTCCGCAAATAAATCTCAATCGCATCCCTAATTTCCAGCTCATCATCGACGACCAGAACGCGGTAGCTGTTCAACATGTTTTCGCCTCCCTTCTGCCATTGTTCTACAAGACCTTCAGCAATTCAATTGTAAAATGCAGTTCCTCTCCAAAAGGTAAGGATAAATCTTAAGATTGGTTTAAAATTGTACGGCGCTATCTTAAGGTTTGATGTATACGGCAAAAAAGCCCGGGATAGGAATCCCGAGCCTTCATTTCCGTTCGATTATCGTTTTTTCGGTTTAAAATTCGCCCATGGAGCCGACATGACCGAGATGACCTTGCCGGACTCCTGGTGGATCTCCTGACGGGAAGACATTAGAGGCTGCGGCCTGCGCGATCGTGGCGCGCTGCCGCCTTGAGCCGGCTGCTTCTGCGCAGGCTCCTGCCTCCGCTGCTTCGACGGCTGCTGACCGCCTTGCTGGCCTTCTGCGTTCCGCTGCTTCGGCTGTTGGCCGCCTGCCCTCTCGCCAGCGCCCTGCTGCTGCCTGCCGTCCTGACGGTCGGCCGACGCCTTCGGCCTGCCGCCATGGTCTGCGTCGCTCGCGCCGACATTTGCCGGCTTCGGACGGCGCTCCGCCTTCTGCTGCGGCTGTCCAGTGTTCAGCGCCTGCGCTGCCTGAGCGGGCTGACCGGCTTGTCCGTCCAGCGCGGTCCCTTCCCCTTGACCAGCCTGTCCCTTCTTGCGGCGCTTGCGCTTCTTCTTCTGCCCGGCGCCCGCTTGCTCCTCTGAAGGCTGGCCGGAAGCGGAAGCCTCCGCTTGCTTCGCAGCGGCTGTCGGCGGCGTTGCCTCTGTCATGGGATAGGCATGCTCCTCCACGACAGGAACCTTCTTCTTAATCAGCTTCTCGATATCCTTGAGATAAGGAATTTCCTCGCCCTCGCAGAAGGAAATCGCTACGCCGCTATGACCCGCCCGACCCGTTCGGCCGATCCGGTGAACGTATGTCTCCGGAATGTTAGGCAGGTTAAAGTTAATGACATGAGACAGCTCCTCCACGTCGATGCCGCGAGCTGCAATATCCGTTGCTACCAGCACGCGCGTAGTGCCGTTCTTGAAGTTGTTCAGTGCGTTCTGACGGGAATTCTGCGACTTGTCGCCATGAATGGCTTGCGCTGTCACGCCTATTTTGTTCAACCCGCGAGCAACGCGGTCAGCGCCGTGCTTCGTACGCGTGAACACAAGCGCGGAAGCAATGCTGGCATCCTGCAGCAAGTCGCCCAGCAGCTTCTGCTTGTTCGGCTTATCGACAAAATAAACCGATTGACTAATCCGCTCCACCGTAGAGGATACCGGCGTGATCTCCACCTTCACGGGATCAACCAGCAGGCTGTCAGCCAGCTGCGCAATCTCTGGCGGCATGGTAGCCGAGAAGAAAAGCGTTTGGCGCTGGGCCGGTATTTTGAGAATAATCTTCTTCACATCGTTAATAAAGCCCATGTCGAGCATGCGGTCCGCCTCGTCCAGCACGAGCACCTCAATAGAACCCAGGTTGATGACCTTCTGATTCATCAGATCCATCAGACGCCCCGGCGTCGCGATAAGAATATCGGTTCCTTGGGCAAGCGCCCGCTCCTGGCCGCTCTGCGACACACCGCCAACAATGGCGACGCAGCGCAAATCAACGTACCGGCTGTACGCGTGAATGTTGTCTGAAATTTGCAGCGCAAGCTCCCGAGTCGGTGTCAGGATCAAGGCGCGGATCAGCCGCTGCTTGCCCCCCTGGCCCTGCTCGCTAAGTCTTTGAATAATGGGCAGCGAGAACGCGGCAGTCTTGCCCGTCCCTGTCTGCGCGCAGCCAAGCAGATCCCTTCCCTCTAGCACGGGCGGGATCGCTTCCTCCTGAATGGGAGTTGGCGCTTCATATTGCTCTTGGGCGAGCGCCTTAAGAATGTCTGGTTTTAGCTTTAAGTCTTCAAAGTTCATTATCACAATTCTCCTATAGTAACCATGCGAATGGTAAATATCATTATATAGCCTCTAAGGATACCACAAATGGATGCAAAAGAGTAGGCATTCTTATTCGGCCCCCTACTTCCCCTCTGCGATGAAGCTGCAAAAACATCCGCTTTGTTGCCATAATATCCTATTACCATAAACGATTAAGCGCTTACAATCAAGTGGAGGGCAGCAACCCGCAGCCCTACAACCGAACCGTATGGAGGCATGATCGTAATGTGGAAAAAAACGTTTGGCCTGCTGCTCAGCCTGGCGCTATGCTTGACCTTGGTCTCGTCGCCTGTGGCTGGGCCACAGCAGACAGCAGCCGCAGCTCCTTCCTTCGCCAAGGGAGCCGATATTAGCTGGGTGCCCGGCATGGAGGCGCAAGGCTACAAGTGGAAGGATAAGAACGGCGTGCAGCGTGATATTCTTGATATTTTGAAAACCGATTATGGGATCAACTCCGTCCGCATCCGCGTTTGGGTCAACCCGTCGAACGACTACGGGAACGGCTACATGACCGTCGACCGAGCAGCTACGCTTGCGAAACGCGCCAAGGACAAGGGCTTCAGCGTTATGCTGACGCTTCACTACAGCGATTCCTGGGCAGACCCCGGCAAGCAGACGAAGCCGGCCGCATGGGCGGGCTATACGTTCCAGCAGCTGATGGATGCCGTCTACAACTGGACCCGCTATGTGATGACGTCCATGCAGGCGAAGGGCGTTACACCGGACTGGGTGCAGATCGGGAATGAGACGAATGACGGCATGCTGTGGAACGACGGCAGAGCCTCCACCAATATGAAGAACTACGCATGGCTTGTCAACAGCGGCCATAACGCGGTGAAATCGGTCAGCAGCTCGACAAAGACCATCGTTCATATCGCGAACGGGTATGACAATGCGCTCTTTGTATGGAATATTGGCGGATTGATCAGCAACGGCGCGAACTTCGACATTATCGGCATGTCGCTGTATCCCACCGCCTCCGACTGGTCAACGAAGGTGAATCAGACGATCTCCAACGCCAACAATCTCATCTCCAGATACAACAAACCGATCATAATTACCGAGATTGGCATGGACTACAATCAGCCCGCCGCAGCCAAAAGCTTCATCGCCGACATCAAGACGAAGATCCGCAATCTGTCCGGCGGCAAGGGCCAAGGCGTGTTCTACTGGGAGCCGCAGGCTACTCCGAGCTACAACGGCGGCTACAGCAAAGGCGCATGGCAGGCAGACATGAAGCCGACGATCGCGATGGAGGGCTTTTTGAACTAACATATTCTTCTCTCTAAAAATGCGGCAGACCGGGATCAAAGCGATTCTGGGCTGCCGCCTTCTCCATTCCGGAACGCTCTAGGCGGCATGCCGTTCAGCTTCTTAAAGCTTTTGCTAAAATGAAATTCATCACCATACCCGCAGCTGTCCGCAATCTCCTTCATGGAGCGGTCGGTGTACAGGAGCATGCGTCTGGCGTGTTCGTTGCGAAGCGCCGCCACATAGCTCTTGGGGCTTCGCCCCTCATAACGACCGAACAAGGCGCGCAAATACGACTCCGATATGCCGAAGCGAACGGCCCACTCGCGCAGCGGGACGGGCTGGGCGTAGCTGCGGGTGAGCTCACTCCTTATTCGCTTGAACAGCCGCTCACTCTCGCTCTCCTCCTTGGGGCTGACGCTCCCGGTTCGATGCAAGCGGTCCAGCAGCTCGAACAGCCTTGCCTTCACGGCCAGCTCGCTCTCCGCTTGACCGGGAACCCACTGCTCCAGCATGTCTGCGAACAAGCCTTGATAGAATGAGGCAGCATCTCCCTCTGTATGAGTGACGAACGGCAGCGGCAGCGCACCAGCGCCTCTAAGGGTCAATACGCCGCTCTCCTCCTGCATCGGTTGCGGCTGATACGCCGACACCAGCACCATAGCAATTCGAAGCGGATGCTCATGATCTGTTCTCATATGCAACTGGAGGCCGGGGTGCAGGTAGAACAGCATGCCTGCTCGTGCTTGCCACTCCTCCCCCTCCCCCGTCACAAATCGGCCTCGGCCCTCCTGAACCCAATAAAAGGTATGGCAATTTCTATTCTGGCGAATATCGCTCCAGCCCGGCTCCGTTCTCTTGTCCATCATCCAGAGCAGCTGAAGATGCAGGCCAAACGGCAGGCTTTTTCTAGGCTCCACGATCCTCACCCCGAGCTTCACTTCGTTTGCGTTCATCATAATGAAGCGAAGCGTTTTTGACAAGTATTGTTTTGTTTTATCCATGTAGAATGGAGCATGAAGCTGATACACTGTTGGTGAATTGTACATGAGGAGGATGGCCAGATGAAGCATCGGGAGATTGATTTTATGCCGTGGATGACGAAGTCCGAGGAGGTGCAGAAGGAGCAGAAGGAGCTTCAGGCTGCGCTGGTTGAACGCTTTGGGTGCAGCTTCGGGGAGGAATGTTTTGTATCGCCGGAAGCGATGCTGTACCCGGTTTCCATGAACATTGGTGACCGGAGCTATATCGCGGGCGGAGCGATCGTGCGCAATACGGAGCTTGTGGCTGGAGCGGACTGCTCCATTAACACGGGAGCCGTCATTACCGGCAAGGTGAAGCTTGGCGATGCCGTACGTATAGCCACCTATGCCAGCCTTTATGGCTTCAACCACGGCTATGCGTCGGTTGACGTGCCGATACATCGCCAGCCCCATACCTCAGTCGGCATTGAGATCGGCGACGATGTCTGGATCGGAGCTCATGCGGTTATTGTCGACGGCGTCCACGTCGGCTCCCATTCCATTGTAGCCGCAGGCGCTATTGTCACGCGGGACGTGCCGCCCTACAGCGTCATAGCCGGCAATCCGGCGAAGGTTATCCGAAGCCGGCTGGCAGGAATGCCGGAAGCACAGGGGCATGCTGGCGGCGGATTGGAAAGCCGGCTTCAGCAATTCGGCCAACAAGTGCGCGGCGAGCTGGAGCCCCTTCTGCGATTTTATTCCGAGACATCGGAAGCTGGCGAGCCGTTGTTCCGGGACCGTCCCGGCTTCTCGCGGACGGTTCGCGCTTATTGCGATGCCGTTGAAATCGCAGCGCTGTTCGGCGAGTTGCCTCCCGGCTGGAGCCGTGAAGCGCTGGTGGCGAAGCTTCAAAGCTATCAGTCCGCTGAGACGGGACTGCTGCCCGACCCGTGGCATTTGCCAGACCCAGACAAGGACGACCCTTGGCTGCTTACGGATTATTTTTCCCGTTATCATCTGCTCGCTGTTGGTTATGCGCTGGAGACGCTGGGCGCGAGGCTCCTCCATCCCGTTCATGCTGTGGAGAGGCTGACAACGGGAGCCTTGTACCGCAAGCTGGACGGCTTGCCCTGGCACATTAACGCCTGGAGCTGCGGCGATTGGATTGATGGCTACGCGACGGGACTGTATCTGAACGCCAAGCATTTCGGCAGCGCCAAGCGGCCTGACGATCTAATGGGCTGGCTGCAGACCCATGTGAATCGCTTCACCGGCGTGTGGGGCCAGCCCACGGAGAAGGAGGACTGGCTGCAGCCGGTCAATGGCTTCTACCGCCTGACTCGCGCAACCTATGCTCAATTCGGCCTGCCGCTGCCGTATCCCGAGCGAACTATCGATACCGTGCTTGCTCATAGCCGGAACAACAAATTTTTCCGCGAGGACCGGCTGAACGCCTGCAATGTGCTAGACGTAGCCCATCCCCTCTGGCTCTGCATGAAGCAGACGGAGTACCGGCGGGAGGAAGTCGTAGACTGGGCCACGCGCACACTGCACCTCGCGCTGGGATGCTGGGTGGAGGGGCGAGGCTTCAGCTTCCGTATCCAGGAGCGCGGCAGCGAGGGCCTGCAGGGCACAGAGATGTGGCTCAGCATTATCTACCTGCTGGCGGACATCTGCGGCATGAGCGCCTCTCTGGGCTACCGCCCGCAAGGCGTCCACCGGCCGGACCCCGCCTGGTCGTGGCGAGGCGTGTAGCCTGCGCAAATCGGGTGGGCTTGGCTGACGCTGTGGCGGGGATGTGGTGACGGCGGCGGTGTCGCTGCGGCAGCGAGGCACGGTGACGGCGGCAGCAGGGTGCGGTGAGGGCGGGAGCGAGGAACGGTGACGGTGGCAGCAGGGCACGGTGACGGTGGCAGCGAGGCACTGGCGCTGGAGTGGACGCTTGTTGGGGAATTAGACGTGCCAGGAACGTCTATTCCTTGCTGGGAGGGGTGTTTGGAGCATTTAGACGTGCCAGAAACAACTAAATGTGCCGGGGCGGGTGTTAGAGAGCAAATAGACGTGCCACAAACGTCTATTCCATGCTGGGATGGGCGTTTGGAGCAAATAGACGTGCCACAAACGTCTATTGCTCCCCTTCTTCCAATTGACTCCATTCTCGGGCGAACCAGTCCCGGGCAAACCGGTGCGCGCCGATGCCGTAGTCCAGCGTCTTCAGCTGATATCGGAACAGAACGCTATGCTCCTTCGGTACCGTCACGCCCTGCAGCTCTTGATTCAGTGCCTCCAGCTCCGCCAACGCTTCATCCAATTTGTCCTTAACCTCCTGAAGTATAGCGCGTTTCTCAACGGTGCTCTCTATCAGCCCAAGAAAAAAAAGCTTAGACAACGCCGTAACCTCCAGCTTGCTGGCAGGCGTCTCACTACACATCCAATTCAAGAAAGCCTCGCGTCCGGCCGGCAGCACAGCATACACCTTCTTGTGTCTCCCGTTCTCGACCTCCTCCGCAAACTCAACCCACCCCTTCTCAAGCAGCTTCTTGAGCGCAGCCTGCAGGCTGCCATAGCTGGCGCTGTAGAACAAGGAAATCCCTCTCTTAAAGCTTTGATTCAGCTCATATACCGTCTGGCTCCTGATTTGGAGTAAACCCAAAATTACAAATTCCATGCTCGCGTTCTCTCCTCGTCTCTTGCAGAATACATTAAATCATATTACGATTAGAAATATATCTTATCGTAATACAAATACCTTACAATATCCACCGCAAGGAGAGATTGGGTATGTCCAATACGCTTATGAACACGAATAACCGGACGGATTTATACCGTCGGCTGGATGCCGTATTTTCGAAGCAGGCACGAAGCAAGCGTGGAGGCGTGGCACGCGGTCAGGCGGCCGATCTTCAAGGCCGCGTGTATTCTGCTAAGCTTGGAATCGACTACCGTTATTCGGCAGACGGGATGGCTAAGCCGTACCACATCGCCAGTATCGGCAAGCTGTTCACCACCGTCCTCATCGGCCAATTGATTGACAGCGGCAGACTGCGGCTGGAGGACCGGATCGCAGACTTCCTTCCTGCCGCTACGCTGAACGGTTTATTCGTCTACAAGGGACACAATTATGAAAGCGAGGTAACGGTTGAGCACCTGCTCGGCCATACGTCGGGTGCGGCGGACTATTTTGGCGATAAGGTGTTGACGGGTGTTCCCCTCAAAAGGCTGATTACCGAGCAGCAAGACCGTATATGGACGCCGCAGGAGCTCCTCGCGATATCGAGGGAACAGCAGCAAGCCGTCGCTCCCCCAGGAACCAAATTTCATTACTCCGATACAGGCTACGTGCTTCTTGGCCTGCTGCTTGAAAGTGTGACCCGCGAAACCTTCGAACACCGCATACACGCTAAGCTGATTGAGCCTCTCCAACTCAATGACACCTATATGCCCTTTCGCACGAAGCCGGCGAACGTGCCTGCCTCCGACATTGCTCCCATCTGGTTTGGCGGACACGAGATCAGCGGCTGCGCCAGCCTCAGCTGCGACTGGTCCGGCGGAGGATTAGTATCTACCACGGATGATCTGTTGGCTTTCAGTCGAGCATTAAGAGAAGGCAAGCTGCTGCAGCCTTCTACTTTACATGCGATGGATACCATTCGCCATCGTTTCCATCCAGGCCTTCATTATGGACTCGGCACCATGGAGGTGCGATTTGAGCAATTCTTTTTTTTACTAAGAGGACTTCCGCGCTATAGGGGACATATCGGCGTGTTGTCAACGCACCTATTCTGGGACCATGAGACAGATACGCATATTGCGTTGAATTTTGGTTCGGAGGGTGCCATGACACAGAGCTTCAAAGCTCTTATCGAACTGGCGCGCATCTTGAAGAGGTTTAATAGTAGGTGAATGCTATGCTGGTGCGGCTTGGCGCGATAGAAGGACACGAGGGAGAAAGGGATTTTCGTTTAACATTCGATCCAGAAGCGCTTCACATGGTGGCCATTCGACGTCGTCAGCTCGTTCTCCAGCACGCCGCCAGCCCTGCGGATCGTCCGCTCCGAGGCGACGTTGTCGCTGTCGCAGACAAGCAGCGCGCGGTCGATGCCAAGAGACTTAGCCGCTCGCAGCGCTTCCGCAAGCTGTATGGAAGCGTAGCCCTTGCCTCGTGCCGCTGGACGAATACCGTAGCCAATATGTCCGCCGCCTTCCAGCAGCCTGTCGTTCAACCGATGGCGAATATTCACCGCGCCTACAATTTCCCCCGTCTCCTCATGGAGCAGCCAGTAGGTGGAATGCGGCACCCAGCCATCCTGTGGCAGCTTCTCCTCGCTGTCGGTCGCATACAGGAACGCAACATACTCTTCCATATCGAATGGTTCCCGCTCAACAACCCATGGGACAATATCCTCCCCCGAACGCCTCCAATCCTCGTAAAACGCCACATAAGCTTCCCTGAAGTCAACCGACGGCCGCACCAGCTTCAATGTTCCCATTCCGCTCCCACCCTCCATCGCGATAATAGCCACCATTATACGTTGGTGATCTCGTGTATGGCAAGCATTTCCATTGTCGCTCCCAACAGAGCGCAGCGGCCGATTCGCGGCAGACGCCTCCATGCCGATGCCATTGCCATTATCCTCTACTTCAAGCGCGAGCGAGCCAGTCCCTTCCATATAAGTTCAGGTATTTGAATTTCTCCTCAGAGGATTTCTCTATACAACAAACACCCCTGCGGGACCGAAGCCTCGATCAGGGGTGCTGCAATCGGTTAGCTGTTATCTAATCTCTGCCACTTCCTCCGTCTTCACCCGCACCAGCACAACATCCCAGAACTGCAGCGGCGGCAGCGCGATGACGGCCGTGTAGCCGCGAGGGGTCGTCTCCAGCCGGAATGCCAGAGGGAGAGCCTGCCCGCCGTGCGCGTCCGGACTTGCCAGCAGGACGGACTCCACCTCGCCGTCAACCGCTACTCTTACGATTCGGCCTTCTACGGGCGAAGGCGTTTCCTTGGCTTCATTCCATCGATCGTCGGAGGCGGACACCAGGTTGATGAAATGCACCAGCTTCAGCTCCGGCTTCTCCCGAATGACCGTCCACACCTTGCCGGCTTCGCCATAGGTGCTGAACGGAAACCCTTCGAACGTGTACTCCATATTATCCCCATCCGCATGAGTCATGGACACGTCGCGCATGCCCTCGGCGTACAGCACATGCCCATACCTGACGCCGAAGTCGCAATAGTCCCTCACTACGCGCATGAAGCCGGGCCGCAGCCTGGAGTAATCCACGTAGTAGCCCTGCGTCAGCACGCCGCCGTTCTCCCCGTGCAGCAGATGGTGTGCGCCATGCGCGGACACGACCGCGTTCAACAGACGATAGCCGTTCTCCGCGCCGCCCTCTCCCAAAGCGTCCAGCTCCCGGAAAGGCTTCAAATACGCCGCGAGAATGACGTTTTTGCCCCCGCTTAGATGCTGCGCCCAGCCGATAATCTCCCGCAGATGATGATATCGCTCATAAGGCTTCCACACCTCCACGTAGATCGCATCCTGGCTCGCCCGAGCAACCGTATCAACAGGCCAATTGCCAACATTGTTGAAAATAAGGCAGACATCGTCCTTCAGCTCCGACAGAGCCTCGCGAGTGGACTCGATCAGCGCAGGGAACTGCTCCTCCAGTCGCTCCAGTCGCGGCACGCCCTCCAGCCTGGACCAGGCCGTCTTGGGGAAGCCGTAGGTGTCCATATGAATGCCGTCGAAGCCCAGCTGCTCCACCGCCTTGCCGTACTCCGCGACAATATGGCCATGCCACGGGCTGGCAGGTGATATATTCATGATGTTAAATATTCCGATAAAATCGTATGGCTCCCCCGCTCCCGTATACAGCCGCCAGTCGGGGTGCTGCTCCGCAAAAGCTTTGCTGGCCGCATATACCGCGCCATAAGCAACCGCCTTCATGCCATGGGCATGGCATAACGCGATCTTCTCCTCCACGACCTTCCGGCTGACGGACCGCCCCATGAGGTCCATGTAGACTTCCTCCGCGCTGACCAGGTCATCGTGCCGGTACATCCAGTCGTAGAACTGCACAAGGTTCAAATGCAGCTTCGTCATCCAGAGCACATCCGAGGCGTCGCCGGCCTGCTCTGCTCCGAAGTCGCTCAGGAAGCCGTAGCGCGTCGCGCGCCGCCAGTCGTCCGCGACATCGAACGCCGTGGACAGACGGGAGACCACTTCCCCATCCATCAGCAGCTCCGCATCGGCGCCCAAGCCTACAAAAGCGGCCTCGAACGAGCCCAGCTTCAGCTCCACCCGCACCTCGTCCTGCGCCGGAGCCTCTACCGCCAGCTCACAATGCCGCACGATGCGGTCCAGCTCGCGAATGAAGACACGAATATGAAGCGTCGCCGCCTGTACGGCTCCATTCGCGAGCTCGACCGCGAGCGCGACCTCCTCCCCGCTGGCGAACTGCGCCTTGAGGGGATACAAATCTTTTATACCAATTGCTGTCACTTCGATATCATCCTTTCAGCGCGCCCGCCGTAATGCCCTTGATGAAATACCGCTGGAACGCCAGAAACGCCAGCACCGCCGGGGCGAGGCCGATCAAGGCCGCTGCCGCCATCATGTTCCACTTGGCGCCGTACGTCTGGAAGAACATCGACACCGCCAGCGGCACGGTGCGCATCTCCTGACTCTGGAGGAAAAAAACCGCCTGCCCGTAATTGTTCCAAATCCCGAGACCGGTCAGAATAACAACAGCCGAGGTCACCGGGCGGAGGAAATGGAACGTCACCCGCCAAAATGCGGTGAAATACGTGCAGCCGTCTATCACGGCCGACTCCTCTACCTCCTTCGGCAGCGAGCGGATAAAGCTTGCGTACAGGAACACCGACAAGGGCAGCGCGTTCGCGGCGGTCAGCAGAATCATCGCCCAATGGGTATTGATGCCGCCAATCGTCTTCATTAGCGAATAGAGCGGCACGGTAATAATAATGGCGGGAATCATGAGGCACGCGAGCAGCGTGTTAAAGATAGCCGCGTTCCCCTTACTGCGGAACCTCGCGATGGAATAGCCCGCCGAGCTTGCGACAACAACGATCAGCGCCACCGCTCCGATTGTAATAATCAGGGAATTAATCATCGAGCGGCCAAGCTTGGAGCCCTCCCACGCATCGGAGAAATTGCCGAAGTGAAAGTCCGGCACAAGCAGCACGCCCCCGAAGACGTTCGCCGACGGCGCGTTCATCGACAAGTACAGCAGCACGTAGAAGGGAATGAGGGACAGAAGCACCATCATCCCCGCAATGCTATATTTGGCCGCAGCCGATAATGAAAATCCCGTTTTTTGTGTCATGGCGGTTACCCTCTCAAAGCTCGTATTCGGACTTCTTCGTCATTCGCAGGAACAGCGCGACCGGAATCAGAATGATGACGAACAGGATGAGCGCTACGGCGGTGGAATAGCCCGTAAAGCTGCCGTACAGCATTCTCATAATGTAGATGCTCAGCGATTCCGTCGCATAGCCCGGCCCGCCGTCCGTCAGCGCCACGATAATCTCGAACACGGACAAGGAGCCGATGATGTTCGTGACGACGTTGATCTTAATAGACGGGTACAGCAGCGGCAGCGTCACGTAACGGAATGCCGACCATCTGCCCGCTCCGTCGATCCGGGCGGCTTCATACAGCTCCGCCGGAATGCCCTGCAAGCCTGCCAGGTAGACGATCATCGTCATGCCGACATATTGCCATACGTTGACCAGGACCAGCACAACCAGCGCGGAGGAGCTTTCACCAAGCCAATTGACGTCGAGGTAGCCGAGGCCGATCGTGTCAAGGACATGGGATAGATAACCCCGCTCCGGCTGCAAAATGAAATACCAGATGTAGCCCATAATAAGCGGGCTGATGACGGCCGGCAGGTAGACCGCCGCTCGGACGAAGCCCCTGCCCGCCATGCTCCGGTCGAGGAACAGCGCGTACAGCAAGCCGAACAGATTCAGCAGCGGAGCGCTGCCGAGCGCGAAGTAGACGGTAATCAGCACGTCGTTCCGCGCCCGGTCGTCCCCGAAGAAATCGATGAAGTTCTGCAGGCCCACAAAGCTTGGCTGGGTGATGCCGTTGGAATCCGTCAGACTGATCCCGACCCCTTGTGCGAGCGGATACAGGAAGAACAAGCCGAACAGCACAATCGCCGGGACTGCCATAAAATGATGCAGCTTGCCGCTTATTTTGTACAGCATTACGCGCATGGTTTCTCTCTCCTGCCTGCCGTCCGTCAGCTATTTATTGGTCGCGCTCCACGCCTTATTCCAGGCTTCGTTGTACGCGGAGGCGAAGTCGACGGAGGATTTGTATTTGCCTGCCAGCAGCTCCTGCACCATTCGGCCAGCGTCGTCTCCCGAGAAGCCCGACGGCGTATCCGTGAAGGCGATGTTGACGCCTGCCTTCAGCGCTGCGGCAGCTTGATCCTTCAGCGGTCCCCAGTCCGCGCTGACATCCGTGAACGCCGGCGGCGACTTCAAGAATTCGCTGTACGCCTTCAGATTGTCCGGCTGGAACAGGAACTCCAGAAACTTCTTCGCTTCCTCCGGGTGCTTGGATTCCGACGTAATGGCGTACACGGAATCCTCGGCGGACAGCGTAACGGGCTGCGTGCCGTCGACGATAGCCGGGAATGGTGCAAAGCCGATATCGCCTGCCATATCCGGGTTCAGCGTCAGCAGATCGCCGAGCACCCACATGCCTTGGCTGAACAGCGCCGACTTGCCGGTAACGAACGCTTCCTTCTGATTGTCATACGTGGCCGTAATGGCATCCTTGTTAATGAGTCCCGCTTCCTTCAGCTCCAGCAGCCTGCCCGCGAACGCCTCGATGCCTCCGCCCTGCGCGTCGAACTGCAGTTTGTCTTGCTCATTGTTGATGAACGCCGCTCGCGCGTCCGCCACGCCGTGCTTCTGCTTGATGACCCCGTGCGCCATAAATTCGATCAGATGCCCCAGCGTCCAGGAGTCCTTGCCAGCCAGGAACATCGGTGTCATATCAGGCTTCTTCTCTTTGATCGTCTGCAGATTGCCTTTGAATTCCGCCCATGTATGAGCTTCCTTCAAGCCAAGCTCCTCGAACACCTTCTTGTTGTAAAAGATGCCCGCCATCGTAACATTCGTCGCGACCCTGTACTGCTTGCCGCTCTTAATGTCGGTATTCAGCTCCTTGATCGCCGGCAGTACGCGGGACCAGAACGGCTCATTGGACAGGTCCAGGTATTTCCCTTGATCCACATAATCCTGAGCGTAAACTGTTGTAATATCCGGGACATCGCCGGAGGCGAACTTGACCTTGATCATATTGCTGGCGTCCTTCTGGTACTCCTGCTCCACCTTGATGTTCGGATTCGCCGCCTCGAACTTCGCGATCAGCTCATTCATCAGATCCACTGTTTCTACCTTGCCTGTAAAAAACTTCAGCGTCACCTTCTCCTGAGGCTTCTCCGTCTCCACCGGCTTCGCCGAAGCGGCTGCCGACGGCTCCGCCGTTGCCCCTCCGTTGCTGCCTCCATTGCCGCCGTTGCCGCCCGAGCTGCACGCCGCCGCAAGCGCCAGAACAAGCATAGCGCATAACAAACTCATCCATTTTTTACGAATCACTGTGTTTCCTCCCCCGAGGATATATTGGTGCTGCACGTTTAGATTAAAGCTAATCGGCCCGGCTTGGAATACCTGAAAATCATGATCGGGGTACTGTTTTTTCAGATCGTCTTCCGCCTTGGGCGGCCGTCCATTACAATGTACAATGAAGGAAACGATAAAGCGAGGAGGCGGCTGGCATGCGGCTGCGGTTATTCCCAATGAAGAGCTACCGCGAGTGGAGCATTAAGACGAAGCTGCTCGCCATGACGGGCCTCCTGCTGCTGTGCTCCGTCTTCTTCGAATCCTATCTCTCCTATACGCGGTATACGCGCGACTTCCAGCGCCAATCCTCCGAGAAGGTGCAGCAAATTCTGGATCAGGTCGCGCTTAATATTGATACTTACCTCGACGACCTGTATCGCCTCACGCTGTACCCTTATCGCAACGAGCGTATTATGCAAGCGCTGGAGGAGCCGCCCGGCGGCACGGAGCTGGAGCAGCTTGAGAAGCGGCGCCTCATTGAATCCTTTCTGGAAGAGATCATGATCTATCCCAGAGGCGACATCGCCCGGGTATCCGTCGTCACGGACGAAATATACTCCAGCTCCCGGCTTCCCACCAAGCTGGTTCCCGACGAGAGGCTGGAGGAATACGACTGGTACCGGCAGGCTCTTGCTACGCAGGAATATATTTTTGTGCCGGACAGCGGCAGCGTCTCCGGTGGACGGGTCGGCAGCGTGCGGACCTTCTCCGTCGTCAAGCAGCTTCGCAGCATTAGCAATTCTCAGATTATTCTTGGTGTTATTAAGGCGGATGCCGATTACAGCGGCATTATTGACATTCTGGAGAAGGCGGAGATGGGGCAGGACGGCGGGCTGTATATTGTGGACGCCGCGGGCGAATTTGTGTATGCGTCTACAGAGCAGCATAAGGCCGCAGCTCTCGGCGCGCTTCAGGGTTTCACCCATAGCAAGGACGGTTATGTGCTGAACACGGCGGAGGTTCCTCGCATCGGGTGGACGGTCGTCGCCGTCAGCTCCGTCCTGGAGATGAACCGGGAGGCGATCGACACGCGCAACAAGGCGCTGCTCTTCTCCGTCGGCGGCGCCTTGATCGCCCTGCTGGCGCTGATCGCGCTGACCAGGCATTTCCTGAAGCCGCTGCTGCTTATTGTGAAGCTCATGAAGGAAGTGGAGCTGGGCCGGCTGGACGTGACGTTCCAGAGCAGCCGGCGCGATGAGATCGGCTATCTCGGCTCCGCCTTCAACCGGCTGGTAGGCCGCATCGGCGTAATGCTTCAGGAGAATACGGCGCTCGTGAAGGAGGTGTACGAGTCCAAGCTGCTGCAGCAGGAAGCGCAGATTAACGCGCTGTTCAACCAGATTCGGCCTCATTTTATATTTAATACGCTTAACTTAATCAGCCTGTCCATGCAATCGGGGAAGCAGGAGAAAGCGATAGAGCATATTAATGCGCTCAGCAGCATTCTCCGCGGCATGTCGCAGTGGGACAAGGAGATGCCGCTCCAGAAGGAGGTTGAGCTGCTTCACGCCTACCTAGGCATTCAGAGCAGCAGGTACGAAGGACGACTGTCTTATACCGTTCATATCGACCCGTCCCTCTACCCGCATCATGTGCCGGCTCTTCTGCTGCAGCCGCTGGTCGAGAATGCCGTCGTGCATGTGTGCGAGCGCCGCAAGGAGCCAACCGTCATCTCCATAACGTCGAAGCTTCTGCCCGGCAAGCTTCTATTGGAGGTGAGGGACAACGGTCCCGGCATGGACGAAGAGACGCTTGGCGCGCTCCGGAGAAGATTGGAGGCCATGGAGCAGCCAGCAGTCGCTGCCGGCACCCGGACGGGCATCGGTCTCGTGAACGTGAACAAGCGGATCAAAGCGAGATATGGCAGCGCTTACGGCCTGTCGGTCGAGAGCGGCATGGGCCTTGGAACGGTCTTCACTATTACAATTCCTTATGGCGGAACGGAGGAGCGCACACATGTACAGATTGCTGATCGTTGACGACGAGCCTATGACGAGAGAATACATGAAATTGCAGATCAACGGGCTTCATCGGGAATGGATCTGTGCGGGCGAAGCAGAGGATGGCCAGGAAGCGCTGGCGCTCATCGACCGGGGAGAAGCGTTCGATCTGATCATTACCGACATTAAGATGCCCGTCATGACCGGACTGGAGCTTGCACGGGAGCTGTCGGGCAGACGGAGTCGCCCCCGCGTCGTCATTCTGTCCGGCTATGACGAGTTTGCGCTGGCCAAGGAAGCGATGCATTACGGCGTGGACGAATATATGCTGAAGCCTCTGGTCAAGGATGAGATCATCGAGGTGCTGGGACGCATCGCGACCGAGCTGGCGGCGGAGAGAGCGGAGCAAGCCTCTTACCGCGCGCTGTCGGAGCAGTCGAGAGAGCAGATCGCTCGCAACTTCCTGCACGCTGCAGCCAGCGGCAACCATATGGAGTTCAAGGTGCTCTACCCTCTCCTGCACCGGCTCCGAATGAATCTGATTGAGGCCGAAGCGGCCATCATGCTGGTGGACCTGGATGAAGGGCAGCTGATCGACCGCGGCATCTCGCCGAGCGACCATGCGCTGTTCCGCTATATCGTCCATCAGACCGCATCCGAGCTGGCGGTGGCCGGTTCCGGCATCGTCCTCTTCGTCGATGCCGAGCAACGAACGGCCATGCTGGTGCCCGGAGACGACGAGGCGGATGTTCGTCGCCGGTGCGCCGCCATGTTCTTGGAGCTGTCCGGGGCTATAGCCGGCATGACGGGGCTCGGCCTGTGGGGCGCGGTCGGCTCCTCGGAGATGGAGGTGCAGCAGCTTGGGGCCTCCTACGTCTCGGCCAGCGACCTGATGCTGCAGCGTCTGTTCGGGCATGGAGATGGGGTTCAGGATCGGCATGGACGTGGAGATGGGCTGCTGGATGAGTGTCGAGATGGGCATGGGCGTGGAGATGGGCTGCTGGATGAATGTGGGGATAGGCATGGGCGTGTGGATGGGCTGCTTATGAAGACGCCAGGGGGTCCAGAGGGCGGCACCCCTGCCGATCCTGGCATGCTCGCCGAGGAGCTGCGCTCCTCCCTTGCGGCGATTAGCGCGCTGTACGCCGAAGCGCGGGACGCCGAGCTGGAGGCCGCGCTTCGCGCTCTCGTTCAGCAGACGCGTCCGAGCCGCCGAGCTGGGGCGCTTCGGCTTGGCGCTTTCCTGCTCCATGCGCTGTCGGCCGCACTGCCGAAGGAGCGGCGGCAGGCGGCGCTCCTGTCCGCCGTTCAGCTGCTTCGCGAGGGCGCCCCTGCGGGTGATAGCCCAGCCCATGACGGCAGGTCGGGCTTGGCGGGCGGATCAGCGGATGCGGGCGGTCAAGGGGAGGCGGATGGGCTAGCAAAGACGGCCCGGGCGGCCGAGAAGGACGCGCCTGGCATTACGGACGAAGCTGTCAAGGCACTCGCGGCCCTCTATTGCAGGGCGTTGCAGCAGCTGCGCGCCCAAGCCCGTCCCGAGCCTTCGCTTGGCGCCGGCAATGGCAGCGAGCATGAGACGATTACCAAGATGAAGGCCTACATTCAAGCCCATTACGCCGAGCCGCTCAGCCTAGCGCTGATTGCCGACAAGTTGGGCGTATCGCCAGGTTACTTAAGCAGCCTTTTTCACCAAAACACACAAGAATCTTATATCAAATTTCTGACGCGCATCCGCATGGAGCATGCAGCGCGTATGCTGCGAGCGAAGCCGCCGGAGAAGGTGTATGACGTCGCGGAGAAGGTCGGCTACCTCAGCGTCAAACATTTCTCCTACGTGTTCAAGCAGCATTTCGGCATCCCGCCGGGGGAATATCAGGAGCGGTCGGGCGTTTAGTAAGCTTCAAGCTCTATAGCGCTTGTAAGATGGGATTAGCTGCAATGGAGGTACGATAGCGATTCCACATGTCGTTATAGAGCCGCACCAGCCCTCCCGAACCCCAATAGCCACACGTCAGATCGTTATTGCGCTAATGAGCTGCGATTGAGGTGCGATAGCGATTCCACATGTCGTTATAGAGCCGCGCCAGCCCTACCGAACCCCAATAGCCACACGTCAGATCGTTATTGCGCTAATGAGCTTCGATTGAGGTGCGATAGCGATTCCACGTGTCGTTATAGAGCCGCACCAGCCCTCCTGCGCCCCTATAGCCACACGTCAGATCGTTATTGCACTATTGAACTGCAATGGAGGTGCGATAGCGATTCCACGTGTCGTTATAGAGCCGCACCAGCCCTCCCGAACCCCAATAGCCACACGTCAGATCGTTATTGCGCTAATGAGCTGCGATTGAGGTACGATAGCGATTCCACGGAGAGTGTCGATTTAATGTGGACATTGAATCTTCTTGCCTAATTTGCGCCCCTCAGATGGATTTTTAATAACAGTTGAATCTAATGACTAAAAGAAAATCGATCTGAGGGCAGTTGAGAAACAAGATGAAAAGCTGTCCACAATTAATAGACACTCTCCCACGTGTCGTTATCGAGCCGCACCAGCCCTACCGAACCCCAATAGCCACACGTCAGATCGTTATTGCGCTAATGAGCTTCGATTGAGGTGCGATAGCGATTCCACGTGTCGTTATAGAGCCGCACCAGCCCTCCTGCGCCCCTATAGCCACACGTCAGATCGTTATTGCACTATTGAACTGCAATGGAGGTGCGATAGCGATTCCACGTGTCGTTATCGAGCCGCACCAGCCCTCCCATCCCCCGATAGCCACACGTCAGATCGTTATTGCGCTAATGGGCTGCGATTGAGGTACGATAGCGATTCCACGTGTCGTTATAGAGCCGCACCAGCCCTCCCGAACCCCAATAGCCACACGCCAAATCGTTATTGCGCTAATGAGTTGCGATTGAGGTGCGATAGCGATTCCACGTGTCGTTATCGAGCCGCACCAGCCCTCCTGCGCCCCTATAGCCACACGTCAGATCGTTATTGCACTAATGAGTTGCGATTGAGGTGCGATAGCGATTCCACGTGTCGATGTGTACGGAACGGAAGTCAGAATGACAGTAAAACGAGCTGGCTCGTTCGAATCAGAAGACATAGCTTCAGCTCACTTCCTCCACAGCAAGCCCACAACCTGCTCTTGCGTCTGGAGCGTTACAGCTTGCGGCGACGTTTGATCGTCCAGATAGGATAGCAGGGCGCGTTCTCCCTGCAGCACGGCGATTCGTTCCATTGAGCTTGTCACCGTGACGGTGGCCGCGTCATGCGAGAAGTAGACGACGCCATGAATGGCGGGCAAGTCACTAACACCCTGGTCTTGAAGGTACGCCTCCAGCCGCGCAGCAGCATTCGCAGTTTCGCCAATGGGGTTACCCGCCGATTGGACATATGGCACGCCTCCCTTCCCCGACTTCCGCTGCGTCATCGTTCCGCCCACCGGATCGACCTCCAGCTCGCCGTTGACATGCTTAACGTCAATGCACCAAATCCCCTTCTCGCTAACCACCACAAAATCCGCGCGCACCATCTCGGAGCCGGACGGTATAGACACATCGGATATCACCTTCCAGCCAGCCGGCAATCTCCGCAAGGCATGAATGGTGTTCATCCGCCCTTCAATTCCTGCCACCGGACTATCGCTCGCGACATCATAGAAGCGCTCCTGCTGCTCCCTGGCCTGCAGCCACTGCCATACGCCCATGCCCAGACAGAGCAGACTTGCAACGCTTAATGCCACAAAGGACCAATGAATGAGCACAATGGCAACCACCGAAATCGGCAGACACATGCCCCCAACCGCAATCAGCAGCAGGGGAAGCTTGCTTAGACGCGTCTTCTCCCGCTCAGCCTCATTAAATTTCTGAATCAACGTGTTCTCTCGAACGAGAATATCCGCCATACCCATCTCTCTCTTTCCTCTACTAAAATAATCTCTTCTCACGATTATACCGTATATCGCACAACAAAAACCCGCAAGATGGCTGCTCCTGCCGAAGCGGCCTTCCTGCGGGTCAACGCTTGCTGCTTGTTGCTTACGTCAAACGTTTTTCTTGCTTTCAGCTTCCCGCTTACTTCAACCTGTTATGCTCTGCTTACTGCTTCGTCACCCTCACATCGTCAATATGGAGCACAGTGCCGCCCGGCGAATTGACGTAGAAGCCTACATCGATCTGGCCGGAGGTGACGTAGATGTTGCTGATCTTAATGACCTTCCATACGCCGTCGTTCGAGATGCTTTGCGTCAGCATCGGGCCGCCGTAGCCTGCGATTTCGGCCCTAGCAATCGTCGGATTCGCGTATTGCATGCGAACCCTCGCCTCAAAGTCGTAGGTCGCGTTGTTGACCGGAACGTCAATGACTTGGTGAATACTCTGCTGGTAGGCCCCTGCCGCATAGAAGTAAGCGCGTTTGTCCTCCGTCCATGCGGATGCAGGCGGATTCGAGCCAGAGCCTGCGTCTACGCCGTAAGCGAGCGCCTGCCCCGTCGGATGCCATTCCGTCCAGTTGCTGGCGAATGCCGATCCTCGCTCGAAGCCGGGGTTGTCGAGCAGATTGCGCTCCGACTCCGGCGTTCCTGGAGAGGTTGAAGCCACGAGCAGACGGTCCAGATTGACGTTGCCGCTGTCCGTCGCGTCGTACCGATACGCAATCGTATTGGAGCCCGCCGCAAGCGTAAGCGTCTGCGCCGCGTCCTGCCACTTGTCCCAGCTGCTGCCGGTGCTCGCGAGGCTGACCTGCGCGACGTCGACGCCGTTCACGTACGTGCTGAGCGTCTTCGCTGTGCCCGCTCCGTTGGAGTAGCGCAGCGCCACCTGATAGCTGCCCGCCGACGGCACGTCAACCTTAAATTTCACCTGCGCGCCAACCGTCGTCATACCATCGACGAACGCTTCGCCCGTATAGAACAAATGATTCCTGTTCACATTCGCGCCGCCTGTGCGTTCCGCGCTTTCCGCCTCGTATTTCGCCACCGCAGGATGGAATGGAACGGTGACATAATCCAGATTAACGTTGCCGGTATCCCCGGAATCGTTGTCGTATTTGTACGTAATCGCGTTGCGGCCCGCGGCCAGCGGCACCGTCTCCGACTTCGTCGACCATGTGCTCCAGTTCGCGAGGTTCGGCAGGCTGGTTCCCTTGATCCGCTTGCCGTTCACATAGATGCTGACCGTCTTGGCGGAGCCCGTCGCGTTCGCATAACGCAGGTCGAGCGCATAGTCGCCGCCCGTCTTGACGTCCGCATAGAAGGTGACCGCCGCCCCGGCGTTGTCGAAGCCATCGACGAAGCCCGCGCCGGAGTAGCCGGAATGATTGTTATTCGACTTGGCTTTGGTTGTTGTTGTATTGCCCGACAACGACGCCTTCTCCGCCTCCAGCTTCATGCCGGTCGCCGATGGGGAAGCCATGCCGGAGACTACGATGTTTTTGGCCGAGGCGCTTGCCGCCGCGACCTTCACGTACGTCACGTTGCCGTACACGTCCTTGCCCGTCGCCCAGCCTTCGCCGCTTGCCGCCTCCAGCGCGTTCAGATCGGCGTAAGATGTAAGCGCGGAGCCATTGCTCGTCACGCCCGTGCCGGCTTTGCCGTGAACGCGGACGATATAGCTCTGCACCTCAGGCGTATACGTGCCCGACTTCGCCGCGATCTGGAAGCTGATGCCGCTTCCGCCGTTATCCTGCGCCGTCATGACCTGTTTGAAATGCTCCCCGCTCTCATAATCATACGTGGAATTGTCGTCCTCGTAATACGTGAAGCTCGTCGCGGACGTATCCGCGAAGACGTCGACGCCAACCGTTGTCACTGCGCTCTGGCCGATGTAGTCCTGCGGCTTCTGTGTCGGAATAATCGCGCCCTTCTTGATGAACAGCGGAATGTCCGACCATGTCTCGGCGTTGACGTCGTATTGGATCGTCTGGCCGCCCGCATACGTGGTGCCCCGGAAGTAATCGATCCAGGTCCCTGCGGGTAAATAAATATCCTTCACCGTCTGCGATTCGTCCACCACCGGCGCGGCAAGCAGATAATCTCCGAACATCCAGGCCTGCGTATAGTTGCTGGCGACAGCATCATTCGGATAGTCGAACAGCAGCGGCCGGACAAGACCGAGGCCGGTCTCATAAGCCGTTCTTTCGTACGTGTACATGTATGGCACAAGAGAATAACGCAGCTGAATCGCACCCTTGGCCGCTTCCTCTGCCGTGTTGCCGTAATACCAAGGCTGGCGCTGATGGTTCAGGTTGCCATGAACCCGGAACACCGGGGTCAGCGCGGAGAACTGCAGCCATCTCGCGTACAGCTCCGGACTCGGATTGCTGTCCGAAGGGTTGAAGCCGCCGGCGTCCATGCCCCATTTGGGCTGCCCGTTATTGATCGACGACAACATAACCGTGCGCTGCTCCTGCATGCCGGAAGCCCAGCCGACCTTCTCGCCCATGTAGAACTGCGCCCCGATATCGCCTGACCAGAGGGTCGTCGCATACCGCTGCGCCCCGGGGTAGAACGTCCTTGCCGTCTGCCACACCCGCTGATTGTTGTTCGTGTACGCGCGCTGCCCTTCATACATCGCCTGCGACAGATGCGTTGTCGTGAAGTTGCCGAACCACCACTGTGCAGAACCCGACGACACCTTGTCCGTCTCGTCGTTCCACCAGCCTATGATGCCCTTGTCATAAGCGTCCTCTGAATGGTCCCAATACCAGGAGCGCATGCTGGCGTTGTAGGGATCAATGGATCTTACCAGCACGGGGATAAAATAATCCGAATACTCGCTATGCCCCGGGTACCAATACCCGCCCGCATTGGCGTCGTTGTATTGGGTCGTCCGGTTGCTGCCGGCGTCCATTGTCACAATTCTTGGCTTGGTAATGCCGATCATCTTAATGCCTTTGGCGTCCATATTGGACTTCAGCGTCCCGGAGCTTGCGTCCGGGAAGTTTGTGCCGTTCCAGGCGAATTCGCCGTAGTTGGTTTCGCCGTACTTTTTCCAGTCGTAGTCGAGTCCGTAAGCATCAAGAGGAATGTTCTTGGCCCGGTAGGTGTCGACCAAGCTGGTCATCTCCGTCTGGTTCGTGCCCCATTCGAAGTTCATGAAGCCAAGAGACCACTTGGGCAGCATCGGCGACTTGCCCGTAATTTCCGCGACGCCCGCCATAATGTCCTTCGGACCGCCGACGATCGCGTAATACTCTACGTCCGTCTTGCTGTATCTCCGGCCCTCGTCCGGCGTGCCTCCGTAGTAGAACTCCAGCTTGCCGGTGGCATCATCCGTATAGGGATATCCGCCATCGCTGTCAACCAGGATGCCATAGCCGGCCGTGGACCACATCAGCGGCGCGCCGGAATCCCCCTGATGGCCCGCGTGGGCGGGATGGTTGCTGTTGTTGCGCAGCAGGTCAGGCGCGCTTTCGTTGGCGTTGTAGCTGCGAATGCCATAGATATTGTGCCCGCTCGCATGCTGGAAGCGGACGCCGTCATAGAACACGCCTCCCCCTGAAGGCTCCCACAGCAGCGTTGTGCCGTCCGCCTTCTTGATCGTGACCCGCGTAGGGGTTTTGGCAATCTCCACCTTCATCTTGGACGTTGTAATCGTAATGGGATTACCGGACGTATTGATCGTCGCGCCCACCGCGCTCCACGTCTTGTTGGGATCAATCATCGGCGTGTCAGGGCTCGGCGAAACGTTGTTCGGCCGGTACGACACCTTCACGATATCGGGCTGCAGCACGTCGAAGATTAGAATGTCGTCGTTTGGCTCCGCGCCGTTATCAACGGTTAGCGTAAGCGAATCGCCGGACACCGAGAAAGCCGTCACGTTGCCGAGCGCCGCCACATAAGCCAGAGCGGGCGTCGTCAAGGTCAGCAGGAAGGTCGAGCAGAACAAGGCCAACGCGACGATTGCAGACAACCCCTTGCGCCATTGCAGCTTGCTTGTCGTCATCACATGATTCTCCACCCTTCATGGATTTGGCCGCCGGAGGAGCGGCGATGCCGGCTCTTGCCCCATCGTTCCGCCCGCTCGCGCCCTCCGGTCAGCACTTGCTGCCTAGTTAACCGTAATCTCGAAATCCGTTCCTTCCCAGCGGTCGATGCTGCTCTCCAGTACCCCGTTATTGTTGTCATCCCACAGGAAGGTGAAATCCACAGTCGTGCTGGAGGAGAATGGACCGACGGACACCTCGTGATCAAGCAGCGGGTCGCCCGAGCCGTTCGGATTCATCTTGGCGTCGATGACGCCAGTCCAGCCGTTGGTTCCCTGATGCACCCAGCCCGAGGCGCCGGTGCGGAACGTTATTCTGTAGCCTGCCGGCACGGACGTAATTTGCCTGTCGAACTGCCAGATGTACGTTTTGTCCAGGTCGAGGTAGTCCAGATTAATCGCGCCTGTATTGGCACTATTTTTCCAAATAGTAATGGTATGAACACCCTTCTTAAGGCTGACTGTCAGCTCGGCCATCCCCCACGCGCTCCAGCTCCCTGTCGAAGGGAAGGCGATGGTGCCCGCATAGTTGCCATCCACAAAAATATCCCTCGTCGCATTCGAGCCGCCGTTGGCGTAGCGGAAGCGCAGCGCCTGGTCGCCGTCCTGGGACGCCGATACCGTAAACGTCACGCCGTCGTTGTCTGAGAAGTTGTCCACGAAGCCTGTTCCCGTGTATCCCGAGTGGTTCGTGTTGACGCCTACGCTCACCTTCACCGCACTCTCCGCTTGGTAGATGTCATCCGTCGGCGTTGTGAAGCTCCGCTTCATGTAGATCATATCCCAATATTGGAGCGATGGCACCGTGAAGGAGACGTATTTGCCCTTGCTGTCCGTGCCCGTCGTGTAAGACAGCGACTGGGACGCGCCAAGCGAGATGTCGGGAGAAGCCAGGTAAACGCCAGATACCGATTCCTGACTGCCGATGTACACCTTAGTCGCCAGGTTCGTGAGCGTTGTCGGCGCGTTGTCGGAATTGCGCCAGTCGGTGTCCGTGCTGTTCTTCATATTCAGCAGATGCACGATATTGTAATCGTCGCTCTGCTTCATGAAATGCCAGATGTTGCCCGCAGTGCCGTTGCCGGCGACAGGCTGTCCTGTAATCTCCACGAACTGGCTGCCGGAATCCACGTTGAACACATCCTTGTCGAACAGCAGATTCTCGTACGCCGTTATGAAGTTATACTGATTTTTGGTCGCTGTCTTGAGGCTGTTCCGCATCTGCTTCGCGCGGTTCGGGAAGTACGGATGTCCCAGCATCTGGTCGCCCTCGCCCATCTCGATGCGGGTAGCGCCTGCCGCCGCAATTGCAGCGCCTGTCAGCCGAACGGAAGCCTCGTCGAACGTGCCCAGCGTCATGCTGTCCAGATTAATGAAGCCCGTGTCGCCCGCTTCCTTGGCCAGCTTGACCGTATGCGAGCCTGCCGTCAGCCAGACGGTATGGGAGGCGTCGAACTTCCAGGTGCCCCAGCTGCTCTGGTCGAGGAATGGACCAACCTGCTTCACGAAGCTGCCGTCCACGTACAGGCTGCGCGTATTGTTGGTGCCCGTGTCGTTGCCGTAGCGGAATACAAGTCCGTACCAGCCTTCCTCCGGCACAGTAATGGAGAATTGCACGTAATCCCCGTTGTCGCCGAAGCCGTCTACGAAGCCGCTGCCGGTATAGCCTGCATGGTTCGTATTCGTCGTCACGCCGTTCAGCGTGGCGGCTTCCGCCTCGTAGCGCGTGCCCGTATTCTCCTCGAAGTTCATGTAAGCCGCCAGTACAACCGCCTTCTGCCCATTGTTGCGCTTGGCCTTGTCGATCAGCGCCTTTAGCTCGATGTAGTCGTTCGCCTCCCCCCAAATTTCGGTGTAGGTGAAGTCGTATTCGGCGTTTTTGGTGACGTCGTCGAATGCCCAGCCATCCTCCGCGCCATCCACGTTGTTGAATGTCAGCACCTTGTCCGACATGCCGTTGCTGTCCAGATTGGCGCGCAGGTTGTTGATAAAGCCGGAGAAGCTGTTGTCGAGATCGATGACGTTGCCGTTGTAATCGTACGGGTCGGCCCGCTCGCCCATCTGGTCGAGGTGGATGCCGTCGAAGCCGGCTGTGGAGATCATGTCCCGATATTGGCCGTAAATATAACTCTGCCAGCCCGCGCTGGCCGGGTTGAACAGCCACAGCCACGTATCGGGGTTGTTGTCGTCGAAGTCGAAGCCCAGCTGGCTCGCATGCGCCGTATCGGAGTACATCGCCCACTGCGGATCGACTCCCGAGATGGTCTGGTAATTGTGCAGCGCGGCGTATGTCATGGTGTACGGCATCGCTGCCGCGTTGTAATTATGCATGGAGCCGATCAAGTTCTGAATGGTGGACCAGTACATGGTGTGCTTGCCGCTCCAGTCCATCCATGAGCTGTCAATGACGCCGCCTGTCCGCTTAATGTTGTTCTCATGGCGCCACATCCAGTCGTAGAGCTGGAAGGCGTTCGTGTGATAGTCCTCTACTGTCCGCTTCACCCGGGCGTCGGTAACGGAGGAGGACTCCGATGGATATTCCGTTATATAGCCGTACCTGGGGAACCTTGTCCAGTCGCTGGACACGTCGATGGCGGTCGCGCCTGTAGATGCGCCTGCGGCGACCTTGACGAAATAACCTTTGAAATCGGTGCTTGGCGTTGTCCATGTGAAAGTGACCGTGGTGGATTGACCGTTGGGAAGATTAATGGAAGTAGAAGTGGAGTGGACTTGCGTCTCAAGATGGTGAATCGTCATGCTTACACTGCCGTTGTACGTGGATCCGGAATCATTGGTCAGCTCCACCTTGATCGTGGCGGTGTTCCCCGGGGCGTACCTCGCCTTGTCCGTGTACACCCGCTTGATCATTCCGGTTGCCGACGCGCTGGCCGGCGGCGGCGGGACCATGACCGACATGGCCAGCAGCACGGCTGCCATAGCCAGTCCGATCAGATACCTTGCTCTTCTCACATCAATTCGCTCCTCTCAAAGCTGGAATAAGATGCACCTCTATTGTAGGTCTCTTATTCTAGCGAAAGAAACACCGATATTTTCATATGGGAGTACGCATTTTATAGAATAGTGGCGATTAGCGGGCTGACCTACAAAAAAATGACCGCCGACTGTGCACAGTCGGCGGTTACTTAAACCATACTTCTTACGTGAGCAGGCAAACGATAACTTTAGTATCGCTTTATTGCCTATCAACCTCCAGAACATAACTCACTTGTGTATCGTCGTAGGCCGTCAGTTCAATTACGATCACATTCAGGCCGGGGGCCAGCGAAACATCCATCACGGAGCCTGATGAGATCGGATTCCCGTTCACCGTCAAGCTCTTATACACCATAGAAGCGGCAGTTGGCGTAATAGCGATGGAGGTTGTTCCGCTGCTCACATTCAAGCTATAGCTGAAAGTCTCCTCGTCAAAACTTATTGTGCCGGGGGCAATGTCGAGGCTTTTCAGCACATATTGGGGATTCATGCCCGACACACCTGAATAATATGTCTTCGAATCAACGAAGTTAATGCTGCCGAGCTTTACAGGGTCAATCGACGTGAACGCCTCGCTAACGGCTCTGCCTTCAGAAACAATGCTATTGTAGAAAGTTATATTTCCGCCTTCCGCTCTTACTTCAGGCCCGGCATTATTGTAGATTTCACTATTGTAAATGAATACGTTGGCTGGCTCGCCTCCCGTTATCCCCGCCCATACGCCGGCGGCCGCCGGCATACCGCCGAACTCGACGGAAGCATAACCTACGCTGTTGCGAATGACGGCCTCTTCGCTGGACCAGAACCGGTAGGCCCGCTTATTATCGTACGAGATGCAATCGTTGAGATACGCGTGATCCGACTTGATGTCCCATCCGCCATCCGTATTGCCAAAGGCGATGCTTCGGTTAAAGGTTATATAGTCGGAGGCCTTCTCCGCGACGAAGCCGTCCGCGTTCCAGTAGGCATCCGACCCCGCATTCTCATAATTGTTGCTGGATATGCAGTCGTTGAACGTAATATTTCGGTCTACAATGGCGGGATCTTGATTGGAATCGGCTACTTGGAAACCAAACGGGAAGTTGCCTGGCACGTAGTAAGCCTCACCACCGGCATCGGCTGTGCTATTGTTCACGACAACATCGTAATGTCCCCCCCTAATTCGCAAACCGCGTTTCGTGTAATACATGAAATCGCAATCCTCGATCAGAATGTCATGGGAGCCAATTGAGGCGTCTTGAGCAGTTGCCCCTCCGTTTAAATAAAAACCATCGCTCATCTCCGTCACATCCACATTGGATATACGAAATCCTACGTTTCTGCCTTTCGTATAAATACCAACGGCATAATTTCGAATTTGTATATCCTTCACTTCCCAATAACTAGCGCCCGCGGATACATCGATAAAATTGCCGGATACTTGGTTGAATCGGGTAAAGCTGCCGGAGAACACCGGCAGACCGCCGCCGGTATCCACGCCTACCAATCGCTTTGGCGAAGAGGCATCCGTACCGCCGGCTGCGATCACTAGTTTTCTGCCCACATAGTTGCCGCTTCCGATATACAGCGTGCCTGTCGCAGCGGTATGATTCCACGCCGATTGAAGGGCGTTAGGGGCTTCAGCGGATAGCGCGTTTGACCAACTGCTGCCGTCCATAGACCCTGAGCCCGTTGGTGTTACGTAACGGTCCGGCGTCAATACGGGTTGTGTCCTTGGCGACGAAGGCAGCATATTACTCAGATTTGGCTGGTAGTAGCCTTTGGAAGAACCATATAAGCCGTTGTTGAAATCAGCGCCTACCCCTGTCCAAAATTCATTAGTTGGATTCAAGATCTCTGGATCTGTCCCTTGGAAAATCCCGTTGACGTAGCCGTAGCCAACGGAGTCGACTAACGTATAATCGCCTCCGTCGATCTTGCTGTACAAGTTGCTTGTACTTTCTGTATCCGCGAAGATAGAATTGTAGGCGGTAACAAATCCACCTTCAATGCGCAACTCGTTCCCACCGTTGTTGAAGAAGGTGCAGTCGTACATGATCACGTTAGCCCGTTTGGAAAAGTTGCTCGTTGCTCCAATCCATGCGCCGAAGCTGTCGGAATAGGCAGCAATGCAATTATTCATCACCGCTTCGCCAGTCGACCAGAACCTGAACCCTCTCTTGTTACCCAAGGCAACGCAATCGTTCAGATACGTATTTGTAGCCTTAACGTCCCAACCACCATCCGTATTGTCAAAGGCTTTGCAGCGATTATACGTAATATTGTCCGCGTTCCATTCGGATACAAAGGAATCCCCGTTCCAATAGCCGGTGCCTCCGTTATGATAGTTGTTGCGTCCTTCACAGTCGTTGAACGTAATGTCGCGATCAATGACGCCGGCAGCCTGATCGGCATCGGCCACCTGGAAGCTGAACGGGAAATTGCCCGTTACCCAATACGCCTCCCCGCCTGCATCCGCCGTGCATCGGTTGACCGTCGCGTTATAATTTCCGTCTCTGAAACGGATGCCGCGTTTCGTATAATACTTGAAATCGGAGTCCTCAATGAGGATGTCGTTGGATCCTATGCTTGCATCCTGAGCCGTTGCCCCGCCTCGTAAGTACAAGCCGTCACTCATGAAAGAAACGTCGACATTAAGAATTCGATATCCGACATTTCGCCCCTTCGTCTCGACGCCGTAATAATAACGATTGATTTCGATATCCTCAAGCAACCAATAGCTGACTTCCGATGCGACTTCGATCAGCGTTCCTCTTCTCTGCATCGTATGGGAGAAGTCGCCGTGGAATACGGGAAGTCCCGATCCGCGGTCCACACCTTGAAGCTTCTTCGGCTCGACTACGCTCAAGCCTCCAGAAGTCATCTCGAGAATCTGGGGAACATCGTAGTCGCCGCTTCCGACAAACACCGTGCCCGTTGCCCCGGCGGAGTCCCACGCCTTCTGCAATCCATCGACCCAATTACCGTTCATCGCGTTCGCCCAACTGCTGCCATCCATCGTTCCCGAGCCCTCCGGCGTTACGTATCGGTCGCCGCTTCCGGGGGAGGGGGCAGGTGCCGGAGGGAGCGTCCCGGGCACAGCGAAGACGTCCATCGTTACGTAGTGGTCGGAGGAGGAGCTGTTTTTGTTCGCGCTAATCTGAACCCGAATGGTATGTGGTCCACTGCCGAGATCCTCGCGGAAGAACACAATTTGCCTGAATTGCTCACTCGGCGAATACAGATCTACCTGCTGGACCCAATTTCCGTCGATGTAGATGTCGGCCATTCCTCTGTTGCTCGCAAGCGAAGTTATCCAATAAACACTGATTCCCGTAAAATTCAATTCGGCATAATTGTTGGTTGCGTTGCTTGCATACTGATCATTGCCGTAATTGTTCAGCGCGGAGCCCGAATATGACCATGCACCTCGATACACGATATTCGGATCCGTTGTATCGACGACCACCGTTCCTGGAATGACGGTCGCCGTTGGCGTCGGTGCGGGGCTAGGCGTTGACGTCGGACTAGGCGTCGGAGTGGGGCTAGGCGTTGACGTCGGACTAGGCGTCGGAGTGGGGCTAGGCGTTGACGTCGGACTAGGCGTCGGCGAAGCGGTAGGCGTAACCGTTGGCGTTGGACTAGGCGCAACTGTCGAGGTCGGTATCGGACCTCCATTCTCGCGATCGCTCTCCGGAGGCCCCGTGCCGGTCAGGACGTCCGTACCTGTCGTAAGGTATATTTTATCAATAGATAAACCGTCTTCTCGGGCCCAGAAATGAATACTTCGATATCCGGGTTGAACGTCAGTTAACGTACCGACGTTTTGCCATCTAAACGTGCTGCCGGTCGACAAGCTTGTATTAGCAAAGGCGAACTCATCATTATATCCCACATAAACCGAATCGGCGCCGGTATTCGGAGCTCGATATAAGAGCCACACCTTATAGTTACCTGGTGTTTCGAATTTCACTTGATAGGTCAGCTCGGGAGCGTTCTCATTCTGCGGCGCGTTAAAAAAAGCACCGGTATCCGGCCATGCCCTCATGGCATCGCCGGAGCTGCCGCCCGTCAGTGTCCATTCAGCGCCTCCCCTGGCATCGGCAAACGCAAAAGCCGAATTCTCGGCCGCAGCCTCGGCTTCCATGCCGACTTGACCGCCACTCTCCATCCAAGCTCCGCTTGCGTCTGGCGTTAAGGTCTCTCGATCAGATTCCGATGGTCCCATACCCGAAGGCATTTCACTGCCCGTAGTCAAATACAGCTTATCGAGCATTAAGCCGTCTTCTCGCGCCCAAATCTGGATATCGACGTATCCGACCCCGATTCCGCTGAACGTGCCAACCTTCTTCCAAAGAAACGAACTACCCGTAGCGAGCTCCGCATGGGTCAAGCGAACGATATCGCCGTATCCCGCATAGACGGAATCGGAGCCAGTATTCGGTGCTTTGTACAACAACCATAGGCTGTAGCTCCCGGCTGTGGAGAAGTTGACTTTATACGTAAGCTGGGGAGCGTTCTCATTCTGCGGCGCGGCGAAGAAGCTGCCGACGTCGGGACCTACTAACATAGAGCTGCCGGAAAGTCCGGCGGACTGCGTCCATTCGGCACCCCCTCTCGCATTGCTGTAAGCGTATTCAGAATTCTCCAGCGCGCTCTCCGCTTCGATACTAACCGCACCCCCTGATTCTATGAAAGCACCGTCGATTTCCGTCGACGCCAGCGCAGCCGGCGATCCGATCCATAGCAAACTTGTGAACATACTCACAGTCACCAGTAGCTTAATTAATTTGTTATTCCTTTGAATTTGACCTTGATATTGACCTGATCCCATTGTGTGATCCCTCCCGAATACGTTTACGATTCGTGTGCGAAGGAACTGGCTTCACGCCAGCTCCAACCGCTAAGCCTATCCGAACGCTGGCCTCCCCCCTTTCCAGTCCATAGGTGCGCCGCCTGCTTGTTATGCGCCACCTACTGCTCCCATTCGCTCAGCAATTTGGCAACCTCAATACCGGCCAACATGACGATGCCGATGCCATGCGTGTCGTTGGTCGTCCATAGCAAGTCTTCCTTGTAATACGACGGGCTGAATGAGTAACGTGAGCCTCTGCATACGCCATGCACATTGCCCCATTGATCTATAGCATGGCGGGTCAAGCTTTCCCAGCCTTTACGAACCGCCAGTGCATATGCTTCGTCTTCATGAAGCCAAGCGAACCGCAGCCCGCGGCAAAAAGCGTAAATGAACATGGCGGTACAGGAGGTTTCCTCGTACGACTCCGGATCGGTCAATACTTGATGCCATAAGCCATTGATCCCTTGACGTTCGAGCAAGCCGCTGCATAGCTCCCGAAAAAACGCCTCAAGCTCCGCTCTGTACACATGATCGGGTGGCAACACTTCCAGAAGCTCCGACAGGGAGAAAAGCGGCCACCCGTTCCCCCTTCCCCAAGCTACTCCCGTTGCCGTTTCGTGCTTGAAATCGTACACATGGGACAACATCCGTTGGTCGGACATATACAAATACTTCCGGAACAGCATCATCTGCTTTGCCGCCTCATTCAAATACTCGGAGCAATCGCTAAGCCGGGCATACCGAATCAGGAACGGAACACTCATGTACAGGTCGTCCCCCCATAACGTATTCTCCATAAAGTAGCCGGGGCTGGATCGATAGAAGACACCATCTTCCTTCCGCTCGTGCTCCGACATCATAAAGTCGGCGACACGCTCGGCAACCCAGAGGAACGAAGGCTCGGAGCAATCCTCATAGGCCTCTAGCATCGTCGATGCCAAGGATCCGCAATCGTCCAGCATATCCAGCTCAGCCAGCTGATTGTTAATCGCGGGATAGCCGTACTGTAATTTTTCCCATAAAGAATAGGCATACATGCGGGTGCACGTCCCGATATGGTCAAACACGTAACGACCGATATCCGGACGATTTAGCATGCGCGCTGTTTGCAGCAATCCGTACAAAGTGACTCCGATGGGATAGCTCCAACGGGCAAAGTTCTCATTCTCCAGATAAGGTCTGATCCAAGTGTCAGGCTTGTCTAAACGCCAGTAGATTCCGCCGTTTTCCTCCTCCCACACTCCTTGCAAGGTCTGAATCTCGTGTGGACTGTAGGATCGCCCTGATTCGAACGGGCCCAGATAGAACCAGCTTTCCTCGGTGCCCCGAACCGCATACGGCTGCTCGAATTCACACCTCTCTCCGTTGTATGTCGCTTCGAGCATATATCCCCAATCCGATTCGCCGGCGACAAATCGGACCAACACGTCTCGAACACCAAACGCCATCTCGATCTCTCGTTCCGTTGATCCAGCCTCGCTGACGGACAAGACCTCCTTACCGTCCAACCATACGGTCGACGGGCCCAGCGCGGACAGACGAAGGACATACCGAACAACACCTTTGGCCTTGCAGCGCATTCTGCTCCAGCCGTAAGCGTAACGTCGACCTTCTCCCATGCCAAACATCCTGCTTCCCATGCCGAGGCGCAGCTCTGCTTCGCTCCATTGCGGCTTAGGATGCCAATCGTACGGACAATCCTGCTCCAAGTCATCGTGCCGTGGCAGTTCCAATCCGGTACAAAGCTCGGAATCAGTAGGTGAAGAATATATCCATCCCGCTTGACCGGAACGTTCAGAGAACGGAGCTTGTATCGTAGGCGTTCCCCACTTGCTGCGCACCGTGCCGATGATACCTCCGAAGCCGGAAGGCGTCTTGCGGAAGGATAACAGAATGCCGTTCCAACCGGGTTGAAGCGGTATGCGTACTGGCACTCTCATTTGCGGATTGACCTCTTCTATAATTTCCGAGCGATAGATTCGATTCCCGTTCACATGAATACGAAGGGGGCCATAGCAGCTGACGGCCGTCTCCCAGCTGCTCTCAGAATTACTCCATACTTTACCGAAAGCGAACGCCCATTGACCGCACGTAGCATTGGGAAGCTTGTGCTCCAGGTTTATATCGAATCTTCCGTCGTCGAGCTGCCGGAAGCCATCACGGCTAAAAGATCTGAAGGTAAAAGGAGTCGACGGATGGCTGCCGATATATCGCGACGCGATCGTCTCAAGCACTTGCTCCGGCTCCATTCCTCTCCTACTTGCTATGCTTTGCTCGGAATCAAAATAATGGGGCATATCGCCACCTCCTTCTACTGTTGCGAATGACAAGGATGTGAGATTACATTCGGAAATTAAGCAGCTTTGTCCGTTTCGGGAAAGCTAAACGGATCACGCCGGACCCATATTCTCCATAAGCATAATCGTTGCAGATAAGCGGATAACCATCTAAGCCGATTAGCTCTTGCCCGCCTAAACGGCAGGGCTGGTCGTAACCAATCTCCATGCAACCGATGGATGGAGATTGGAATAAAAGGCTTCCATCCGCCCCATTTATCAGCACAGCCGAGTGGATGACTTTTACAAATCGTTCGAAGCTTACCCACTGCTCCTTGCTGCCTGCTTCGAGCAGCCATATGTTTGATTTTTCCAGACATAATAATTCGCGTTCCTTATAGGTCCCAGAGGTGGTTACCGTATAGGGTTTCTGCGAATAAAGCGCCACGTATGCATCACGCTTGCGGCCAAACAGCCAATCTCCTTCCTTGCAAACCTCATCGAATTGCCGAAATGGAAAATAAGCATGTGTGTAGCCTGGGCCATCTTCCAGCTTGTACATGTAAGCCAACACGCTCCGATGCGCGAACGTATTGGGGTTGCGGTATTGTCCCCCCCAATAGGACGGACGGGTCATCTCCGACTTATTGTCGAAGCAAGTGACAAATACGGGAACCTCGCCGTTCAGCAGCACTTGGCCGGCATGCACCTGGTCGCCCCTCTCGCCTTTCTTGGATTCCACCATGCCGGACACCATATAGTCGCGAGTCCTATAGGTGGCGCAGTTGACGCCGTCCATTTCACTTCGCGGAAACAAACCCATTCGCGTACGAGTAAATAAGGGGGTGCCATTGCCAGCAAGCTCCTCCCATTCGCGATCAGGAATGTAGGAGCTCCCGGCCAAGGCCACGCAGCCGATGGACAATCTGCGGACAAGCTGCTTCTGCTTTCCAAACAATAACCAGTTCATTGGCCCCATCGCCTCTAGTTCCGGATGGAGGATGGTCTCCTCGTAGCTGCGACCATGCGTAGTTCCCATTACGCCCGCGCTAGAATGGGAAGCCAGGATCACGCAGATTAAATCCAGGAGCTGCCGCGCCAGAATTCGGGTATAACCGCTCTCCTCGCCAAAGTCGACAATGCTCAGCAGCGCCAGTATGTCTTCTTCGTAATAGGTATTGGAATGCCATTCCATAAAGCCGTATGTGCCCTTCTCCTTGATCCACCTCTCGGACATCATGCGTCCCTTAAGGGCATGAAATATCCCATTCTGACCGCTGTTCGGGAAAAATTCTCCCGGAAATAGCAGACCAGCCAGATATTCGGCGCTGTAAAACAGAATTTCGTGATTCTCTGATCGAGTGAACATCATGGAACGGCCGGGTTCGTCCGTCGCGTATTTAAAACCCAGTATCACAGCCTTCATGCGTCCAAGAAGCTTCTCGTCGATGCGGCCACCGTCCGCGAACTTGGCGTATATGCGCAGCAACCCATGCATGGCAAAGTCGGCGCAATCGTAGCGGGCATCAATATAGTCGAGCGTCTCGCCGATAATGTCTACATTAACCGCTTGCCAGTCGCCTAGCTCCATCTTGGCAAGCTCCACGAACAAAGCGGTTCGCGGGTTGCCCTTCTCTTGTGAGATTCGCTCCAGTATATACTTCTTGCGGCAGCCGAAATCCGCTCCTTGAGGCAGCCCAGAGAACCAGTCGATCCGCTTAAACCGGAGCTCTACGCCGCCGATTCGCTCCCCGGCCTCCGATACGTAATCGATGGCTATCAGAAACTCCTCCATTTCCGGCAGCTTATCCGCCGAGATCAGTGGGAGAGCCCTCTCCTCGGGAGATAGTCTATACTGGTCCACAACGATGCTTTGACCACGGACACCGCGAACACCCTGGCAAATTTCTATGACAAACAAGCCCTCGCATTCAAGTGGTCCGTCCCAATGCAGCGTCAACATCTCCCGTCCGGAGACGACATGCTCCTTCAAGTAAAATCTAGCGAAATCCCTCTCAAGCGCCTTCCTCTCTTCGCTCTCCAGCAGAAGCGGCGGCTCAGCGGACAGTATTCCGTCCACTGCCGATAGCCAGAAGGAATTGATGCAATGCAGATGCACGTTTACCAGCATAATCAGAATATCGTTGCTCCCACCCGCAAGCGTAAGCTGTAGCTCGAACTCGCTTTCTACGCGCCCGACTTTTAGGTGCGCGAACGTTTCCTTGCCGTTAACGAAGATACGCGCAGCTCCATCCAGCCCGAAGCGGAACCGGTATGAGCCCGCCGCAGGCACCTTTAACCGGGTGTAGGCGAATGTCGTCAGCAGCCTGGCATGAACGCCAAAGCGAGCCCAAGTCATTTTATGCTCGGAATCGGTCGTCCTCAACAACGACCAACGATTCATTTGACCGAACAGCGTCATTTCATCGCCTTCTCGCGGAAACAGCTTTGGCGCGATAGCCGTCGCTTCCTCGATCAGGTTCAGATAAGGCTCCACCGGAACTTTATAGTTATCGTAGTACAACGACGAGACATTCTGTTCGAAAGGTCCAGCGTACAGCCACTTCCTAATCGCTGTACCTCCCAACGACTCCGATCGCAAGGTTTGCATCTCTCAATATCCTCCTGCTCCGTAGCTTTTTTTGGCTTGGAAAAAAAAGAGGAGGGGTATAGTCCCATTCCCCTCCTTCCTTCATTTGCGACTACTGCTTGAATGTTGCATATTTATCCATCTGCTCTTTGACAATTTGCTTGATGTCGTCCTCAAGCATCGCATTGTCTTTATTCTCGGCATACCATTGCTTATACCAGTCCTCGATCTGTTGCCCGTTGCTCTTCTGCCAGAGGCTCTGCGCATCTTGAAGCGCCTGCTGCACCGTGTAGCCACCTCCGCTGACAATCGCCTTCAGCCATAACGCGTCAATCGCTTCGTCGGCATTGGTATTCGTCGTCAACAGGTCTTTGGGCAGAGAAGGCATATGCTCCGACATCGTCAGCTCAGGATAAGGCCTCTCTAGAGTCAGATAAGTGTCGCGGTACAAATCGTATAACATTTGGTATTCCTCCCTCCGTGGATCACTTTTGTATAAATTGAGCGGAAGGCCCGCCTTGTCGAATGACAGCCCTCCATTGTGTAACATGCGCATATCCCTCGTGATGTCGGCTACTTCCTTCTTGTGCTTGGCGGTGTCTAGAATTTCCACGTTGCCGTCAGTCATCTTGTAATGCGTTCCCTCAATGCCATTCGTCAATGTCAAGCTCGTGCTCTCTTGAATCATGAAATCCACGTATTTTATGACGGCATCCGGATTTTTGGCAGTGGCGCTAATAACAGCTGTCATTTGGACGGGGTTCCCCAGCGTAGGCAAAAACGCTCCGTGCTTGCTTTCCGGGTAAGGGATAAATGTGACGTCAGCAGTCGCTACGTTCGCCTTCAGAGGATCAATCAGATTCTGAAGAATATTCATAGTATTGCTGTCCATAAATGGATAAATGCCGATTTTGCCGTTAATAAAATCTTGCTGCGCCTTGGCCCCGTTTTTGTCAGAAGCGAAGTCTCGGTCGATTATGCCTTCGTCGTACAAGCGCTTGGCATATTCGACATAATCGGTCCTACGCTCCCAGTCAACAATCAGTTGGCCGTCATGCACGGCCAGCTTATTGCTCGTTCCGAACAATTGCTTCATAGTCAATTCAGAATTTCCACTGAGCGCAAGACCGTACGTATCGTTCTGCCCGTTCCTGTCTGGATCTTGATCCGTGAATGCTTTCGCCGTTTCGTACAACTCTTCGGTTGTCTCCGGAATGGAGAGCCCGAGCTGTTCCAGCCAATCTGTCCGAATTAGGAGTCCTCGCTGCGGCGATACCCAGTTAATGCGGCCAAATTCGTACAGCTTGCCGTCGGGTTTAGTACCAAGCTTCCTGAGCAGCGGATTTTCTTCCAACAGCTTTTTGTAATTTACGCTGTGCTGCTCAATCAGATCATCGATCGGCATCAGCTGCTTTTGGTCATAAAGCAAGTTCCTGTGGTTCGGAGCATACTCGAACAACAAGTCTGGCCCGTTGCCGGATGCGTACAGCACGTTGATTTTCTCTTGGGGATTGCTTCTCGGGATAGCGACGAATTTGACGTTCGCCGGACCATTTTCGTTAATCCACTTCGTCCAGCGGTTGTTTTCGATCGTACCTTCATCTTGAGCGACGCTGCCACGGTCATAGACCGAAACGGAAATATTCTTTTTCACCTCCGGCTTCACCGTTTCTTCAGCTTGCTGGGACGCTCCCGGCGTAGACTGTCCCGCAGCTTCGTTGTTGTTGCCTCCGCTGCAGCCCGCCAGCAACATTGCTCCCGCAAGAGTAAAGCTCATCGGTACCATAATCCATTTCCTTTTGTCCATTCCCTAACTCCCCTTTGTTCAATTTGGGCCACCCCATAGGTAAGGCAGTCATACTATGCATAAGCTCAGCCCTTAACGGAACCAAGCATCACGCCTTTGACGAAATGCTTCTGCAAGAACGGATAGACGACTAGCATAGGAATCACCATCACCAGAACGCCTGCCGCCTTCAGCGATTCCGGCACGACTTCGACCTGTTCTTCGACTTGTCCGGATTGCAATACAATTTCCTGAAGCAGGCTTTGGCTCTGGATCATGTTTTGCACCAACACGGTAAGATTGTATTTGCTTGTTTCGTTAATATAAATGAGCACACTCATAAACGAATTCCAGTAGCCCACACCGTAGAACAAAGTGAGCGTCGCGATGACTGGCATGGACAACGGCAGGACGATTCGAAGCAGGTAGGACAGGTCTGTGCAGCCGTCAATTCGAGCGGCATCGTCCACCTCTTCCGGAATGTTCTCGAAAAACGTGCGCATGACTAGCAGATTGTAAGTGCTGATCATCGCCGGAAGCCACAATGCCCAATAAGAATCCAAGATACCATAAAATTTCACCACCAGATAGGTCGGGATCATCCCTCCGCTGAACAACATCGTGAACACCATCGCAAGTGTAAAAAAGCGACGCCCAAAAAATATTCGCCTGGAAAGCGGGTATGCGGTCATCGTTGTCGCCACCATGGAAATAATAACGCCAACTATCGTAATCGTTAAGCTATTCCAGAAAGCAGGAACGATTCTCGTCCCCCGGAACAGCGAAGCGAATGCATCCGTGTTCCACCCTACAGGGTAGATGGTCACCTTGCCTGAAGCAATAGCCTGCAGGTCGCTGAGTGACAACGCGATTGTGTTTACAAGGGGGAACAGGCAAGTCACCCCGAGCAGGAGCAATATAAAAGAATTAATAGCGTAAAATGTTTTTTCTCCAGCAGTTGGTTTCATGTGCGCTCCTCCTCTACCATAGTCCTTTGCCGAATCTACGCGCCACCGAATTGGCCGCGAGCACAAGCAGCAAACCGATGAGCGATTCGAACATTCCCATGGCCGACGTCAGACTGAATTGTGCACCTTGAAGCCCCACTCGGTACATAAAGGTGCTGACGACGTCCGCCACGCCGGACACGATATCGTTCTGAAGCACATAGACGTGATCGAAGCCGACCTCCATCAGCTTGCCCATGGATAGAATAAACATGATGACGATTGTCGAGCTGATGCCCGGCAGCGTAATGTGCCAGATTTGCCTCAGCTTGCCCGCCCCGTCTAAACTTGCCGATTCATATAAGCTGGGATTAATAGCTGTAAGCGCTGCCAAATAAATGATAGCACCAAATCCCACTTCCTTCCAAATTCCTGAGCCAACATAGATAGTAATCCATGAACCTGGGTTGAACAAAAACGGAAATGGCTCCCCGGTCCATGATTCAATCCAACGGTTAATCGTACCGGATTCAATCGAGAATAACGTAACGACGAAGCCCCCGATAATTACCCATGAGAAAAAATGAGGCAAATAAACAATCGTCTGAATGGTACGTCTATACCAGCTTCTGCGCACTTCATTTAACATAATCGCAAGTATGATCGGAAACGGAAAGCCCACAAACACATTGAGTACAGATAATATGAACGTGTTTCGAATAACGTTCAGCGTTTGCGGCTGCCGGAAAATCGTTTCGAAATTATCGAAGCCGACCCACGGGCTTCTGAAAACACCATCCGCGAAATTGTAATCCTTGAAAGCGAGGATCAATCCTCCCATCGGGAGGTACTTAAACATGATGTAGTATAACGCTCCAGGCAGGAACAATAGCAGCAAGGGAATGTTCGCCTTCCACTTCGTCTTTCTTGCCAACCGCCTGGTCCTCCTCTGCGTTTCTCGCTCATCCTCCTTCGTGATGTTTGTTCCTCCTCCTCCCGGGAACATGTCGGTTGCGGTTTTCATCCCAGGCACTCCTCTCCATCCACTTGTTCTATCCCATGCGTTTATTATAGAACGTTCCTCCTCCCGAAACCTTCGATTTGAACAGAAGAAACTACGAAATGAATGCATTCGAGAGATAAAAAAGCAATTGAAAAGACCCGGCCTATAAGCCGGGTCTTGCAGGTTCGAATTAGGGATGGAATGAGGCTTCCGATGCTTGCTTTCGATATTCGCTGGGCGAGAGCCCTGTCATCTGCTTGAAGGCTGTAGCGAAGTAGTTCGAGCCCGGGAAACCAACGGACTGCCCGATCGTGGATACTTTCTTGTCCGTATTTTTAAGCAATAGCTTTGCCTTCTCCATTCTGAAGCGGGTCACGTAAGCGCTGAAGCTCTCTCCCGTCTCCTTCTTAAATAATGAACCAAAATAATTTGGACTTAGATGTGTATACGAGGCAACGGTCGGCATCGCACATTCCTCCGCATAATGCTCTTCGATATAGCGAATCGCTCGTTGGATAATACCGCCGCTATGCTCCATTTGCCAGGCATGAAGCGTCTGCTCGAAAGTCCGGATTTGAACATCGAACCACGTCTTCACCTCTTCCCGTTTATGAGCTAGATGTAACTCCGCCACCCGTTTGCCGATATCACCGATCGCTTGTGGCCTTACCTCCAACTCCTTGCGCATGACGTCATCCATGGCCAGGGCCGCGCAGTACACTTCAAGCTTCAATGCCTCCAAATTCACGATGGAGAGCAGGGCAGAGTCCAGCAAACGGCGCATATACGACTCAAGCTCGGCTGGTCTGCCGAGCAGCAGCAGCTCCGTCATTTCGGTCCGGATAAGCTGCACCTTTGAGCTCCTGCTCGCTTGCTCGTCCCAGGCATCACCACTTGGAGGTCTGTCGACGGAACGATCTTGGAACATTCCTTCCAACCAAATCTCCATATCCTTAAACCGCTGGAATAGACCAAACTCCCGCATGCTAATCGAAATACCCAATAGTTGTTTGACCATATTCACGGCCGTTGTCAATAAAGCTTCGGCCTCGCATTCCGCATCGAGGCATACAACAAACAGATCATGCTCCAGCAGGACTTGACGATACCCGCTTCCCGAGAGAGCCATCAGCTCCTGCAGAATATTGCTGACGGCAAATAGAAGCAGCTTCAGATCTCCGCTTTCATAGCTTTTATTGTTGGGGAAATACGACTCCACCTGCAGCAGCCACACTACCTTGCCTGACAACACTCGCTCCAATTGCCCAGCCGATTCGGTGTCGTAAGGCAAGTTCCTCCACATCGATCTCAGCAGTTGATCTTCACGTTCGATACGAGCCGCCATTTCTCTCTCCTTGATCTCCACCTTCTCCCTGCAATGCTCGTAGCTCTGCTGCAACACGCGGCAAAATTCCTCTTCCGGACAAGGCTTGAGCAGAAATTGCTTGACGCCGTACTTGATGGCGGCCTGCGCGTATTCGAAATCCCGGTAGCCTGTCAGGATAATCACGTCAATCTCCGGCATGGTCTCGAAGATTAGTCTTGCAAGCTCGATACCGTCCATCATCGGCATGCGGATATCGGTCATGACGAGATCCGGTCTGACCTCGCGAATCTTCTCCAACGCCTCGATTCCGTTCGCTGCTTCTCCAGCGACCAGCCAGCCCAGAGGATTGTTGTCGATCATCTTAGCCAGCCCTTTGCGAATGACCGGTTCGTCATCAACAATGAACATTTTCCCTTTCATCGACTCACATCCTTTCTCGAGAAGGGGAGCAGCAGTCGAACCGTCGTCCCCGCTCCCTCCTTTGATTCAATTGTCAAACCGTAGGGCTCCCCGTAAAGAAGATTCAGCCGGCGAACCACGCTGCGTATGCCGATGTGACCTCTTCTTCTGCCAAAGATCGGCCCTTCCGGCTTCTGTGCGCTCCGTGGCGCAAGGGCGTCTGATATGACACCTCTGATCTCTTCTTCTTTCATTCCCGCTCCATTATCAATAATCTCGATTCTAAGCGCCGCTTGTCTTCCTTCTTGCTTGGCACTAGTAACGGGAACCACAAACGTTTGAATAATGAGGACGCGATCTGTCAATTGATTAGCAAACGCGTGGACGAACACGTTTTCGACAAGAGGCTGGATAATGAGTCTCGGTACCTCGGCATGCTCGCTCCCCGCTTCCATCTGGATGACCGTATCAAGCTCATCTCCGTGTCTGGCTCTTTGAATTTTCAAGTAGTTGCGTATCTGAGCGAGCTCCTCTGCAAGCGTCGTCTCCGTATCAGCGGGCTCCAGAGCGTAACGAAGCATGCCAGACAACGAGATGACAAGTTCCGCCGTTTCCCGGTCGTCCTGCAGGTACAGCTTCCAATAGATCGTATCGAGCGTATTTTGTAGAAAATGAGGATTCAATTGTGCTTGCAATGCAGTCAGCTCCGCTTCCCTCTGGCTCAACTGACGTTCATACACCTCACGGATCAACTGCTCGAGATTATCAGCCATGGAGTTAAAGCTTTGGCCCATATAGGCAAGCTCATCCGAAGTATCGACCTTAATCCTCGCCTGCAGGTTTCCTTCGTCGATCTTACGCATTCCCCGAACGAGTTGCTGAAGAGGCTTGAACAGTCTTCTGCCGCTCCAAGATAAGAGAATAACCGCAAGCAGAACGCCAACCATGCCCACAAGCACGGATATTTGTAAGATAACAGAGCTTTTTTGATGAAGAGACTCCAATGACACTTTGCTGATTAGCGAAAAATCCATCGTTTTAGACCGACTTTTCACGTACAAGAAGGAGCTTCCATCCTCCATGACAATCTGCTGGCTTAACATAAGAGAGGGATCCGGCAATATTCCGTCCTCTGCCTTATCCGTAAAAACGAGTCGATCCTGCCGATCGAAGAGATACACATTCGCTTTTTCGTCCCCAACCAGCTCGTCCAAGTCCTCTGAGAACAACGATTCGTCGAAGAGCATGACCATCGTGCCGTATAGCTGAAGATCGATGTTTTTCATGGAACGGGCCACGGCGAAAAAGTCCCTGTAGCCGGATGCCTCAACAGGGCTGGGAAGCTTAACTGGAAACCATATCATATGACCTGAGGCCTCTGCCAAACGCTCTTTAATTTCCTCGTATATTAACGGATCCAATTTACTTCGCGCGGTTGACGACACGTGAAAAAAAAAGCTGTTATCCTGCATATCGTACAAATACATCGAATACAGCTTGTTCTCGTCGTTTTTGACCTGAAATAGAAGATTGTTCAGCTCGTCCTGATCGGTAATTTGGGTATGCTTCTCGCGCGTGTCATTCTCAGCCGATCGTCTTAAAACCTGTTCGATATAAGGATGAAACACGATAAAGTTCGATATCCTGTAGATATCCCGCAGCTGCAAATCAATTCTCGCCGCGGCCTGTTCATTCGCTTTGCCGAATTGCCTGCTTATTTCTTCTGTAAACAGATTCACATTGATTCGGTACGATAAGTAACCTGCTACAATAAACGTCAACATGATAATCAACGACATATGGAGCATGATTCTCTTCGAAAAGCTGTTTCCGCCTGTACGCATGCGGCACATCCTTCTCCTAGCCGGTACCGTTTCCGGTTAAGCGCGGCTTTTTTTTTCATAGTAGCATCGCCTTGTCAGGCATTCAACGGTTTATTGCCGGCAGTTCATTTGTCGTTCATATTCATACAAATTCCGTTGAAATTCGTAGATAGTACTAGAAGAATCATATGAGCAGACCAAAGAGCCTCCCTGCTGCCAGAAAGGCTTCTTACCACTACTTATTCGTTCTGTTGCTGGTCAGGCCTTCAACCCCGGTCACATCCCCGTGCGATACTTTCTTTCGCTGGCTGAATCCCGTTTCGTATCCTTCTTGTCCTTCTCGTCCTGCTGCTCAATCGTTTGATCCTCAACAGGGATTGGGTCGACCGTTCGCTGGCTGAGAAACTTATCGAACAGACTCTCCTTCTCCGTCGGGATACCCTCCGGATTATCGCGTTTGCCTTGCTGATCGGGCTTTCGGTCGGCGCTTCGCTCGAATTCGTTCATCTCTATCACCTCGCAGTTCTATGATAGAACTACTTACCCGCTTTGCCGCCGGTTTTAAACCTATGCAGGATGCAATAGAGCTGACGAGCCGCCCCCATTATTCCGTCGGATAGCTTAGTCCCCACTGATGGCGAATCCGGTCCATCGTCTCCATAATGCTGACTGTCTCACTCAGTGAAATCACGTCGTTCTCCAGTGCCCCCGCACGGAGACATGCCATCGCGGCTTCGGCTTCGTATTTGTAGCCGGCGAACTGGCGATCATCCTGGACGTGAACGGGCTCCTCGCCGTATACCTGCAAGCTTGCTTCCTTCGCGAACAGGAAGTTCGGGATATGAATATATCCCTTCGTCCCATATACATAAGCGTCATTCCTCAGGCTAAGCCTGACCGCTCCATTCAGCGCGGCCGTTCGGCCTCCCTCATATTCGAACAGTAACGAGAATCGCTCGTCGACCCCCGTCTCCCCGATATGCGCGCTGCTCATGATAGACCTCGGCTGCTCTCCATAGATCATGGATGCGAAGGATACGGGATAGATCCCTGCATCCAGCAAAGCGCCGCCGCCCTGCTCCTTATTCAGTAGACGTCCCTCAGGATTCCAGCCGGCATCGAAGCCGAAGTCTGCTTTGACCAGCTGCACGTCTCCGATGAGTCCTTGCTTCAGCCATTCGCGCGTCTGAACGAGGGGCGGAAGAAACCGGCTCCACATGGCTTCCATAACAAACAGCTTCTTCTCCCCGGCGACCCGAACGATCTCCTCGGCTTCCGCTGCGTTAATCGTAAAAGGCTTCTCGCAGATGACCGCATTTCCTGCGTTCAAGCAGGCCAAAACCTGCTCCTTGTGTTTGGGATGAATGGTTCCCACATATATGATTTGAACATCGGAATCCTGCAGGAACGCCTCATAGCTGCCATAAGCGCGGGCAAAGCCGTACTGCTCGGCAAACTTGTCCGCTTTCTCCTGCGATCTAGCCGCAACCGCTGTCAGCTCTGCGCCTTCCGCCAGCTTCAAATCCTTGGCGAACTTCCCCGAGATGCCCCCGCAGCCCATAATGCCCCATTTGATTGTCTTTAGCGTCATCTTCGTCCTCTTCTCCTCTCGCATCTAGCATCTTGTCCTTCTACTATTATTAGTCAATGACCTGAGTTATTCAACCAAGCTGGCCATCACATCGTCGATCATTTGCGAATTCGCGATTGGACCGGTGTAGAGCCAGCTCGTCTCAGGACCAAACACGTATAGCCGGCCGTTCTTGACAGCAGGTATACTTCTCCACAAAGGATCCCTGAGCGCTTCCGAGCCGGAGCCTGAATCGCTGTTGATTAGAAAGATATGATCAGCGTCCAGCTGAGCCAGCTTCTCCAGCGATACGACATTCCAATTTACAGTAGAGACTGCCGCTATTTGTTGGACCAGGCTTGGGATGGAGAGACTTAGATCCTTGTACAAAACCGCGCCGGCCGACACCTTGTCGCTGACGATGTAGAACTTGCCGTCCATCAGCCAGATTGCGGCAGCAGACTGCCCAGGCAGCTTCTCATGCAGCGTCGATTTGGCTACGGCGGCCTTCGTCTCATAATCATCCAGCACCTGCTCCGCCAGCTCCGTCTTGCCCACGACCTCACCTACCTTCAGAAGCGCCAGGCGCCAGTCGGCGTTAATCTGGGCTCCAAGGACGAAGGTCGGAGCCACCTGCGAGAATAGCTTATATTTATCGCCTTCAACCTCTTTTTCATCGCCAATAATAAGCAAGTCCGGCTTAAATCCCAGCACCGCCTCGTAGGGCAGATCGTAAGCAATAGGGGGAATGCCTCCCAGCTTTTTTTCCAAATAATACTGCATCCCATTCGGTACGGACCACTGAGCAACCGGTGTAACGTCAAGCGCAGAGAGATAGTCTTCAAGATAGGATGCGATGATACGCTTCGGCTCTGCTGGAATCGTTACTTCATGTCCCATGCCATCGGTTAACGTTCTTTCCTGCGGGACCTCGGAGGGAGCCGGCGTTGCCGTCTCAGCGGCAGGCGATTCCGTTGCTGTGTCCAGCTTTGTCCAGTTGGTCGTGATACCGCAAGCCGTTAGATGCACAGCAAGGAAGAGCACGCTCATCATGCCCGCCCATCTGATGTTATACCCTTGTGCCTTCAATAGTTGAACGCTCCTTATTCCTCTGTCCCGGCGAATGGAAAAATTTTCTTAATCTCATCTACTAAATGATAATTTTTAGAAATAACATTGTCAATTGAAATGAACAGAGTCGTCCATACCAAGACCATCTCCCATGAATAAGATAAGGGCAAGGGAGGCGACGGCATGAATATTTGGACACAAGATTATGAGCAGCTCATCTTCCTGCAGGATCGTTCCATAGGCTTCAAAGCGATCATTGCGGTTCATCATACGAAGCTGGGCCCCGCGCTGGGAGGCTGTCGGATGATGGATTATGGGAATGAAGAAGAAGCGGTCCTGGATGCTTTGCGCCTGGCAAGGGGCATGACGTACAAATCAGCGCTGGCTGGCATTCCATATGGTGGAGGCAAGGCAGTCATTGTTGGACGGCCGGGAACGGCAGTGAACCGGGAAGCCTGGTTTCGTTCGCTGGGCAAGCAGCTGCATAAGCTGAACGGCTTGTATATAACGGGTCTGGATCTGGGCTCGACCGTGCAGGATATGGATGGGGTGCGGGAGGAAACAGCCTATGTGACGGATACGACAGGCTCGCTGGGAGCGGACAATGAACTGACGGCCACGATGACCGCATATGGAGTATTTCTCGGCATTCGCGCCTCGCTCAAGCGGGCTTATGGATCGGAATCGCTGCGCAACAAGGTGATTGCCGTGCAGGGACTCGGCAAGGTTGGCTTCAAGCTGTGCCGTTACTTGCAAGAGGCAGACGCCAAGCTGATCGTTGCCGATATCGACGCCGCACGAGTCAGACTCGCTGCCGCCTCATTCGGGGCATTGGCCAGCTCGCCTGAGGCTATTGCCGCTGTCCCCTGCGACGTATTCGCGCCTTGCGCGCTCGGCGGCGTGCTGCACGAGGGAGCAATCGCGGCGCTGGACTGCGCCATTGTCGCGGGTGCCGCGAACAACCAGCTGGCAACACCTGAGGATGGCGAGCGAATTCACGGGCGGGGCATTCTCTACGCGCCGGACTACGCGATTAACGCTGGAGGCATCATCGTGACCGCCGCAGAGCTGGAAGGCGCGGATGCCGCTAAAGCGAAGTCCGATACGGAACGAATCTACGGCAGCCTGGAGCGAATCTTTGCCGAGGCGTCCCTTCGCGGACTGTCAACGGCAGCGGCCGCTGACCAAATAACAGAAGAGCTGCTTGGGAAGCAGCTCTTCTGAATATTTGATCCATTTCATCAGTCACGCAAGAAAAATTGCAGCGTCTTATCGATCGAGCCCGGCAGGTGCTCATGGCCAAAGTCTGGATAGATGACCAGGTCCTTCGGAGCCGTCATCTTGTTATAAGCCGCGAACTGCGTCGACGGCGGGCAGACCGTATCCATCAGCCCCACAAACATAAGCACTTCGCCCTGAATGCGGTTCGCCAAATATTGAAGATCGATATAACCCAGCTTCTCAAAAATATCGTTCTCACGCTCATGCAGCGGGTCAAAATGGCGGAAATAGGTGCGCAGCTCCTGATAAGCGTCCTTCGCCAAGTCCATCTCCCACGTGCGCTTGAAATCGCACAGGAAGGGGAAGATCGGCGCAAGCTTCTTCACGCGCGGCTCCAGCGCCGCACAGGCGATGGTCAGCGCTCCGCCCTGGGAGCCTCCAGCCGCGTAGACACGGTCCGAGTCCACCTCAGGCAGTGACATGGCGATGCCTGCGAGCTGCGCGGCGTCGAGATAAATATGACGGAACAGCAGATTGTCCGGATGATCGCTTAGTCCGCGGATAATGTGGCCGTTAAGCGTAATGCCTTTGACTCCGCCGACGTCTTCGGAGCTGCCGCCTTGGCCGCGGCAGTCCATTGCCAGGATGGAGTAGCCAATGGATGTATACACAAGCTTCTCATGCCAGTCTCCCGCATTACCGGAATAACCATGGAATTGCACCACAGCAGGATGCTTGCCCTGCGAGTTCCGCGGCCTTGCATATTTGGCATGAATACGCGCACCGCGCACGCCTGTGAAATACAGGTCGAAGCATTCAGCATGAGGAGTCTGGAATGCGCTCGGCACCAGCTCCACCTGTGCGTCAACGGCACGAAGCTCGGCAAGCGCCCTCTCCCAATACGCGTCGAAATCGGCAGGTCGCGGGTTGCGGCCCTGGTATTCTTTTAATCGGTCAAGCGGCATGTCTACTAATGGCATGAATGTTCTCTCCTTGTTGAATGTTAGATATAACGCTTTGTCACTTTAAAGCTATGCCTCTTCACATTCTAAACGGTTCTGAGCAGTTGCTCAAGCCCATCGGCCGGATTTGCCTGCGGAAAATATTCGAGCCCTACATACCCGTCATAGCCGGACTCCCGAATCGCGGCAAAGATGGCGTCATAATCCATCTCCCCGATATGAAGCTCGTGGCGCCCCGGATATCCCGCAGCGTGGAAATGGCCGATGCTTCCGCCCCCCTCGAGAATATCCGGAATAACCTCGCCCTCCGTAATGTACTGATGATAGATGTCGAACAGGAGCTTAACAGCTGGCTCGTTGACTTCCCGAATGATGGAGAAGGCCTCGTCCGAGCGGTATAGGAAATACCCCGGATGATTGACCTTAATATTAAGCGGCTCAAGCAGCAAGATCATGCCGGCTTCCGCCACAAGCGGCGCTGCCGCCTTCAAGCCTTCCACCACGGAGCGGTGCTGCACCTCTCTCGGCACATTCATCTCATTGCCCGTCGTCGTCAGAATACGGCTGCAGCCCAGGCTTCTCGCCACCTCAATCGTCTCCACAATTCCTGCCAGGTACTGCTCTCTCTGAGCGGGATCCACCAGGTTGTTATGCTTGGCCAGAAGCGTCGTAAGCGTCATACCCAGCTCGTCCTTCGTGCGACGAATGGCTTCCAGGTCCTTGTCCGTCCACGACCAGAACTCGAACGCCACCCCTCCGGCTTGATGAAGGGCACGAATCGCTTCAGCCGAGGGCTGCTTGTTGTACAAGGCGTCTATACATACGGAAAATTTCATTGTTATCCTCCTGTCGTAGGGCATCACCCGCGTTAATCTCTACAGTAACAGTCAACAACGACTATGACAATCTTTAATATAGGGGCGTTTGCCGGCAAAAAAGCCAGGCCCAAGGAGAATCTAAGATCCGCCTCGACGCCTGGCTCTTGCTGTCTATCTTCGAACGATCCGCTTACTTGGCAAAGCTGTGATGCCCGATCGTCACCACAACGTCCAAACTTTTGAAGAAGGAGCTTTTCGACACCTTTGGGTTGAAAAAATAAACGGCATTCTGCACATTGTTTTTACCATTCAATGCGTCCTTAGCCGCTCTCAGCACGCTGGCGTTCGGCTTGCTTTTGTCCAGCAGACCGTTATGAGCGGGTGGAAATTGCTTGCCGGAGTAGATGACGCCCTTGATCGTGCCCGGGAATCGGGCGTCCTTCATGCGATTCAGAATGACATTCGCTACGCCAAGCTGCCCCTCGTACGACTCGTTCCCCGCCTCAACCTGTGTGATCTTGGCTAGAAGCCAATAGTCCTCTTCCGTAAAAGCTTTGGCCGGTCTCGACAATACGGACGGGATGACGACTCGCACCTTCGCGCCGACCTGGAGCTCGGCTCCGGCATCCAGCTCGTTGCGAGCCAGCAAGGCCGCACTGCTGCTGCCTGTCTCCACGCTAATATCCGCGAGTCCGTATCCTTCCGTTACGACAGCCGCCTCAACGGTCGTGAGCTCCGCTGTATTCTCGGCGTCGTTCCACTTCACCTTCGCATGCAGCAGCTCTGCCGCATCCCTCAGCGGAATATAAATTCTCCCCTCCGCAATAAAGGGCGGCTCCGTCAGCAAGTACCGGCCTTCGTTAAAGTATACGACCGGAACCTCGTCCCCAAAAACAACCTTATCTCCTAGCTTCGTATGTAGCGTCGCTTCTTGCGTTGCGGCGTTCCAGGTTATCTTCGCGCCGAACAACTCGGCGACTCTAGCCGCAGGCAGGAACAGCCTGCCATCAAGCTTTCTAATGGGGTCGGCCAGCTTCAAGGCCTCGCCATCAAGCTTAATCGTGACGTCTGTCGCCACCGCCGCCTCGCCTTGCGCGGCCAATGCCGATAACGGCATGATGCTAAGCAGGAGCATCGCCCAAATCGCGATGATGAAGCGCCTGCCGCTTCGCTTGTATCCTCTGTCCATGACTACCTCCCGTTAATTGGAATGTTACCGGTCTTTCGTCATCCGAGCTCTGGCAAAATTATAACACGGTCAAATCGAGAAAAGGATTAACCTTTTCACAGAATTCGGGACAAGGAGGCGTATTCCGCTCACCAGTCAGACCGTTCAACCATAAAAAGCAGGCCGCTGGGGCGGCCTGCTTCAGGTGAATTTGTGAGGTTGTCGCAGGATAATTCCTAATCCAGAAGCTTGGCAAAGCGCTCCGTCATATGGATGCCTCTATGCCAATCATTCCCTACGTCTTCTATAGTCCAGCAGGCTTCAAGCACACCACGAGCTACGCCCCACATTGCAATTCGGAGTGGGTCAAGTTCTAGCCGATCTGCTATTATCGCCATTCGATTCCGCAACACCTGCTCGCTATCACCGCCACGATCCTCATAGTTCAATAGAAACTGAATAACATCGAAGTGGATATCGCCAACTAGACCTTTCGGATCAATAACAACCCATTGCTCATCGCCATGGCGAAGTATGTTTTCATGATGCAGATCACCATGCAGCAGAGTAGATTCTTTTGTCGTCGCGATGAGATAAGCCAGGCATTCCTCGGCATTTTCCACCCAGCTTTCCGGCAGGGGACCGGTAATGTGTACGTCGCTGAATCGCTCGCGGTATCGCTCAATTGCTCCAAAGTGCTGCTTCATGGACGGATACTGACTATTGGAAGGTGTTGAATGATGAAGGCGGCGAAATACTTGGCAAAAGATTTGGGTGGCAAACACGTCATCCTCTATTGTAGATAACGGCAGACCTGGGTCAGCCCCCTCCAGCAGGACTGCGCCACATTTTTCATCTGCATCAAGCACCTTAATCGCTCCACGACCCTCAAAAGCGCGAAGCACACTAATCTCTCTTGAAAGCTCGTCCTTCATGAAGGACGATTTAAAGACAGCGGGACTACCATCGCCGCGCTTTCCTCGGAGGACAAAGTTATAAGTTAATCGTGGATATGGCGCTTCCGGGTAAAAATCGAATCTTCTTGCAAAGTCGGACATTAACTCTGGCAGCGCACCAGCCCAGGCGACACCTTGCTCACCGTGGAGTTCTTGCATTCTATCTAAAAATGAATCTGGAATCACAATCATAATCGCAGTTGCTCCTTCCGGTGAAGTCGTTCAGACACCCGTCGCAACAACGATCTCTCATGTCGCTATCGCGCGCCAACAGGCCTCAACTGGCACATTAACGACTCCGCGTGTCGTTGATACACGATGTTAATGCTACTCCAAAGCAGCAGCGATTACTGGTGTCGTTATCGAGTGACTTTGCTGCAATTGCGAAATTTGTTGCGGACGGAGCAGGGTTTGAGCATTTAGACGTGCCAGGAACGTCTATTCCTGCGGATGGAGCTGAGTTTGTGCATTTAGACGTGCCAGAAACGTCTACTTCTGCGGACGGAGCCGGGTTTGTGCATTTAGACGTGCCAGGAACGTCTATTTCTGCGGATGAAGCTGAGTTTGGGCATTTAGACGTGCCAGGAACGTCTATTCTGCGAATGGAGCTGAGTTTGTGCATTTAGATGTGCCAGGAACGTCTATTCCTGCGGATGGAGCTGAGTTTGGGCATTTAGACGTGCCAGGAACGTCTATTCCTGCGGATGGAGCTGAGTTTGGGCATTTAGACGTGCCAGGAACGTCTATTGGCGCCGAAGTCGGCGCTGGTCCTTCGACGGCGCAGGGGCCGGCCCGGCGCCGGCTCCTTCACCGCCCTCGGGCCGGCCTCGACGCCAGCCCAGGCGGCAGCGGCAGCGCCAGCCTCAGCCTGCCGCCCGGGCTGGCGGCACGCGTTTACGACTTGTCCAGGTTGTCGCCGGAGGACCCGGAGGCCGGACCTGGACCCTTCTTGGCGCCGAAGTAGTCTCGGCGCGAGCCATCGCGGTACGGCGTGCCTCCGATGATCGCAAGCGCGATAACACTTAGGCACAGACCCAGGCCGAACCACAGCAGGGGGCTGCGACCGCGCCGTGAGGCCATAAACGCGCAGCAGCATGCTATAACTAACATTGGAATGATTAGTTCCCATATTGAATTCATTACGGAATCGCTCCTTCATCGTCATCATCATCTACCAATTATACCACGACAGATTGGAGTCCAATAGCAAGGACGGCATCCGATGTTATCGAATGCCGTCCCGTCCATGCATAAGTTATGGTCTTTGAGGATAGATGCCTTGCAAGGCGATGATATAATTGACGCCCAGATACGGCTGCATATTATTATGCGGCTGACTGCCGCCCGTCGGAGATAACGCTCCCGGATTCATCGCCGCATCGGGTGCCGTCCCATAGACGGGATACGCGCCGCGACCTTGCACGATGCCAGCCCAGACGGCATTTTCCGGGGAGCCGCTGCTGCCAGAGGTTGCATATTGGGGCACATGGGTATGCGCCGGCATCTCCGCAGGCTGCAGCGTCACATTCGGAGCACCCCCTGCTTCGCCTAATGCGTGGTGGCTAAGTCCAGCTCCCTGACCCTGCTGCATGGGCGCCCTTCCCCTCAAATCCGGAAGAGCGAAGGTTGTTCTGCCATCTCCGCCATACGTTGTGCCTAATAAGGAAAACAAAGCCGTATTCTGCGCAATAGCGATCAGCTGGCCATCGCACTTGGCCCAGCCCTTCGGTGCAAAATTTCCGGAAACCATTCGAATCTCGCCCACAAACGCTTCCATTGTTCAGCCTCACTTTCTCCTAATTATGCGTCGGGAAAAGCCCCACCACGCAGATGCAATAGTTCATGGCCAAATATGGCTGCATATTGCTGTGCAGCTGGCTTCCGCCTGCAATACCGATCGCGTCGGCTCGCAATGTCGTGTTCGCTTCAGGTGAGAAGACAGGTGTGCCATTGCCTGCCCTGCTCCAAACATTGTTGAAGGGAGTATACTGAGTGGAAGCCACATCGCTGGCCGATACAGTATGTGTGTGACTCGGTATTTCGTTCATAGTCAGCGCATGCGTCTCCTCCCCTCCCCTTTGGCCCCATTCGATTCCTTTGCCGGCATGCACCGGTGCCCGCCCCCTCAAGTCAGGCAATGCGAAGGTCGTTCTTCCGTCTCCGCCATACGTTGTTCCCAGCAAGGAGAACAACGCCTGATTCTGACTGATAGCCAGCAGCTGCCCTTGGCACGGCAGCCAATTTTTTGGTGTGAAGGCGAAGCCAAACAGCTTTATTTCTCCGATATAGGATTCCATCTTCTGAAGCACCTCCTAATTGGACTGAGGATAAATGCCTGTGGTCGCAATAATAAAGTTAAGCGCCAAATATGGCATCATGTTGTCATGCGGCTGGCCGCCGCCTGCACCTGATAAGGCTTGTGGATTCATATTGCCTGCCGCCGGGCTAGTGGAATACGTATTTTGCGTGGCATCGCCCGCCCAATAAGCGCCTGCAGGCCCTGCAGCGGTACCCGCAAGAGAATGAGCATGAGCCGTGTGCGTGTGCTGAGGAAGCTGGTTCTGCGTAAGCTCTACCTTCTCCGTCCCCGCCATCGCGCCCAATGGAAAATGTGTGCCGGACGTTGGCGCAACGCCTTGGCCTATGGGTAGACGACCAGTCAGATTCGGCACAGCGAATGTGGACAAGCCATCTCCGCCATAAATGTTGCCAAGCAGCGAAAACAACTCCTCATACTGCGAAATTGGAAGCAGGGCACCATTGCACAGCACCCAGCCCTCCGGAGCAAAGTTGCCTGCGAACATACGAATTTCTCCTACATATTGATCCATCCCCGCAATCCCCTTCCTTTAGAACAGAAATTAATTCATAAACTGGCCAGCCTGCAAAAGCTTGACGACTACGGAGGCCAGCTGCTCTCTCGTCATTGGCGCGCCCGGCAGCAGCTCGCTGCCGTTGCCGTTCACAATGCCTAGCAGTATCGTGAATGAAGCAGCCTTGGCCGACCAGTCCTGCAGATCGCCTTGGTCCTTGAACGCTGCCAGTGCAGCTGCCTGCTCCTCCTCCGTATAGGCAGGCTGCAGCTCCATTAACCGGAACGCGCGGGCTAGAATGACCATCGCTTCCTCACGCGTGATTTGCTCGTCAGGGCGGAAGGTGTGATCCTCATACCCGTTAATTAATCCAAATGCCTGAGCGGCCGCTACGGAATCGGAGTACCAGGCATCGCCTTCTATATCGCGGAACGTGCCTGCGCGATCCACGTTATACAGCCCAAGCGCTCCTGTCAGAATCGACGCAAATTCCGCCCGGGTTACGCTTCGTTCAGGTGTGAACTTGCCCCCGCCCGTTCCTTGGACGACAAGGCGTGAAGCCAGCTCATCGATGAATGGCTTACCCCAGCCAGCCACATCCTGGAAGGAGGTCTCATAAGCGATCAACATAAACACGCCTCCCGCAAAGCTGTGCACCCTCATCTGAAGCTGGCCGTCCCGGTATTCCATCCTTGTCGGCACATGAACAACCTGGTCATTCGGCAGCAGCAGAACAGCTGTTGTCGGCCTCTGTCCCTTCAGCGCCTCGTCTCCATACGTCACCGTCAAATAACCCTTCACACTATTTAGCTTCGTTCTGCCCTCGGCGCTCTGCCTGTATAGCTGGTAAACCATTGGATTTCCAAGCAAAGCAAACTCCTTATCCTTCGCTATGCGGTCCAGCTTGCCAGCCGTCGCCTCATCCGCCCTCTTGATCTCCAGCACGAGCTTGGAGTCTCCTGCGCTCCAGCCGCTCAGCAGCTCGTCGATTGCGTGGGAGGATAAACCGAGCCTTACACTGCCCATATGAACGATAAGCGTCTTGGCTCCTTCATCCAGCAGCTCCAGCAGCCTCTCATCAACGCCAAGCTCCGCGCTGTCTATCTTGTCGCCAAGCTCTATCACAATGACCTCATCCGTAGATTTCCCAATCACGTCAGACAGACGATCACCATCCAGCGTAATAACAATGACCTCACGCCCGTCACGAAGCTCGCTTGTGGCATCGACGCCCGGAACCCCGGATAAGCCTTCAAGGGTTACGACAGGCTTTGGCGGAGGCGGAGCAATGATAACAATCGGCGCATGATTCACAATAGTCACCACAGCGGGTGGAGAATCATCCGTCCCATCATTCGCCTTATACGTAAACGTCACGCTGGAATAGTGGCCCGGCTCCGGTGTGTAACGGAACTGCCCTGTTGCCGTATCGAGCGTTATCGTTCCTTTTGAGGGGGAATCCACAGTCGCATACGTTAGAGCATCGGACTCCACGTCGACCGCCTGAAGCTGGCCGTCAACAGGCTGCCCGCTATAAGTCGTGAACTGCAGCTCTTCGGCAGACGGCACATCATTCACCGAAGACACGGTAAGGTCCATATCGGCTGAGGAGGCGGCTGCCAGCCCGTCGGCGGCTGCCGTCCATTCGAAGGATGTGGTTCCGAACCAATGCGCAGCCGGCACAAATTGCAGCTTAGCCAGATCGGCAGGCACAAGCTTGTCGCCGGCTGCTACCATTGCGCCATCCAGCTGCAGATTTCCATTTGACGGAAGCGACAGAATGGTAATGGCATCTACCGGAATGCCATCGGCATTGGCATAGATGAAATCGGCCGTCTCGAAATCAATGAGTTGGTCCTCCATGCCCGTCACGCTGCTATTTGATGCAGTTGGAATGGAGCGATAGAGAATGGAGTCGCTAATGGCTGCCGCATTCACATTGCCGGCTTGGTCCTTAAGCTCCATATATACTGTTTTGGCTCCATAGCCAGGGGAAAGTGCCCAGCTCCGCGATGAAGCAGCCGCCTCCCATGCCCCCCATGATACACCGTCATTCGAGAGCCGCAGCTCCAGGTCCGTCGCGTCTGCAAAGGAGATATTCAGCATGACGTCCAGGCTTGTCGAAGCTGCTGCCCCGTCATGAATAGTGAGGCTCCCTGTGGGGGCCGTCCGATCGATGGTAAATGCCATTAATGCTTCATTGCCATAATCATCAATGACCCGAAGGGAATAGTGTCCATCAGCCGACACGATGGTTCCGCTGGTGAATGGCTCCCCGTTCAATGTCGCTGTCAGCACGGAGTCAGGATTGGCATCCCAGTAGGCCGGCGTTACCGCTGTGCCGTAGAACAAGCCATTCGTTACGCCGCTTATAACAGGAGGCGTTGCATCGATGCTGAATGACATCGCCGTCGTGTTGCCCGCCGAGTCGATGACGTTCAGCGAATAGCTGTTATCCGCCGATATCGTCCCTCCGCTTGCAAAGGGCGTACCGTTAAGCGTTGCGGAGCCTTCATTAAAGGTGACGGTAACGGGTGTATTTCGTTTGTCCCCATGGTTAACGCCGCTAATGATTGGACTCACCGTATCCAGCTCAATGGTATCCGACCAGTTGCTGATGTTGCCCGCTGAGTCGCGCAGCTGCATATACACCGTCTTCAAGCCGTCTCCCTCGGTCAACTGCCAGCTGGGCGATGGCTCCACAGCGGTCCAATCATCCTCCGTCCATCCGGAGCCCGTGTTCGACAATCGCATGGCTGCCGCATCGGCAGGCACAATTGTGAGTGTAACGTTTCGGGAGCTCGTAGCCTCCATACCGCCCTGAATCGTAATACTGGCCGGCTGTGGAGCCACCGTATCAAGTATTATGGAGTGGGAATACGAAGACACATTCCCTGCAGCGTCTCTGATGTCCAGGTGCACTACCTTACCGCCGTCACCATCCGAGAGTGTCCAGCCCCGCATAGCGGCTGCCGGCTCCCACGCTGCGACTGCCAGCTCTCCGGCTGAATTCGCCAGTCGCATCTCCATGGCGTCCCCATAGACAATCTGCAGATGGACAAGCGGCCCCGTGGCGTATGCAACACCATTGTTAATCGACAATGATCCCGTTGGCGCGGTCCTATCCAATGTAATGGCATCGCTGGCTGAGCTTATGTTGCCAGCAGCGTCCCGAAGCTCCACGTGGACAGTCTTGAGACCGTCTCCCTCGGACAGCGTCCACGAATGCGTAGCAGCCGCTGGTATCCAGCCGCTCCAGCTTACGCCGTCATTCGAGAATCTCATCCCCTCGGCATCGTCGTAGTCTATCAGTAGACTGACTTGGGACGAGCGGGTATAGTCCTGTCCGCCGTCAATGGACAGACCGCCTGCAGGCTTCGTTGTATCAAGCACAATCGTTGCTTGCCGCACACTGGATTCCAGTCCATCGGCATCCCTCGCTTTGACATGCACCGTCTTCGTTCCATCTCCCGGCGTGAGCGTCCATGGCACAGAGGGGGCCGCAACAAGCTCCGACCAGGTCAAGCCATCGTTCGACAGGAGCAGCTGCGATACGTTGTTCTCCGGGTCCCAATAGGCGACAGCCACCATAATCGACGTGGCATTGGCAGCAGGCGCGCCTTCATTCAACTGGACAGCGGAGAGAGACGGCGCCTCCGGCACATTCGATACTTGAACGGTTATCATTTGCTGAAAAGTATGGCCCGCGGAGTCGGTCACCTGCACTTGAAGGCTGTAGCTGCTCTTGGTCTCGTAGTCGAACACCTCCTGGCTCAGGAGCTCGTTGCCGACAATGGAGAAGCTGGAAGCGTCGCCGCCAGGCACAATTGAATAAGTAAATGTTTCTCCGGCATCAGGATCGGTGGCGCTGAAGGTGCCGATTGTTGTTCCTGTGGCTGTATTTTCCGCTATCGTGTTAGAGGTCAGTGATAGAGCTGTTGGAGGGAAATTCGGCGAGTATTCATAGAGGAGGTACGGAACGCCGGTATAATCAGGAAAGCTGTCGGCATCGTTAATTTCAAAAACATGAAAGTAGTCCGCCGCACTGGGGTCTGGTTCGTTTTTGTCCGCAAGGGTTGGGCCATCCAGCACGAATGTGGCGAAGGTGTCAGCGAGCTGCTCCTCGATAAAGGCCGTCACATCAAAGCTCGCGGTTAATGGAGGCTTCGATCCTCCGCCGCTGTAATAAGCAACATATGCGTCATAAGCTATCGTCTTGGTCTCGATTAGATCGGTTAACCTGTTCACTTCCGGTACATCGCTTAGCCCTCCCGAGGCTTCTGTCCAGTCATCGTCCTCCGAGCCGTACAGGTGGATATAAGGATCAATGGTAGACTGATTGCGCGCTACCCGGCCATTCAGCAAAGGAATAACCAGCTGCACGGATTTCAGCTTGCGCGCAGGATCAATTGTGCCAGCCAGCTGAAACTGGAGGTGCATCGCATGCTGCCCATACCCTTCCCAATAGCCAATATAATTGCTTCCCCCTTCCCCGTTGTACGAGCTTGAATCATCGTTAAACTTATCGAGCTCGGGATAAATGGTGCCTGATTCGCCGGCGGCGCTGACCATTATGGCCGAACCGATGGGGTTCAGCAGCATCAGCAGCATAGACGATGCCAATAAACTTGCCAGCTTGTTTTTCATCATTGCCTCCTTATCATTTTTTATAAAAAATGTATGCAATCTGCCAATCTATGATGCTGGTTTTCCTATTCCATAGATTAACATAAATTACCTAATAGGAACATACATTTTACCAGAAAATCCATATGTTATCGACTTTCCCTGACACAAACGGCCGTTCCATATGAACGGCCGCATGCTTGACTATGATAGGAGGCTGGAGGATGACGAGCTCTCGCTCCGCTATTATGTTTGATTGGTTCGTTTTGCTGTCCTCATCGTTCTCAGTCTAGTTGTCTAGCTTCTCTACTACGCGCACAATCAGCTTCATTGCTTCCGCTCTCGTGGCGGAAGCGCTAGGCGCGAATACGCCGGAGCCCTTGCCCTGCATCATGCCGCGTTCCTTCAGCGACTCCGCCGCACTCTTCGCCCACGCCGGAATAGCCGCATCGTCTGCAAAGCTTGTCGTCAGGGCAGACTGTCCTCCCAGCCCCAGCGCGGCTGCGATGACGACAGCCATGGCCGCCCGGGAGATCGGCTCGTTCGGACGGAAGGTGCCGTCCTCGTAGCCATTCACATAGTCGGCAGCCGCAGCAGAGGCTACAGCCTCCCTTGCCCAGTCGGCGATTGTCAGCCCATCGGCAAAGCCTGGATCCTCTTCCGTCTTCGGCAGCTGCAGCGCGTTCGCCAGCATAACCGTAAATTCCGCTCTCGTCACGGTACGCTCTGGACGGAAGGTGCCATCTCCGTAGCCGGAGGCGATCCCAAGAGCAACGGCCTTCTGGATCAGCTCCTGGGCCCAGTGGCCATCCGTATCGCTGAACGTCATGGCAGGGGATTGCATATCATCAACGGCCAGTACAGCAAATTTCGTAAAATGATCCACCTGCGCGGAAACCCGGTCCCCCTGAATCGTCGCGCCTGTCACTTCTACCCATTCCTTCGCCAGCTCGTCATAGTAGAACACGCCGACCCGCTGTCCGTCCTTCAGCTTGTCGGGATTAAAGCTGAAGCTGACGGTGACCGGATGGAGGAAATTGTCTGTCATGTCCTTGAGCAGCTCATATACAGCGCCGCTAAGCAGCGTGTGCCCCTGGAGCAGCTCCTCCGCTTTGACTGCTTTCTCGATGGTAATCGTCATCGACCGATTGGCCGCGCCCTTCGGTATTTGGACGGATGCTTCATGCCCTAGAGCAACCTCGCCAGCTTCTCCCGCTGGCAGTGTAAGCCGTCCAAGCCCGTTCGCTGGAGCTGTCGGAGGCGCAGGAGGCACATAACCAACCTCTGGCTCCGCTCTCTCGAAGCGCTCGTACACTCGAATCCGGCTTGTGTTATCCTGCTCTTGCCTTTCCGTCACGTAAAACCTTCCGTCAGGCGCTACAACAAAGGACTGCGGAAAAGCAATTTCCCCCTCGTTATCTCCCCAGGTCGCAAACAGCTCGCCGTCCGAGCTATACTGCCGAATGCTGCTGCGGAGCGGATCCAGCAAATAAACAGAGCCCTCTCCGTCAGCCTCAATGTTGTATCTCGGCGCAAACGGAGTCCAATGCCACTCCTCTCCCGCTATTGCCGTAGACCATTCCGACACGATCTCTCCGCTGACATCATAAGCTGCGATTAGACCCGTCCATTCGTACAATACAAACACATGGCCGTCGCTGCTTACAGCCATTCTTGCCGGGCTTCTAAGCTCAAACCCCCAATCATCTTCCCACTCCCATTCCTCTTCCTCTTCCTCTTCTACCACTTCTTCCTGCTCCTGCTCCTCCTCATTCTCATTCTCTTCTTGTTCCTCATTATCTCCACTGGGTGTGGCAGCTTCTAACGGCCATTGCAGAAGGAACTCGCCGTCAGCGTTAAACTTCTGAATGCGGTCAAAGTCCAGAACGTAGAGACTGCCTTCGGCATCCAGACCGATATCGCCCATTTGGCCGAACTGTCCTTCTCCCTCACCCTGCGTGCCCCAGTAGGCAATGAGCTCGCCGTTCGCATCGAGCTTCTGAATTCGATAATTTCCGCTGTCAGCGACATACCTATTGCCTTCACCATCAACGGCGACATCCGTCGGATACAGGAACTGGCCAGGGCTGCTCCCCGCCCCTCCTGAACCGTTCATGAAGCTGCCGGAGGCATTGAACTGCAGAAGCATGTGGCGGCCGGCTTCAAGAATATACAGCTTCCCCTCATCATCCACAACGCCCTCTCCCCACATTGGGCTCAGGCCTCCGTACTGCCCGAACGCGGCTTGGAACGCGCCATCCGGACCGAAGGTTTGAACACGCGAATTTTGCCCGTCCGCAATGTGTACATTCCCTTCAGCATCAACGGTTAATCCCCAGGAGAAACGGAATTGTCCCGTCTCGCTTCCTTCCGAGCCCCATTGGGCCAAGAAGCCTCCCTCGTCATCGAACTTCTGAATACGGTGGTTATAGCTGTCCGAGACATAGACATTGGCGCTGGCGTCAACCGCAATGCCCATTGGATTGAACAGCTGTCCGTCCTCGCTGCCTTGCGTGCCCCAAGACGTCAGAAATTCGCCTCCCGCACTGAACTTGATGACGCGATGCAGATAACGATCCGCTACATACACGTTGCCCTCCGCATCCACCGCGATTCCGTCCGGATTTAACATTTGGCCATCGTCAGCGGAGCCGTATTGTCCCCATTTCAGAAGGAGCTCGCCTGATGCATTAAACTTTTTAATGCTGCCATTCATATCCGATACGTATACGTTGCGGCTCGCATCCACCGCAAGCCCGACAGGCTCATTGAATTGATTGTCCGCCGTTCCCTGGCTTCCCCACTGCCCTATATACGCGCCATCCGCGCTAAACTTCTGGACCCGGTTATTGAGCTCGTCCAGCACGTATACATTGCCCTCAGCATCCACTTCCACCTCTGCCGGCTCATCAAACTGCCCGTTGCCGCTGCCGTACGTGCCCCACTTGAGCAGGAAGCGGCCTTCCTCGTCAAACTTCTGAATGCGATGGTTGTATTGATCCGCGACATATCGATTGCCCTCGGCGTCGACCGCCACATCGGTAGGAAGGTCGAATAAGCCATGGGTAGGCAGCTCGAAGCCTCCCTGCTTGACTACTTCATCCAGTCCCGTCACCATAGCTGCCCGCACTGTGGCAAGCTCTGCGCCCGGCGCGATCGTGCCGACGAATATGGCAATCGCAAGCCATCCACAGAACCTTTTATTATTTCGTTTCCGCATGCTCCTAATCCCCCAGATTGTTCATTTGTATCTGTAGCCGGGAACCAAGCCAGCCCCTCTGCCAGATACTCCTCCATTGTAGCGGCTTGTCCTTTTCACAAACTGAAAGAAACGCGCTTCATGTCAGGTTTTGAAGGAAGGATTAAGAAATAGGGCCACGCCCATTGCGAAAATATCCCATCGGGTCCGCAGCCACCTTGCGGTAATCCAGCTCCTCGGCACCCTCCGCGTCCAGCAGCTCCGCCATCATAGCGCAGTACTCCCGCGCATCCGCGCTCCTGCCCGAGAGCAGCAGCAGCGCGGCCAGCTTCGCGTGGAAGCGCTCATCCAACGGGTGCAGATGCACCAGCTTCTGCATCGGACTTAGCGCCAGCTCGTGCCGCGACTGCCCGGCATAGGCGTCGACCATCGCCTCCAGCAGCCCTGCGTAGCCAAGCTCCAGCTCCGCCTGCCGTGGCGCCGCCCAGCCATAGCCGCTGCCCGAGAGATAGCCGTCGCCATACAGCTGAATGGCCCTCACCAGCTGCGCAAGCGACCCCGTGCGCTCGTATTCACGCACCGCCAGCTCATATTCGGCTACGTCGTCTTCGATGGCGCATGGCCACTGAAGCCGATAGCTGCCTCCTGCCGTCTTCATCTGCTCGATCGCTCCGTGCAGACCGCACGCCTCCAGATCCTTGCGCAGCTGATACACCGTCGAATGCAAATTAGTCTGCGCGCGATCTGCGTCGCGTCCCTCCCACAAGGCATCCAGAATGTACGACTTGCCGACCGCCTTGTCCCGATGATGATGCAGGAGCGCCAGCAGCTCCCTGCTCTTCGAATTGCGGAACCGCACCTGCTCCCCCTTCTCCGACGCAATCGTAAAGGGTCCAAAGCTGCTTATGTTCCACTTGTGCTTATCCGTTGCCGGAGCCCCAGCCGCGCCCGACTGAGAATGGGGACCGCGCCGCTTCTCCAGCCTCTCGAGCGTACGCATTAAGTCCTCCGTCGTAAACGGCTTAAGCACATAATCGATGGCCTCCACGCCAAATGCGTCAAGCGCGTATTCCTCATACGCCGTCAAGAAGGAGACGTACACCTCCGGACGGATCTCCTTCAGTCTTCCCGCAACCTCAAGTCCATTCATTCCGGGCATCTCGATATCGAGGAGCACAAGATCGACCGGCTCCGATGTCGTCAGCATATGCTCCAGGAACAGCTTCGGACTGTCGAACAAGCCTCCTACCTGTACCCCCTCCAGCGTCTCCAGCAGCTTGCCCGCTCTTCGCAGCGCAGGCAGCTCATCGTCCACCGCAATGACGCGTATCATACCTATCCCTCCATCATCTCTATTCCGACACGGCCGTCCGCGGCACGCGAAGCGTGACCGTCGTCCCTACACCGGCTTCGCTGGCGATTACAAGGCCTGTGCCGAATTGCCGGACAAGCCGCTTATGAATATTGCGCAGGCCCACGCCGCCTTCTCCCTCCGGCTCGCGGGTAAGCAATGTCTCGCAGACATTAGCAGCCATGCCAGCTCCGTCATCCCTTACCATAATCACAACCTCCGATTCATCACGGCGAATGGCAAGGGTTAGGGTGCCGCCACCCTCCCGCTTCGTCACTCCATGCCTGACGGCATTCTCCACAAGAGGCTGCAGGGTCGTCGGCGGCAGGAGACAGTCCGCATCGGCTTCCACCTCATACCTGACGTGCAGTCGTTCACCGAACCTTGCGCGCTCGATTTGCAAATACGCCTCTGTCAGCTCAAGCTCCTTGCGCAGCGGCACCAGCTTCTGCTTGTTCCGGAAGTCGAAGCTTCCTCGCAAATATCGGCTGAGATGAATCAGCAGATCATGCGCCGTCTGGGGCTCGTCGAGCGATAGAGCAATAATCGTATTCAGCGCGTTGTACAAAAAATGAGGCTTAATCTGCGCCTGCAGAAACGCCATCTCCGAACGAACCGCATCCTCCGCCGAGCGCTTCATCTCCAGCAGCGTTCTGGCTCTCGCCCGAAGCTCATGGGGATCGAAGGGCTTCGCCGCAAAGTCATTAGCGCCTGCTTCGAAGCCGTACATCACGTCTGCCGGATCGCTTCTGGCCGTCGTCAGCAGAATAGGCAGCTCGGACAGGCCATAGCTCTCCCTGATTCTCCGGCAGGTCTCATAGCCGGACAAGCCCGGCATCATCACATCCAGAATGACTAGCCCGATACGCCCGTCATCCTCCTCCAGCGCTCGCAGCGCCTCCTGTCCGCTGGGCGCCGTCCGCACCTCGTAAGGCTCCCCCGCGAACAATGACGTCAGCACCCGCAGATTCACCGGATCGTCGTCGACGGCGAGAATCGCTGCCCCAGGCGCCGCTGCCGTGACGGCGGCTGGCTGCTCTGTGACAGGCTTATTCGCCGCCGCAACGGCAGGCATACCCTCTCGATACGGCTGAGTCGTCTCCCTCACCGCTCTATCCGCAATTGGCAGCGTGAAGGTAAACACGGAGCCTTCATGCTCCGTCGACAATACGGAGATGCTGCCGCCATGAAGCTCCACCAGCCGCTTCGTAATGCCAAGGCCCAGTCCGGTGCCGCCGTATTCTCTGGCTACTGGCGAGCCTAGACGCTCATACGATTGGAAGATGGTATCCAGCTTGTCCGCCGGAATGCCAATGCCGGAATCCGCGATGGCAATGTGCAGCAGGCCGCCCTCCTCCCAGCCGGAGACGACAATCTCTCCCTCCTGCGTAAACTTAACGGCGTTGCCAATCAAGTTGTACACGATCTGCAGCAGACGGTTCTCATCCGCCAGCGCCGGAGGCAGCGCATTAGGCCACTCCAGGCGGAGCGTCACCGGCTTCTGCCCGATGTAATGGCGGAATACCTCCTCCTGCGCGGACACCGCCGCTTGTACGTCGACCCGGCCAAGCTGGAGGCGGATTCCGTTATTTTTTAACAGGGACAAATCCAGAATATCGTTAATCAGATTGTTCATGCGCCGCGCCACCGACACCACTACATCCAGTTGCTCTGACTGCGCGCTCCCTATTGGGCCGAATTTGCCCTCGGACAACGCCTGGGACAAGTTCAGAATGCCATGCAGCGGCGTCTTGAGCTCGTGCGAGGTGTTAGCCAGAAACTCGTCCTTCAGTTGGTTCATCGCGATCAGCTCATTGGACATCTCTCCGATGGTGCGGTACGCATTCGTAAATCTGCGAGCCAGCTCCAGAGCCTCGATAAACACAAGCAGAATGAAGCCGTAAGGGACCAGCTGCGCGTCAACCGCAACAATCCAGCCCAGGCTGTACAAGATGTCATGCACCGCAGCCGCCACAAATACAAGCCAGCCCGTCAGCTGCAGCAGCGCTCCGTCCCTGCCCCTCCACAGGGCCAGGAAAAAACCGGTCAGTATATAAGCAAGAACGAAGAGGGAGACCATTCTGAAGTACCCAAGCAGGCTGGTGTAGATTTCCGCCGGGAGGAGCAGAGCAGCCAAGAAAGCCGCGCCGATCCATACAAGAACCTTGGCCAGCTTGGCGCTGAACTCTGCGGGATACAGCTCTCGCACGAACAAGACCGCCATCGTCACACCGCCGTAATAGGTTAAGTACTCCAGCATAATGAGCAGTCGAATAGAAACGTCAGGGTACAGCTCTACCAAATAAATCCCGCCTACTACCCACTGGCGAAGCGCGCCAAGCAGGCAGCAGATGCCGAAGTAGAGCGTAGACCGCTCCGAACGCCGCAGCAGAAATACAGATATTTGGTATAAGCCGAGCAGTGCGCAGCCGCCGAACACCGCCATACCGACGAAGCCGTCCCGTTTGTCCGAAGCCAGCATCTGCTCCTCGGAGCCCAGCGCCATGCTGAACTAGATGCCGCCTTCCGGATAGATCACGTTGGAAACCTCAATGAGCAGCTCAAACTCGTCTGCCTGAGGAACAAACGTAACGGTCTGCGGGTTGTAGGCCGATCTCGTCTCTTCCCTTGAAGGGCCAACGATACCCGCTCCCGCAACCTCCCTTCCATCCACGAGCACTTTGTAAGCAGGGGCTATGGCCGGTATTTGCAAGCCGAACGCTCCATCATGCCCACGAGTCAGCACCTGAAGCTTATACGTCGCATAACCGCGTCCCGGCAGACCGATCGTCTCCCACTCTCCGGGAACCTCAATAGTCACAGGCTCGCCCAGGCTCTCCTCTGGAGATCCCCCCGCCAGCCTCTCCCAATAGAGATCCCACTCCCCGTTCAGCCTTACAGGACCATCCTCCTGCAGGCTCCAATCGCGCAAATCCAGCACACCCTTGCTTGCCTTCGGCGCCAGTCGATCACCGCTGCCCGCTAGGCCCGGTATGACCATAGCGGCAATGAGCAGGAGCAGCAGCCCCATTAGGGAGGCCATCCGAAGCCTACGCTTGTCATTCGATATTGTTGTGGAGATCAAATCCTCATCCGCCTTCATTCTATGAAATAACCCTATCATACCGCACAGCGCGATGCCTGTGCAGATTTCCTTTCTCATCGTTGTGTCCCCCCGCGCCAATGGGGGCTGACTTAACAGTTTGTCAGCGCGGACTCCTTGCAGACTGAAAAGAAAGCGCAGCATGTCAGGTTTCTATTAGAGGATCTATTAACCTGCGAGAATCCGTCACAACTTGACAGATTTACATCATCGCCATTTCAGCAGCGGATCGTTATGATCTTCCCGTAAGCGATTACAATTTTGATAGGAGGAATGAAATGATGTCCGCAGGCTACAGAAGGAAAGGCAGAGTGATGAGAGGTATTTGTCTTGTTCTAGGCTTCGCCCTGCTGCTCAACGCGCTGGCTATTGCACCTGGCGCGGTCTCTGCCGCCGTAACCCCGCTCCCCGGTCCTGGCAATCCGCTGCTGTACGATGATTTCAACGGCGCCGGCTTGTACAAGGTGAATTGGTTCAACTGGTACAACCAGAACGGAGGCTCCGGCACATTCACGAAGACAACCGTCGATTCGAGGCAGGTCGGCAAGTTCACACAGACGCCTGCTTCGGCCAGCTCTTGGGCGAAGTTCCAGCCGATGAACGAGTCCGTGAATCTAACGGGCTACCGCTATTTCAACGTCACAATGAAGAACCCCGGCTACGCCGACTCCCTTATTCGCATTGCGCTTAACGACGGCTCAGCCAACTACAATCTGACAGGCGGCTGGGTGTCCATTCCAACCGACTGGACGACAAGCACCTTCGACCTGGACACGCTTGCGCCCAACCTTAACAAGAAGACCGCCAAGGTGGAAATTTGGCTTCGGCAAGCGGGCGGCGCTTACGGCGAGACGCTTATCGACGATATTTTTGCTTCGACGGGCAGCAGCGGCACCGCTCCAACGCTGACCGGCAGCATGACGGCTAATACGACGGGCACCTACAATCAGAGCACGCCGTTCACCTTCCGCGCCACTTACACAGACGCCGATAACCAGAAGCCTTTTGCCATGCAGGTGGTCATCGACAATACAACGACCTACGACATGATGGAGGTCGACAACGGCGATACAAACTTTACGGATGGCAAGGAATATTATTACATCACCAAGCTTCCCGTCGGCTCCCATTCCCATTACTTCCGCACAACGGATCTCACCTCCGATGAAGTGGCGACGACTTCCGTCGCGCAGCCTACGGTCGCCTTCTCGAATCAAGTCATTGACGTCGTCGTCAGCCAAGCCGGCTACAACGCGTCGGGCTTCAAGAACGCCAAGGTCACCTCGGATCAGCCGCTCACTGACTTGTCCTATCAGGTGAAGAGCGGCTCGACCGTCGTCGCCTCCGGCAATATGACATTTGAAGACGTCACCTGGAACAAACATGTCTATTCCATCGACTTCACCTCCGTGACCGCAACCGGCAACAGCTATACGGTCGTCAGCAACGGCATTACGTCCTATACATTCCCGATCCAGACCAATATATGGACGAACTTCAAGGATGAGATGACGGCATTCTACCGTCTGCAGCGCGCAAGCGTAGCGACTGAGGATGCCTACCCGACCGGCTACAGCAGCGTGGCTCCGTCCGCCAAGCTCTATCATCCGGCTGGGCATCTCGACGACGGCGCGTCGGCCGATGGATTAACGCATTATGATCTGACTGGCGGCTGGTACGATGCCGGAGACTACGGCAAGTATGCCGGCAACCAGTGGGTTGGCACCCAGATCGCGCTTGCCTATATCCGCCATAAGGATGCGGCCAGCTCGAAATTCGACAATGACGCTAACGGCTTACCGGATCTTGTGGACGAAGCCATATTCGGCAGCGAATATTTGATCAAGTTCGCTAACCAGCTGGGCGGAGCGCTGTACGACCTCAGGAACAACGCCGGCTCCTTCATCCACCCGCACAAAACAACGGACAACATTAACGGCACGGCGGATGACCGCAAGCTGGCCGGCATTGGCGTCGCGGGTTCGGCCAAAGCCGCGGCCACCTTGGCTGCAACGGCGCGCGCGATCCACACCGCCATCGCCGAAGGCGATGTCGTCTCCTCGGAGATCGCAGCGCTTGAGGACTTCGCCGATGACTGCGAAGCGGCCGCTCTTGTGTTCTACAACTACGTGGTAGCCAATCCAGAGGGCGTCGTCGGCTCCTATGCCACACGCGGCGGCATACCGAACGCCAAGCTGCTTGCTGACGTCGAGCTGTATTTGCTCACGAACGACGTCGCTTACAAAACTGCGGCAGCGACGAATATTAACACTCTGACGTTTGCCGACCTGTTCGCGACCAACTACTGGGATATGAGACCGATGGCGCTGGCTGAATTCTACCCCGCGGCCGACTCCACGACGCAAGCGCAGATCCAGAGTCTGCTCAAGCAGCAGCTTGACTTCTTCCTGTCGTCGACGGACGATACGCCTTACGGCGTGCTGAACCAATTCAAAAACTTCGGCGTTAACGAGCCGCATATGTCTTATGTCGGCGACGCGATGCGTTATTACGAGCTGTTCGGCGACCCTTCGGCGCTGCGCGCCGTCGAGAAAGGCATGTACTGGGTATTCGGCGAAAACCCCTGGAATATTAGCTGGGTATCCGGCATAGGCTCGGACTTCGTAACTTATCCGCATACAAGGTATGACGAGGGATCCAACACCAGCGACAAAGGCGGCATCGTCTTCCCAGGCGCCATGCTGAGCGGACCGAATATGAAGGATACCAAAGACAAAAAAAGCGTCAGTCCTTGGTACGAGGATCGTTCGCTGCACCTCGACGATACGAACCAATGGCGCTACAACGAGTTCAGCGTCAGCATTCAAGCCGGTCTGCTCTATACGGTCATGGCGCTTGCCGCCAATGAATCCGCCAGCTCCGCCGGAGCTGCGGCCCCCGTCCAGCTGCCGACCCTGTCTCCGGTTATCGGCGACTTCGTGCGGGGCAACGTAACCGTATTCGCGGGACCGGCGACGGGCTTGACGGATATCCAATACAGCACGACAGGCACCTCCGGCACCTTCCTGCCTATGACGCCATCCGGTCCCGCTTATTCAGCGGTCGTGGACGAAAGCGCAGCCGCGCCGTACGCCAACAAACGTGTGGATGTGAGAGGCACGGATTCACTTGGCAATCATACGTACAGCTCGACGCATTACACGGTTGCGGCTCCTCTGCCGGATCCGTCGACGCCGCTTCTGTACGATGACTTCGGCACTGGCGGACTGTGGGGCTCCACGGGAGGCAACAGCCGATGGGTGAACTGGTACACGCAGAATGGAGGGACAACAACCTTCGCCAAGGCAGAGGAGGATGGCCGCACGGTAGGCAAGTTCACGCAGACGCCGGCATCTGGCACCTCGAACGCGAAGTTCCAGCCTTGGCACGACAGCGTGGATCTATCCGGCTACCGCTATCTGAACTATACAGTGAAGAACGCAGGCTACCCGAATCTACGCATGAAGATTGAGCTGAACGACGGCTCTCGCACGTATAACTTAACCGGCGGCTGGGTTTCCGTGCCGACGACATGGACAGACCTTCAGATCGATCTTAACGCCCTGTCTCCTGCTGTGAACAAGCAGCGGACGACCATGTCCATCTGGCTGAACCAGACTGGAGGCACATATGGCGAAATGTTCATCGACGAGATCAAGGCGACCAATACAGCCAGCGGCTCGGCCCCTGCTCTGACAGGAGCATCTGTGGATCTGGCATCCGGCGATACGGATACAAGCTTCACGTTCGGGGTCACGTATACGGACGCCGACAATGACAAGCCATTCGCCATGGAGCTGGTGCTGGACGGCGTCATTCATGTTATGAACGAGGTCGATCCTGGCGATACGACCTACACCGACGGCAAGGCGTATACGTACACGACGAAGCTTCCTCTCGGCATCCATTCGTATTACTTCCATACGACGGATACGAACTCGGACGCCGTCAGCAGCGCCGTTCAGATCGGTCCGACTGTCAGCCAGACGCTGTTCTTCGATGACTTCTCCGACGGCAACGCAAACGGCTGGACAACGACCAGCGGAACCTGGTCCGTGCAGTCTGGCCAATACAGCGGTCAAGCGGGCAGCGGCAACAGCTACTCCATCACGGGCGAGTCCTCCTGGACCGACTATACGCTGGAGGCCAAGGTCAATGTGACCAACAACACCAACGGCAACAAGGACGCGGGACTCGTATTCCGCTATACCGATGAGAACAACTACTACATGCTGCTGCTTAAAAATAATGACAAGACCGGCAAGAAGATGGAGCTGATCAAAAACGTGGCAGGCGTCAAAACGTCTCTCGGATATGCGAATCCGAGCATCGCGGCCGATACGTTCTACACGTATAAGATCGTGCTGAACGGCGCTGACATCTCCGTCTACAAGGATGGAGCGCTCCAGTTCTCCGCTGCGGACAGCACCTTCGCAAGCGGCAAGATCGGCGCCCGAACCTATGCCAATACGAAAGCTTATTTCGATGATGTAACGGTGACGCATTAACCATCCTGCTGCGGCTGGATGACAGCAGCCTGAAGCTTAAATTCAATTGACACCAAAAAGCGGTAGCCATGGACGTTAGCAACGTCCTGGTCTACCGCTTTTTGGTTATTATCATGCTTGCCGCTGCTTCAAGCGTTCAATTTTAGCATAGGCATCGACGTCATGGTTAGATCTACATGTAAAAAGAACTTTACACTATGTATAGTTTAGTATACTATATGAAAGAAAAACGACTGACGGCGTCCTTGATAAAAACTTTCGCCATAGTCATCATCTCGACCGGGCTTCTAACGGTCAAAAACTTCCTTTAAACTAATCAAATCGGCCATCCAAAGTTGTAACGGTCATTTTCGAATGTTAGAACGATAATTGAGGTAAAGTCGGAGCGTTTAGGAGGGCTAAGCGTCAAGTTTGCCCGTTACAGGCTGGAAAGCGCTACATTCGAGCTCTAAGCGCATTTTTTGTCCGTTAGCGTTGTGGCGTTCGAACCACGTGAAAATGTTATACATTCTGGCGGTAAAAAATACAAATCATTGTTGAGAAGGCTTAATCAAGCAAGATAACAAGCAAAAAGGAGCTGTTATCATGAGAGCATACAGAAGGACAGCTATCTTCCTAGGGATATTGTTAGTATTGAATCTTGTATTTGGGATATTTAGTTCTGTCCCAGCGTTAGAACAACCAGACTATCTTTACAAATTGTCAGAGATTGAACTGCAGGTTTTGGTTGCGGTATTTTGTCAAGCAGCAATGGCGATCGTATATGTGCTTTTAACAGTCGTGTTTTATCCAATACTAAAGTCTTATAACAAAAACCTGGCAGCGGGATACTTTGGCTTCAGAATACTTGGAGCCGGATTTCTTTTTGCTGGAATCGGTTCACTGCTTCTCTTGCTCGTATTAAGTCAGACTGTTGCAACTGCTCATGAAGTCGATTCAACGTATTATGAGCTATTGGCCGAATTGCTTAGACAAGGCAGAGATATCCTGAATCACATTGCCATGATATTGCCATGGAGTATTGGCGGAATGATTCTTTACTTCTGCTTATACAGGAGTAAACTTGTTTCAAGCTGGTTATCTATTTGGGGTATGATTGGGTCTCTATTTACTTTTGCAGCGACCATATTGTTGATGTTAAACATCATTAAAATCGTGAACCCCATTTACTTTATTCTGAATGCGCCATTAGCCGTCTGCGAAATAGTATTCGCTATCTATTTGATTGGTAGAGGCTTTCATTCTATTGAAACACAATCTAATTAACGAGGAGATCGCTAATGAGTGTATAAATCCTGCAGCCTAGGACGTAAGTATTTAATCTCTGCGATACCGCAATTTTTACAAAAGTCGTAAAAATATTAGGATGTATTGGAAAGCAAGCTATGACACAATATTCATGGAAGCGCTTCCGTAAGCCATTGTTCATGATTACCCAATTCTAAGGAGGAATGAATAGTGACTCGTAAGATACGCTTTTTGAGCGTCTATTTGCTGCTGCTCAGTTTGGTCGGCGCATTATTCGCCATTCCCGCTTCGGCTGCCCCCGTTACCATTGACAACGGCATTCAATTCAAGGACACCAGCGGCAACCCCATTCAAGCCCATGGCGGCGGAATGCTGAAATCTGGCAGCTACTATTATTGGTTCGGCGAGAATCGGGATGGCACCAACTACGTCTCCGTCTACCGGTCCACTGATCTGAAAAATTGGCAATTCCGGGCACATGTGCTCAGCAAATCATCGCATGCCGAGCTGGCCACGGCGAACATCGAACGGCCAAAAGTCATTTATAACGCTTCTACAGGCAAATATGTGATGTGGATGCACAAGGAGAACGGCGTGGATTACGGAGAAGCTCGCGTAGCCGTAGCCTCTGCCTCCAATATTGAGGGGCCTTACACCTACCATGGCAGCTTCCGTCCGTTGAATTACGACTCTCGTGATATGACCGTCTATAACGATAACGGGACCGCCTACCTTATTTCCGCGACACAAGTGAACGCAGACCTGAACATCTATCGTTTGACCTCTGATTTTCTCGGCGTTGATTCGCTGGTAACTACCCTATGGGATAATCAATATCGCGAAGCACCTGCTATCTTCAAGCGCGGCAGCACCTACTTCCTTCTCACATCTGGTGCGACGGGCTGGAATCCGAACCAGGCCAAATACGCGACGGCAACCAGCATCGCTGGGCCTTGGAGCTCGCTGTCGAATGTCGGCAACGCCAATACTTATCAATCGCAATCGACCTACGTGCTTCCGGTAGAAGGCACCTCCGGCACCTCCTATCTGTATATGGGAGACCGCTGGGCAGGCGCTTGGGGCGGACCGGTGAACACATCGGAATATGTATGGCTGCCGATTACCTTCCCGACTTCTACCTCCATGTCCCTTAACTGGTCTGATCAGCTCACCATAGACGCTGCAGCAGGCACGATTACCGGTACAAACAATCCGCCCGTTAACACGACATCGTGGTACAAAATCACCAATCGAAACAGCAATCTCGTTCTTGGCGTGACCAACGGCTCGACAAGTAACAACGCAGTCATCGAACAATATTCCGATGGCGGCTGGACAAGTCAGCATTGGCAATTCACTGATGTAGGCGGCCGTTACTACAAGATCAAAAACCGCAACAGCGGCAAGGTGCTCGACATCCCGAGCTCTTCTACTGCTGACGGTACTAACGTGATTCAGTATACGGACAATGGCGGCTTAAACCAGCTCTTCCGCGTGCTGAGCACTGGCGACGGGTACTTCACAATTATGAACGTCAAGAGCCGCAAAGTCATCACGATCACAGACAGCTCAATCTCCAACGGTGCAGATGCCATACAGATGACGAACGATGGCGGAACTGATCAGCATTTTACATTCCAGACCACGAGCTAGCTGAAGCAGCCAGCACGATAGAGCCCGCGAAGATCGCGGGCTCTTTGACTTATGCTACCACTTACTGATGTAGCCCGTTTTTTTCAGATAGTGCTTAGTGAAGGGATTGATATTATCGATGGGTTGATCCAGTGAAAAATATTGCAGTTCATAACTTTCATGGTCATTAATCCTCGGATGTCCCAGTACCTCTTGGGCTTCAAAGATGGCCATCACATTGTAGATTTCATCACCGTTTGGATATTTGTAATACATCTCCTTGCCAGACAACATCGTAGTCAATGACCCCCACTTAACTAACGTTTGAAGTGGGAGCTTGTAACGACCCGATCGTACGAACGTCTTGCGACTCCGATCTTTTGGCGTTCCGAAGAACGTGGTGTTACATCCTCGAGTAAGTCTTCGCCTACCAATGGGCAGATTGACAGCTGCCCTGCAAGCCTAGTCATGCTAAGCCTGCACCTTCAAGAAGGTACTCTTTTCCCTTCAAACAGAGATTCATGGCGCCGATCCGGTCATCATTGCTTGCATATCCGCATGCCTGGCAACGAAAGCGATGCCTGCGTTTATCCCGGTTTTCTTTGGCCGTGTGGCGGCATAGGGGACACGCTTGCGAAGTGTGCTTCGGATCCACGGCTATCACCATCGATCCTGCAAGCTTCGCCTTATACGTCACCATCTGACGCAGCTGATAGAAAGCCCACGATACCGTCACATACCGATGCTTCAGCTGTGCCTTTTCCGCCCTGCGGCGGATCCCTGTCAAATCCTCCAGCACAAACAGCGTATTCGCCCCATATCGGGTAACGAGTGCCTTACTTACCTGATGGTTCACATCGGTCATCCAGCGGTTTTCTCGTTCTCCGATTTGCTTCAGCCTGCGGCGGGACGAAGCCGTTTGTTTGCGTTGCAGCTCGGAACGCAATCGTTGGTAGTTGGCTCGTTTGTGTTTGAGCTCCCTTCCTCGAAAAAACAGCGTTCTCCCCTCGGTGTCATACACCGTAGCTACAAAGTTGATGCCCAGATCAATCCCTGCAACGTGTTCAATCTCCTTAAGCTCAGGAGAGGCCATTTCCTTAGACACTGGAATATGCAAAAACCACTTCTGTTTTTTGCATACCAGCTTGGCTGTACCGAATGTCCATGTGCCGTCGAAATAGGTCTCCATTCCTTTGGCTTCGAAGGGGATCTTAATGCGGCCTTGCAGCGTATTGACGGAGAATAGCTTTGCGCTTAGCGAGTAATCCCGTCTCCAGACGAGATCGTATTCCGGCTTCTTAAATTGTACGAGAGTCCAAGCATGCCCACTGCTCAAGATGGTCTTGTATTTAGCCCGTACCGTTTTCAATACCGACTGCGCCATTTGAGAACGCAGGCCCATCGCGCTGCGCAGGGTTCGATACGTCATTCGGTGCAGGGCAGACTGCCGGCGCTCGCTCGTCTCAAACACAAGGGCAGAGACAAAATTACAGCCTTGACGATAAGCGATCATCGTTTGTTGCAGGGCCATCATTTGACTGTCTGACGGTTTGATTTTGATTTTCGCCGTCACGGTAACGATCATACGTTCGCCTCCTCACTATACTAATTTTAGCATAGTAGGGAGAACAAGAACACACCAAATATCATTTCGGCTAACGCCGAACGCCCATTCCTCCCCCGCTTATAGAAGACGGGAGTATCCTGGGCGATATTGATGAATGTATACGATTTAGCCGTCAATCCAGCCTCCTCGTGCAGCTCACGGGCAGCCGCTTCCTCAAATGATTCTCCCAGCTCAAGTGCTCCACCTAAAGTTCCCCAGTCATTGCTGTCAGTTCTTCTCTGCAGAAGTAATTGACCTTGCTCGTTGAATACAAGCACACAAGAACCAGCCATAATTAATGGCCTTGTGCCCACTAATTTTCGTAAATCCATTATGTAGCTCATGACCACTCCTCCGATTTCAAACCATACATGAAACGATCAACCTATCTGCCATTCATAAATTCATAATCTCTAATTGTACCTTCCAGCTTCTTAAATTATTCAAAGTCTTTGTACCTTCTCTAACGTCGTGCCATGAAATTGCAGCTGATAGATATCAGGCATTGTTGTCGACTTCCAAAATTCAATGTTATATTGCTTATCAAAATAACTAAGCATCAATGTCATAATGTCCCCATGGGTGCCTATAACAATGCTTTTGCCTTTATAATTACGTAAAATATAGTGCAAATCATGAATTGCTCTTGTTTGCGCTGTATGGCTGCTTTCACCATCAGGGTATTGGAAAGTAAAATCCGAATAGAGTCTATGCTTAGCTTCATTGAAATTCACTTCACCAATTTCACCAAGCTCTCTCTCCGTAAGACCCTCGAATAAGATTATTTCTTTCTGCAACTCATCCGCCAAGGGTGTTATCGTTTGGATCGCCCTTTCATATGGACTCGACAATATATAATGAATATCAAGGCTTATTAATTTTTCTTTGACCCTTATTGCTTGCAGCCTTCCCTTCTCCGATAACCCTCTTGTTCGCTCCTGACCGTTGATATAAATCGACTCCGCATGCCGTACAAAATAGATTTTGGTTTTCACAACGCTCAGCCACCTTCTTATTGCTGCCTTACAAGCTACCCGTTAGACCTACTAGTATTAAAATCTGCTTTAATCTCATCTTTAGGATCCCATATAGACCAAGCTGCCTCCAAGAAGTTCCCTTCATTATCCCTAAAATAAAAATACTTCGCTTCTCCAGCTCCCATGGTATTTAGCTCTTCAACCGGTATCCCTTTATCCTTCAGCCGTTTGTGTGTATATTCAATATCTGGGCAATTAATGGCCATGATCGGATATGGTTTCCCATTTCTAATGATCTCCAAGGACTGCTTATCCCTTGTTTCAATAAGCAGCAAGGCTATTGCGTTCTGATGTGGATGATGCAATACCGCAATTAATGATCCGCGATCCTCAAATTTATTCATGAGTTTGAAATCCAAGTTTTCGGTATACCAAGCAATGGACTCGTCAAGACGAGTTGTCGGAACGTATACATACCCAATTCGCAAAAATGAAAAGGCTTCGCTCATCAGACACACTCCCTTTATTTCTCAATAGTTAAATTTCAATAATTTAATTAATCCGGGACATTAAAAAAAGTCTCATCAACTATTATCAATAATTTATTTGTGGCTTCTTTACTTGCTGGTTCTTGCACTAGCAAAAAAAAGATATCACGCAATTCATCTATTCTTGCTAATACCTTTTCTTTTGATCCTGAATTACGAAAGTAAAGCCTCATAAAAATATAAAAAAGTGCCCTAATCTTTGGTAGAATGGTGTTTGTCGGAACAACATCACCCAAAGAGAGGAGCACCTTTAAGGTGAAGTCTACCACAAAAATCGCTACTTTGAAAACGGAATTTTCTATGAGAAATGCTACAAATTTTGCAGGTGCTAAGGCCATACTTGCATTCCTTGAAACGATCCGTTTGAAGCAAGTGTTAAAGACGCTTGGCTTGGCCAAAGCGGCTAACGCCATTTTCCCCACTCATCACATCATTCAATATCTAATCATTGGCTGGCTCCTGGGCTGCGAAAGGCTCTTTCATTTTAACACGCTTCAGGCTGACGCCTTAGTAAAGCATGCCCTTGGCGGGCGATTGCCTCACCACTCCTTGCTAAACAAGGAGTTGCTTCGACTTGGCGCGGCACATGACGAGCTTGCTCCAGCGCTTCGAAAGCTGAATGTAGATATCCTTTCACCGGTACTACCCGACTCCCTTATTCTCGATCTGGATTCCACGGTGGAGACCGTGTACGGCAATCAACAGGGGGCGGCGGTTGGCGTTAATAGCCACAAGCGTGGACGCAAAAGCTACCATCCCTTGCTGGTATACGAAGGTCAGACCAAAATGCTAGTGAACGCCGCACTCCGTTCCGGAAACACCGGCAGTTCGACCGATGTTCTTCCTTTTGTGAAGGGGACCCTCGACCTTCTGGGTTCAAGGAAGGTCCGCTACATTCGATTCGATAAAGGGTTCGGCGGAGAAGAATTCTACGACTTTTGGGAATCTCGCCAAATCGGCTATGTTGGCAAATTAAAATGGACAAAACGCCTCGCCCAGCAAGTGGAGGAGTGCAAACATTGGACACGATTCGTCGATGAAGATTGGATCATCGAGGGAATCGTACTTTGCTACAAAGCCAGCACGTGGGAGAAGACTCGTCGTGTGGCTGTCATTCGAAAGATGCAAACTTACGAAGATGATCATCCATTACTAAAACTGGACACATTCTGGCAGTATGAAGCGATGGTCACAACAGAAGACTGGAAAGCCATCGATATATGGCGATTCTATAACCGACGCTGCTGCATGGAGAACTACATTAAGGAAGGCAAAAACGGGTTTGCCATCCATCGTATTCCGACGCAATCCTTTGCTGCCAATGAGATTGATCTGTTACTAAAGCTGCTGGCATACAATTTGTTCGAGCGATTCAAGCTGCATTGTTGCGACCCGATTCATCGTTCGTTTACCATCCAGCGGTTTCGTCGGGAGTTTATCCATTGTGCTGGCGTGCTAGTTCAAAGTGGTCGTATTCTCAAATTGAAAATGGCTGAATCCTTCCCCAATCGATGGGCATGGCTTAGCATGGAACGAAAAAGTATTTTATTGGAATGAACAATAATCCCAAAATTAGTCTTGGAAATCCCATTGCCCCTTCATGTGGGGAGGGGGATTTTGTAACTGTTTTTTGCATCCAAAACCAATTTTAATATTTTCGTCACCCCAAAACTGGTTGATATTTCCTAAGTGTGCGATCGACAGTGATTGATTTTATGAGCTTTCGTAATTCAGGTTGATTTATCTTCTCTCAATGCAATAAATAAATTGTATATGCTAATATCCAGCTCGTCATTAATTCCCTTATATGAAGTTAGTTCCGAATTTGTTGCTGCTTTAGAAACGTCTGAAATCATAGACCTATAAGTATAATCATTCACTATCATACTAAAGCTTCCCAGAACATTATTTAATTGCATGACATATGCTCTATCAATTGCATCCTGGAGCCCCTTTTTTTGTCGTTGCGATTCCACCAGCAATAAACTCATTATCCCGAGGCATATGGTCAAAATAATTATAATGTACTTACTTTTTATCTTCATAATAAACTCCTAAAAAAAATTTGCATCCACTATAATGCCGTTAGACTTTCATGGCTCATTCGAATTTAATTTTCACAAGTTTGTTAATATCTTTTAGTTGGCTCTCCTTCAAATACGTAATTAGACAATCTTGGCCTAGTGACGCTACAGTTATTCTACGTTCCTTCCTGTTTTTTATAAGCTCTTGGAAATGATACATAATAATCGGATCTAGCCAATCCGCGTCTACATTTAAATCCCATCTTATCTTTGTTCCTTCATAAATAAATGAGACCCACGCTTCATTAGCTTCAATATCTACATAGTCGGTGAGGTCCTCTATGTCAATGCCAGTCAAATTCTTTAATCTTTCAATAATTCTAATATAGTCTCCATGATCTTCAATACATTCAGTATCTAAATGCCAAACATCATCGGATACATGATAGAATTGATTATTTATATAGACTTCTCCACCCATAGTAATAAGCAATAGTTGATAGGGATCTTCTACAAATTCTTGTTCGGAATGTTGTTCCAGCAAAAGCGTCGGATCAATTCCATGCTTTAACCTAATCCCGCACTCCGCGAGCTTACTTAGCTGAGATTCAAAAGACACTTCTTTCTTCTTAAATAACCTAAACACTTACAACACCTACTTTTAGATATCATTGCTATGTAATGTTTTTACGAATAGAATCTTGACCGTTGGGAGAGTGAGGGAGTGCCACACGGCAACCCCATCGAAGTTAGACTACATATTTTTCATTAGCTTACATACCAATGTGTTGGATGTATAAGCAGTGGCGGCAATTTTGTGTGAGCGTCTCCCTTTGCAGCATTTAATTGAGCTTGGGTAAGAAAGATACTTTTGGAAAGGTCAGCGCCTCTAATGTCAGCATCCCGGAAATCTGCCCCGATGAAATCAGTTCCACTAAGGTTGTTTCCTCTAAGGTCAGCAGCAATAAGATATGCTCCTCTCAAGTTAGTTCCTCTGAGGTCCAATCTTCTGAGGTCGGCACCAATAAGGTCTGCGCCACGACCAATGGTCTTCTGAAGCTTAGACCGAGCCGTGTGTCCCGAACGGGCCTTGAGTCTGCTCCGAGCCTCAGATCGAACAAGCTCACTGGTCTTTATGAGTAGAGTGTTCACGGAAGCTCGATGTTCTGCCATGTCTAGTTTCATGAGAGAGTCAGGGCTGAGGTATGTGAGTTGTTGGGTTTCTTCAAGCATGAATTGAAGCTCATTATGGATAGACTGGGCCTGATGTAACGTGAGCGCTTCTGCCAGATACCAGAGCATTTCGTGAAGCTGCATCATGATTATGAATACTTTGAACATCTGCTTCGCGAATTCAGGGGCTGTCCCCCAGTCTTGTCCGCCGAAGCTGATTTGGGAAACCTTTTGTCCCGCGCCAAAGCAGTCAAAAGCTATACATCCTTTAAGGCCACGTTTGCTGAGACTTTCGTGGACACGACAGCGAAAGTCTGGCTGCAGGTTGAGGCAGGGTCGGCCGGCCTCCTTGTCGATGGGGAAACCTTCCGAAACTGAGAAGTTCAATGCAACACAGCACAATCCAAAACATTTTTCGCAGTCAGCCCGAAGATTATCGCGACTTGTATCGTGTAATGAATTTGGTAGATTCGACAACTCCATACACTTCCTTTAATTCTTACTTGTCATCATCCTATCATTTGATTTTCTTACGATACTCTACCTTCCAATTCCTTAATCGCACGAATCCAATCCTCATAATGATCAGATTCCTCCCATAGTTCTTTAAGCTCTGAGTCTGCCAGAATCTTTTTTAAGGCCAATCTAGCAGAATCTAGTAATTGGTGGCCAAACCCTTTATGTTCACTGATCCATACTTCAAGCTCATCTTCATATTTTTCTTTCCCGGTGTTGCCTTGCAATGCTGCCAGAATTTCAATTGCCCCAATACCAATGGAAGCCGTGTCAGCATCTATATCATCTTCATCGAGTACCATTTCAATAGCTTCGGATATCCTATTCAAATCTTTGATTTCCAATAACTCTGCTACCCAATCCAGTACAGTATCATTTTCGAGATTTCCGGATCCCCATGCTCCCATCATTAACGCCCTCACATTCTATTTTTTGCTGCTCCCATTGCCACGATTGGATGACTTATATTTCTGGCCCTTATCATCGTAAGTAATCCATTCCCCTACTGGCTCACCCTTGTCGAAAAATCCGGAGCGCTTGATCGTTCCATCCTGCCGATACCACTCCCAGTATCCGTCGGGATTGCCTTCGGCCATCTTCCCCTTTGACCAAATGGATGTCCCATTTGCATGATATTTGATGGTGACGCCATCCCTTTCTTCCATCTTCTTTTCTTTCACACCGTTAGGATGTATCAGGTCACATTTATTATTTTCCATCGTATGCCTCCAATGAATGAACAAATTTAATTATGTTATGCTTATCTTGTCAACAAGCCCAGTTATTATTCCTGATGCTGACACGCGGGCTTTATCACTTATCGGTAGCATACTAAAGGAGGTATTTTCTGTCAATTCCATGATAACAGGATGACACAGCAGGTTCTACAAAAGTTAGGACTACGGTTTACCCGTGACATGGGGTTACAATAGGGAAAAGAAGCTGGGGAGGCAAGCATATGACAAACGCCACATGGGCCCGTGCTGCTGCGTATGCAGTATCCAAAATAGCGGCTGCAGGGTTGGTGTATTGGGGTTTTATTTTCATTGTGAGCGGGCGGGATTATGAGGAGATGCGGGGGATCGGTCTGTACACCCCCGTTTGGTTGTTGATTTTTGTTTATGCCATACTTTTTTCCATGACAGTGGATGCCATTTTGTGTAAATTAAAAGCCGGCCCAGGCAAAACGTTTATCTCCATTCTGATCTATATGGCTGGAGGCTATGCTCCTTTCATCATTATGTTTCAATCGCAATGGATATTAGGTCTCATTGCCGGCTTTTATGGCATATGCTGCTCACTGGCGTTTCTGTGTGCGAGCTATATTCTCCGCAGACTTTGGCCTGCGAGCGCCGGGATTGGTCTACTGCTGCTTGCAGGGATTGTTTATCTTTTCACAACGGCTAACTGATGCTTCTTCAAAAATAATAAAGTAGGGAAACCACTCTCATGGCTTCCCCCTTATCGAACCGTACGTGCCCTACTAAGGCATACGGCTCACCAACGTGTTTCAACATGTGATCAATAAGTTGCTAGTCGCTGGGCATATTGCATTTTACGAACGCGCTCGGGAGTGTAATACTCCTCGCCGCGTTCTTTTGCTTTTTGCACTTTACGTTGTTGTTTTGCTGCCTGACGCGTCTTCATGTAATCTAGGTAATCGTCAAGGGAGTAGCCATATTGCTCATGGAGGTACAGCCAGTGCGCAGGAATGAGTCCAATACGAGCAAAGAACTCGTTGTTCCACTTCGTTTTCATCGCATGTCCCTTCCTTTGACTTGGATGTTTGTGTATCATGGCGACTCGTAGCCTCTTCCTTATATACCCATCCACGTCTAGTAGGTTATTACGACATGCATTTACGAAGCAGCGGCTTTCTTGCCCGTACCTTCTGTTTTCCTCCATCGCTTTGAACAAGTTCAGAAAGTAATTCACCTTCCCACGTATGACGGGATTTACTCTCTCCAACCACTCCTTTTTGTTGAGGGTCAGCGTCTTCTTCGTTTTGGCTTTGATCTTCTGTTTGAAGTCCTTCCACGTGCTGTCCTTCGGCTTGGCTATGAAGTAGCGCTTTCCATCTTTCTTGCGTTCCCGCCAATGCTGGAATGTAAAGCCCAGAAAATCAAAATCGTCGTCATTGAAATTTACCGTTTTCGTTTTCTCTATGGCTACTTCGAGCCCTAGCTCTTGTAGCTTCGTTTGGGTAATTTCCGCGGCTCTCTTGATCTCCTCTTCTGTTTTGGCAAAAAGCAAGAAGTCATCTGCATAGCGCACGAATCGGATGCCATGCTCCTCTAGCTCCCAATCGAGCTCGTTTAGATACAGGTTGGCAAGTAGCGGCGATATCACGCCCCCTTATGAGAAGTAACTCGTTATGCAAAGTAAACCCCACAAGCCTCTGGTAGAAAAGGGATTTGTTCCAGATTACTTTGCATAATATCCGAAATGTTTAGTAGGAGAAGAACCTTCTCACTACACATTTCGGGGGTATCATCATGGAAATCCTACCTTTTCGAGAGTTAACGACCTGTCTCGAGAAAGAACTGTACCGTCTGCATTACAACGAGCAGACGATCAAGTATTACAGATCGATGTGGCGACGAATTGCCAGCTATTTGGAGTCGGAAAGCATTCATCACTTTTCCGAGGAGGCCGGACTTCGCTTTCTCGAACGGGAGTACAATTATTTCGAACTCGAGAAAGCCGGGAACCTTACACAGTCCATCATCAATGTCTTCCGGGTAGTTAGAATGCCTGGAGATTACCAACTGCATGGCTGCATTCTACGCCGATATTACAAGCAGAAAAAGTTATTACAAAGTATGGCGTACGAAGAAATGCTCCAACGCTACTGCATGCACTGCGAAAGGAAGGACTATTCAAGAGCAACACAGCAACATTACAGGAAGGCCACTGAAAAATTTTTGAGCTTCTTGGAATCTAAGGGGATTTCAGACTGTGCGGCTATCTCCGCTGCCAGCTTGAACGACTACATCAACACCTTACTCGGATACAGTTACAAGATGGTCGAGCAACAACTTTGCGCGCTTCGTTCTTTTCTTCGTTTCCTTCACAACAACCAGCTTCATCCGCTGGATCTGACTGCAGTCATCCCGTCCATAAATGCGAGAAAGCAAAGCCGTATTCCTTCCGTCTGGTCACCAGAGAATGTGACGAAACTGCTTGAGGCAATTGACAGAGGCAACCCAGCCGGAAAACGGGATTATGCTATGATTCTCATCGTTGCTCGTCTGGGGCTAAGATCCATAGACCTTAAACGATTGAAGCTGGAGAATCTGAAATGGCAAGAGAATCGTATCACGCTTATGCAGTCGAAGACTTCGAGAGAGCTACATTTGCCGCTTTTACCGGACGTCGGTTGGGCGATTATTGACTACCTCAAACACGGGCGTCCGAAAGTGGATTCTCCCTTTGTATTTTTGCGGCATCTTGCACCGCTTGAGCCTTTCGCAGACGAGCACCATCTACACCGGATCATTGAGAAATACATGAAGCTAGCCAAGATCCCAATGAGTCCCCAGAAGAAAAGAGGAATGCATTCTTTACGGCATACGCTGGCTAGCCGGCTTCTTCAAGAGAATACTCCTTTGTCTGTCATCTCCGACATATTGGGGCATGTGAGTTCGGACTCGACAGCCGTTTATCTGAAAGTTGATGTAGAGATGCTACGCGAGTGTGCCTTGAACCCTGAGGGGGTACTCCCCCATGCCTGAATACATCTACAGTAGTCCATTCCAAACCTACATCCGGGAAGTGATCTGCCAAAAACAGTCGCTCGGCTACAAATACGACAGTAGCGCCCGGTCACTGTACAAATTTGATCAATTTTGTTTGGAATATGGCTACACCGAGTCTGTACTCTCTAAAGAACTCGTTCAAGCCTGGAACCAGAAGAGGCCAAATGAAGCCCAGGCAACCCTCCGTAACAGAGTCGTGGTGGTCCGGCAGTTAGCGTTGTATATGAGTCGGCTTGGCATCCAAGCTTACATACTGCCCAAAAACACCTTGCCAAAGGAACCACGATACATCCCATATATATTCAGCAATGAGGAACTCGCGGCGATTTTTAGGCAAGCTGATGCTTGTTATTACCGTCCCGAGGTTCCCAACAGACAATGGATTATGCCACTCTTATTTCGTATGCTTTACGGATGCGGTCTGCGGATTTCAGAGGCCCTTCATCTTAAAATGCGGGATGTGGACTTGGAAAACGGTGTGCTAACCATTCTGGATGGGAAGTTCGATAAAGACAGGCTCGTCCCCCTTTCTCATGAGCTTCTTCAGCGATGCCATACCTATGTGAAGCAGGTTCATATGTTTTCGGGTGCGGACGTCTATTTTTTCCCGAACCCGAACGGACAAGCAGTCACTCACAACAATGTGTACAAGAACTTTCGAAAATTCCTATGGAAGGCTCGAATTTCCCACGGAGGGTGGGGAAAGGGACCACGCATCCACGACTTCCGCCATACGTTTGCCGTCCACTGCCTGCGTCGCTGGGTTCTGGAAGGAAAAGACCTAACCGCTTATTTGCCAGTCCTTAAAACGTACTTAGGACACCATTCGTTTAGCGATACATCCCAATACTTGAGACTAACCGCGGAGCTTTACCCGGATATTACGACAAAGGTGGAACATGCTTTCGGCCACGTGATCCCCGCTAAGGGAGGCGATGATCTTGAAGCCGACTGACTTTGCCAAGGTGTTATCCCGCTATTTATCTGCTTATCTTCCGGGACAGCGGAATATGAGTCCTAATACGATCTCTTCCTACCGCGATACGTTTAAGTTGTTCCTCACGTACTGCAAACAGAACGGGCTCTTGATTGAACGGCTTACCTTGGCGCAAGTAGATGAGGCACTTGTTCTCGCCTTTCTAAAGTGGCTCGAAGAGGAAAGAAACAACGGCATTTCTACGCGGAACCAACGTCTGGCTTGCATCCATGCGTTTTTTCGCTATGTACAGACGGAACATCCTGTCGGTTTAGTCATCTACCAGAAGATCCTAGCCATTCCAATGAAAAAGACACCAAAGCCGACGGTGAAACATCTTACCCCCGATTCGTTGCAACTCATACTGGCGCAGCCCGATCTGGAAACGCCCGGAGGCCGCAGAGATGCGACGCTGCTATCCGTTTTGTACGATACGGGAGCACGGGTACAGGAATTGGTTGATCTTCGTGTCCGAGACGTTCGCTTAGACCCGCCACCAGTTCTAAGTCTGACTGGCAAAGGACGAAAGACAAGACATGTCCCTATTATGTCAAACACGGAGGCTATACTCCGGCAGTATATGGTCGAGAACCGCTTGCTACACAATGGCGAGCAAGACCGGCCGCTTTTCTGTAACCGCCAACATAGCAAGATGACGCGGGAAGGTGTCGCCTTTATCTTGGATAAATATGTTGCTCGTGCTCGTGCAGTCTCTTCCGCCATTCCAGATAAGGTGACTCCACATGTACTGAGACATACTAAAGCGATGCATTTATTACAGGCCGGGGTAAATCTAATTTACATTCGAGACTTGCTCGGACATGTTGATATTGCGACAACGGAAGTGTACGCACGGGCAGATACAGAGTTAAAAAGAAAGGCGTTGGAGCAGGCCTATCCCAACATGGTGGTGGAGGGGCTTCCCCAATGGAACCAAGACGAGGGCCTCATCGAGTGGCTGACCAGCCTTTAGCTTGACCCGGTATTATGCAAAGTAAAATTGCGGTCAACCCCTGATCTATCCTAGGTTCGTACTGTTTACTTTGCATAATACTTTACTTCTCATAAGGCGGATTATGCAAAGCTTTGCATAATCCGCCCTGGGGGGTGCCAGAGTCTACCTCGTGGTATTTTCCTTCTTCCATGTACCCTGCCTTCAGCCATTTCCAGATCATGTCTAACACTGTTCCATCCGCTATATATTTCGTAAGCACTCGCATAAGACTCTTGTGCGAAATGTTATCGAAAAAGCCCTTGATATCGCAGTCGTAAATGTAATTGTGATCTGTCTCGACGTTCCATAGGATGATCTGTGCTACCCGTTTCGCCCCATAGTTGGGTCGGTATCCGCATGACCAACGATGGAAGATGAGTTCTTCACACTTTGGTTGAAGAACGTTGACAATGGCTTGCTGTACGATCCGATCTTCGATATTGGGTATACCTAGCGGTCGCAATTTCCCGTTCTTCTTGGGTATATACCGTCTGCGCACGGGAGATGGGACATACTCCTTCGCCCTCAGCTTGTTCAGGAGACTGGCAAGATTGTCCTCCAGTTTCCTCCCGTACGTTTCCAGTGTTACTCCGTCGATGCCTCCGGCTCCTTTATTTGCCTTGACTTGTTCCCACGCTTCATAAAGTCGCCTCTCGAACAAAATCTGCCCGTAGATGCTGTGCCACTTTAGCTTCAACTCTTGATTCATGTCTATCTCCCACCTTTCATTGCGCCCATTCCGTTCGTTCTTACCGCAGTATCGTTACGGTTGTTCGACGCTACATTCAAGTGTTCGTTCACGAGGTCGTTCCCCTTCCGTTCAGCAGACGTTTGGTCGCCTGCCTACTTCCGTACTATGAGAACGTCTGAATTCTCTGACATGAGTATCACTTCGGCGAAGCCTTATAGATACCCATCCTTTGCAGGGAGGACAGAGAACCTCACGGGGTCATCCTATCTTCCTTCTGAACATACCCAGCACCTTCACATGATAAGTCACTGTTGCTCGTCTGGCTCTTGGGGCAACAGTTTGCCGTGTAGCAGGCTTCCCGTTATTTACGCACAGTCGCCGACTTACCCCGCCGCTGCGTGCTTCACGCTTTCGCATTTGGGTCTGCTCATCCGCCTACGGGTCTCTCGACTATCCGCATCTCCTTCAGACAAGTACCTCGCGATTCCTGCCCTAGATTAGGCTTCTCAAGCTGTACCAGAACTCTTGAGGAAGGACTTACACCTTCGAGAAAAGTTTTCGTTCCAGGCTCTCGGCTCGTTTTTACTTTAGGTATCGTTACCGCCGCCTGTAATTGATCACTCATAGCGCATAAGCGCTAGTGATACGACTGCCCGTCGCACGTAAAAAAGGCCGCCCATGTCGGGCAGCCTCCTGTTGGTTCAATATTAAGCCTTCGCCACAATGTAGCCTTCCGCTTTCAGCAGCTCAGCGATCAGCACTGCGCCTCCTGCAGCGCCGCGAAGGGTATTGTGCGACAATCCTACAAATTTGTAGTCGTACAGGGAATCTTCACGGAGACGTCCTGCGGACACGCCCATCCCGTTCTCGACGCCACGGTCCAGGTTCGTCTGTGGACGATTCTCTTCCTCAAAGTACGTAATGAACTGCTTCGGTGCGCTAGGCAACTCCAGCTCCTGCGGACGGCCCTTGAAGCTGCTCCAACGCTCCAGAATCTCCTCTTTGGATGGCTTGTTCTCGAACGATACGAATACCGTCGCCAGATGGCCGTCCGTTACAGGTACACGGATACATTGCGTTGTAATGTGCGGCTCGCTTGCTTTGACGATCTGACCGCCTTCTACGCTGCCCCAGATGCGGAGCGGCTCCTGCTCGCTTTTCTCCTCTTCCCCGCCGATATACGGAATAACGTTGTCGAGCATTTCCGGCCAGTCGGTGAAGTTTTTGCCCGCTCCCGAGATGGCTTGGTACGTTGATGCGACTACCGTCTTCGGACCAAATTCCTTCAGCGCATTCAGCATAGGCACATAGCTTTGGATCGAGCAGTTCGGCTTGACGGCGATAAAGCCAGTGGAGGTGCCGAGACGTTTTTTTTGCGCTTCGATAACCTCCAGATGCCCTGGATTGATCTCTGGAATAACCATAGGCACATCAGCCGTCCAGCGATGAGCAGAGTTATTGGATACTACAGGCGTTCCTGTCTTCGCATATGCTTCCTCAAGCGCCTTGATCTCATCCTTCTTCATATCCACCGCGCAGAAGATGAAATCAACGCCAGCCGCTACCTCTTCAACCTTGGACGCGTCTTGCACGACAATAGACTTCACAGCGTCCGGAATCGGCGTCTCCAGCTTCCATCTGCCTTGCACGGATTGCTCGTATGTTTTGCCTGCGGAGCTCGCGCTCGCGGCGATTGCCGTGACTTCAAACCATGGATGTCCATCCAGCAGTTGAACAAACCGTTGTCCAACCATACCCGTACCGCCAACAATACCTACTTTCAACAGCTCTGCCATTTATAATCTCCTCCTGATCTTCATCCTATTAATGATACATTACATGTGACCTCTGTTAGCTTTGCGACCGAAACAAAAAAAATCCCACCCCCAAGACTTCTTCAGCCTCAGGGACGAGATTCGATATCCTCGTGGTACCACCCTTGATTCGCTGACATGTCGCCATGCCCGCCTCTTCGAGTACGGCATGAACTACCCATGCTTATACTCTAGCTCTGTAACAGGAGCTCCTGTCGCACCATCTCCCGAACGGGTTCCGGCGCGCTGCTCAGAGTCTTTCTTCAGTAACGTCTTCTTTGCCCCTTCTCAGCTGCCGGGGCTCTCTGCGAAAGAATTCATTTACCTACTCGTCTCGTCGTCGCATTTGATTCATTGTTGGAATTATCTTAACAAATATATGCGAGGAGGTAAACCTCCTTTTTTTGAAAAATGATTTGTTAATCGCGATTACGATACCTACACCAGTCTAACCTCGTCGCCGAGCCCAATGCGCCCCGTCCTCACGACCGAAGCGTACACCCCGAAGTTCAGATCCATCTCTTCCTTCACCTTCTGCAGCACCCGCTTGTTCATCTGAAGCGTCTCCGGGTCGATCATGACCAGGCTGCAGCGCTCGCAGTATCCGTCTACCTGAAGCACGACGTCCCCAATCGCAAGCTGGCTGCCGATCCAATCCCCTTCATGGAGCGCCTCATCTTGCAGAGCGACTATAAAATTGCCGCGAAACCTGCGATCGTCCAGCTCCTGCCCGCACATGGCTTCAAGCTTCTTCAAGCTTGCATCGGTAATAAGCAGTATGCTGTCGCCATCAACTGACATCAAGTCCGGATTCTCGGGATGGGGCTCTCGCAGCCGAGACATCGTAATCGTCGTTGACGTCTTGCTCTGAATTTCATCCAGCAGCTCCTCGTCCCAGCCAAAGCTGCGTCCATCCGCAGCCTTTACTCGAATGCCACCATCGACAAAGGCTGCCTGATAGGTCAGCATACTAGGAATATTCCGAGCCGTAATGAACCGCGACCAGCCTGACTTGGTCTCGTCATAGAACGCTCCGAACCGATCGCCCTTCATCCCATATGTCTCAATTTCACAGAACTCCAATCGTTCCCCGCCGAATGATTTAACAGGATAACGATTAATACCGCTAATTGCTCCTACCGTTCTGGACATCTCCTTGCCTCCGTCATCCTATGTTAGAGTGAACTGCCCTGCCCCCAACCGAAATGACTTCCAATTCGCCTTGCCGTTTCTTCGGGGCTCAGGTTCGTATTGTTAATTCTTACATAGTTTACCCTCGTAAGCTCCCCTTCAAGCGAATTCAGCCGATACTTGTCCAAATATATTGTCGGATCTTGTTCGTGAGTTGCCACATCTCCGGGCTCTTGTCATTTCATTTTTAACAGCTGATAAATAAGTCCAGCAATCACAGGAAAGAAGAATACCACTGCAATAAACAATCCACTATATACGGAAATGAGTAAAAGTATCACACAAATCATTATTAAAATTAGATGCTTCACGAAAGATAGTTCACCTCAAGATTCAAGATAAAAGATCAAGGGCGAAGAAGAATAATAAAGTGCCCGACCGTTGGTAGAATGGTGTTTGCGAAGACAACATTTCCCAAATAGAGGAGCACTTGATAAGGTGAAGTTTACCACAAAAATATCAGACTTGGAAACAGCATTGGTCTCAATCAACGCTTTCTATCTTCCACTCCCTTCCATCGTCTGCAATCCAAGCGCCAGCGCTCCGCATAAACCGGCATTGTCTCCTAATGCGGGAGGAACGATATAATCATCGATGTTATCTACAATGGACTTGGCACTAACATAGCCATTCAAATTGCTTTGAACCTCTTTTCGGATCAATGGGTAAAGCTGCTTCTGATGCATGACGCCGCCGCCTAAAATGATTTTCTTTGGGGACAACATCAGAATGGAAGCTGTCACCGATTGTCCGATATAATAAGCTTCCATTGACCATGCCAAATGGTCGGCAGGTATATCACAGCCTTTCCTATTCCAGCGCTTCTCGATCGCCGGACCGGCGGCCATGCCTTCCAGGCAATCCCCATGATACGGACAGTTCCCTTCAAATCGATCTTCCGGATGGCGCCTTGTTAATAGATGCCCTCCTTCCGGATGCACAAGACCGTGAACCAGCCTGCCTTCTGCGAACACACCTACGCCGATTCCAGTACCTATCGTATAATAGATGCAACTGTCCAAGCCCCTAGCAGAACCCCACATGGATTCTCCAAGCGCGGCGGCGTTGACATCCGTGTCCCATCCAAACGGTACGTCGAACACTTGCTTCAAGCTCTTCAGGAACGGAAAGTTCGCCCAACCCGGCTTCGGAGTTGTCGTTACACATCCATAGTAAGAGCTGGATGGATGGATATCGATCGGCCCGAAGGATCCGATTCCGATACTATCCACATTATTGTGTTCAAAATAGGAAATGACTTGCTCAAGCGTTCTTTCCGGTTCGCTTGTCGGAAAACTTATTTTATCTTCAATTATCCCTTGTTCATTACCGATGCCACAAATAAATTTTGTCCCTCCGGCTTCAATAGCACCAATCCGCATCTTAGCTCTCCTCCCCAATCTAAAATAGCTCCCATCCTCATTAAGGACAGGAACTATTCGACTCCACCTTCATTCTTATTCGTCAAACGTAGTTCAACTCATATACATTCCACCATTGATATGAATGGTATGCCCCGTGATATAACGGGCCAGCTCGGACGCCAAGAACAAGGCGCTGCCCGCAACATCCTCCGGCGTGCCTTCTCTGCCAAGCGGGATATGCTCAACTGCCTTATTTCTGGCTGCAGGAGGCGTGAAGGTATCGTGGAATGCAGTCTGGCCGATAAATCCGGGCGCCAGCACGTTCACGCGAATGCCGCTTGATGCCAGCTCGGTCGCAAGTCCTTTTGAATACGTCTGAATGGCCGACTTGCTCGCGGCATAGATCTGCGCGCCGCTTCCCCCTCCGTTAAGGACGGCAACAGAAGCCATGTTGATGATGACGCCTCCGCCGATTCGTTTCATCCCCGGAATGACATGCTTGCAAGCGAACACGGTGCTCTTGAAATTGACATCCATCACCGCATCATACAGCTGTTCCGTCATGTTCTCGTTTAATCTGCGTTCAATTAAGTGACCAGCGTTATTGACGAGTATATCGATCGGCTGTTTAAATACATTCTCAACTTCATTTACCAGACGTTCTATTTCGGCGGTGTTGGACAAATCTGCTCCGAACCGCGCTGCGTCTCCCCCGTTGCTCACAATTCCGCGGACGACATGTTCAGCTGCTTCTCCGTTGTTCAGATAATGCACCGCCACCTTCGCGCCGGCTGACGCCAGCAACTCGGCTATCGCTCTTCCAATTCCCCCGCTTGAGCCTGTTATGAGCGCCAGCTTGCCTTTCAGACTAATCTCCATACTCTCATGCATCTCCCTCCATATTGCTTGACCGCTATCTCACTCGAATTTCGACTACCTCCGCATGGCTGCTGCCGTTCGTAGCGGTAATCACGAGGCGTATGCGATCTGCGGCAACTGCCTTGTCCAAGGCATGCACCCGTTTACGCTGACGGTTGTTACGCTCTTCGAACAAGGTCAACCATTGACCGTCTTCGAGCCGTTCGATCCGGTAATCACGGACAAGCTCCGGCATGACCTCAAATGGCGTGCGATGATGATGCAGATTGATCAAATCCTCGTTCACATCATCATTAAAGATGAGATGGATTTCCCGAATGGGCACGGCTTCGCTCCATTGCAGCTCAAGCCATGGCTCGCTGCCGTCATGCATGCTTTGCGACAACCACATGTGCGGTCCCCCGTATGGACGCTTGTACCCGTCTATCACCTTGGATGGATGGAATGCCTTCGTCTCGTTAGACAGCTCGAAGCAGAACGGCTTGCGTACAACCCGTTTCATATTCCACTGAACGACAGGCTGATTCTGATCCAACGACTCCATGCCGCGCGCGACGTTCAGCTTCTTCTCGCGTACGAATGACAATATGCCCGTGTGCGGGGTGTGGGATAAGTACAAGTTGACCTTCTCATTCTCGCGTACGATCAAGAAAGCATTTTGCGCTTCTGTCGGATTCCAGTTCAATTGGAACGACACCCATTGCTTCTCGCCCGCCTGCACGGTTTGAACGCAATGCGCCTGCCTGTTTACCGGGATATAATTCTCCAATTTACCGGTATCCCATAGCTCAAGCGTAACGGTCGTGTCCTCTTCAGCATCAAGCAGCAGACGAATCGTTCCGATTCCCGAATCGACAGGCAAGATCAATCCGGCGTCGCTTGTCAGACGGAATTGCTCATCTGCTTCCGTAACTGCAATTCGGTCCAAATAGCTGGAAGCGGTGACCGCAGCACGCAGGCAGAGATCATCTGACGCGGTATTGCGCAAGCCGATAACCGATGCATCCTGCCACAGCAAGGTTTGTTGCAGCTCTTGCATATGCTCATTGAATAGTGTTCTTGGCGTAATCTCCTTGGATGCGCATATCGCCGCTGCGGTGCCTGCCGCTTCGCCCATCGTCGCGCAAGTCCCCATGACGCGCGTCGAGCCGAAAGCGACATGCGATGCGCTAATATTGCGTCCTGCGAACAGCATGTTGCGAACATTGACGGAGTACAGGCTTCGGAATGGGATGTGATAGATCCCGTCGGAGTGATAATGCATGGAAGTATACCCTGACGCATACATGCCCTCAGGCGGATGCAGATCGATCGACCAGCCTCCGAACGTGACATTATCCTCAAATTGCGTCTGTTTTTCGAGATCATTTTTGGTCATAACATAGTCGCCGATAAACCGCCTGTATTCCCTTCGACCTGGAACGCTGCCGACCCACTCCAGCGTCATGTTATCCGCATCGAACTTCCCAGAGTTCTTGATATAATCCCATATCCCGTAGATGACTGCCCACAATTCGTCGCGAATCCGCTCGTTATCATGAAGAGTGTCCAGCTCTCCGCCCCATTCGATCCACCAATAATGACAGCCCGAGTCACCGCTGTTCAGTACGCGTTTCATCGGGATCGGCGTTTGGGTAATATCCTTGGCGAAGCTTGGCGGGATATATTTCACCGGATGGCCGGCGTCCTTCGTATAGAATAGCAGCGTGCTGCCTAGAGTGATGTCATCCGCGACTTCCGGGGCCCAATCTTCGCCGTACTCCTCTCTTGATTCGCGCCCAATCCGATATTTGGCTCCAGCCAGAAACCCGACAAGGCCGTCGCCTGTACAATCGAGGAAGACCGGTCCCTCGAAGCGGATTCTCCGCTCTGAACCCATCATCCAGCCGGTAACGGCATGAATGACCCTGTCATCCTCATCGCCATCCGCTTCCACCTCGTGAACGTCAGTATTTAGAAACAACTGGATATTCGGTTCGCTGTATACCGTCTCCAGCACAATCAGATCCCATAGATACGGATTGCCATCCGGGTTCCGGTATTGATTCTCCACGAACATCTCGCCCATGATCCCGCCTTCACGCGCATACCGGTTCACACCATGGCCCGTTGCCCCTACTACCCATACCCTGACCTCGCTGCTGGAATTGCCGCCCAGCACGGAGCGATTCTGAATCAATGCCACCTTCTTGCCTAATCTGGCAGCCGCTACAGCAGCGCAGACACCGGCCAACCCTCCGCCTACGACCGTCACATCACTACGTACTATTTCATATTTCATTGTTTGATCACTCCTTAACCGATGTCGAAATTGCATATTGATCGACGGTGGAGCTATTGAGCTCTACGCCGAGTCCCGGACCGTCCGGTACAACCAGCGCACCGTCAGCGAAAGTAGGAAAAGGCTCGATCAGCGCTTCTCTGAGCGGATTAAGCAATCGATTATATTCATAGAGATAAGCGTTGCCGTACGCTGCCATCGCTTGAACGGCCGCTGCAACCTGAATGCCTGAGCCTACCCCGTGGAGCGCGATCTTCACCGAAAATGCTTCGGCGAGCTTGGCTATACGGTCCAACCCCGTGAAGCCGCCTGCACGTGTCACATTCGGCATGATGATATCGACGGCGCCTAACCGCAGCATGTCCCGAAAGCCTTGGGGAGTGAATTCGTTCTCGCCGGTGGCGAGCGGAATCCGAATGGCGCGATGGATAGCGAGAAGCCCTTCCGCATCTTCCGGCGGAATTGGTTCTTCGAACCATAGGATATTGAACGCCTCCAACTCCCGCGCAAGCGTGATTGCCGTACGCACGTCGTAAGCGCAATTCATGTCGACGAGCAGCTTGACATCTGGTCCCACCGCATCCTGCACGGATGCAAGATGCTTAAGATCCGTCTCGATCGATCGGCCTGCTTTCACCTTGATGGCACGAAATCCTTCGTTTACGTATTCCAACGCTTTCGCAGCCGATTCTGCCGGTTCATCAAAAAAGTACACAGGACTTGCATAACAATCGATTCGTTCGCGATGACGTCCGCCAAGCAACGCATGGATCGGCATTCCCGTCATTCGTCCCTTCAAATCCCAGCAAGCCATGTCGATGGCGCTCATAGCCTCCATGGCAAAGCCCCGCGTGTTGCCCATTCGGTTCAACGTGCCGTACATCCGATCCCAATGCACGGATGTGGCGAACGGGTCCACACCGATCAGCATCGGCGCGAATACTTCCTCGATGATAACGGCAGGAATGCTAGAACTTGGCAATCCCCAAGCTTCGCCGACTCCGACGTATCCGTCGTCCGTCGTAATCCTGACCAATGTGCTCGCTTGGCCGAACCGCGGCCTTGATGCGAAGGAAGCGCCCGGGAACAGCAGAGATGGCGGCACCTTATCGCTCCCTCCGAACAGCTTCGCAAAGCTGGCTTCCAGTTGTATAACTTCTATTCGCTCAATACGCATCGGCTCTTTGCTCTCCTTTAATCTGTTATCCTTTGACCGCTGTACTGGATATGCCTTGAATAATGAATCGCTGACCGATCAGGAATACCGCAATCATCGGGATAATGCCCGCCGTGGCTGCCGCCATCATCCCGTTATAGTCGACATAATGTTCGTCAATGAAATTCTGAAGCCCTAGTGGGATCGTGAACAGCTCCTTATCCAACAGGAATACTAAGGCGTTCTCATAATCATTCCAATGCCAGGAGAAGTCGATAATCGCGAAAGTTGCAAGCGCCGGCTTGGCCAGCGGGAGCATCAGTTGGAAGAAAATCCGAAAATGTCCTGCTCCATCGATCATCGCAGATTCGGAAATGTCCATCGGAATACCAATAAAAAATTGTCTAAGCATAAACACGCCGAATATCGTGAACATCCCTGGCAGAATTAAGGCAAGATGCGTATTGTAAATGCCCAGCCACTCGAACATAAGAAATTTCGGCACGAACAAGATTTGAGGCGGTATCATCATCATGGATAAGTAGAAAATGAAGATCGGCCCCCGACCCGGGAAATCGACCCTGGCGAAGCCATACGCCGCGAATGCCGCAAGCAGCGTGGCGCCAAACATGCTGATCAGACTGATTTTAATCGAATTCCAATAATAGACGGCGAAGCTCTCTCTGCCTGTCCATACCTTGATGTGGTGATCCAGCAAGATCTCGGCAGGAATCCAGCGAATCGGGTATAGGAATACCTCCTGCGGGCTTTTGAACGAAGCACTGATCATCCACAGGAAAGGAAGGATCATCGCAATGCCGAAGACGAGCATCAGGCCGGTAAGCAGCAGCTTCTTGAAGCTGTCCTTGCGCCGTGTTGTCATTGTAGCCATCCTAATCTCCTCCGACCATTAGTAGTGAACCCATTTCTTCTGCGCTGCCCATTGAATGACGGTAATGATCATGATCAGCAAAAACAATATCCAGGATATAGCAGCCGCATATCCCATCTCGTAATAGCGGAACGCTGTCTTGTAAACGAAGAGCGACAGCACATGCGAGCTTGTTCCGGGTCCTCCATGCGTGATCGCCTCGATGATGCCGAATGCCTTGACGGTTGTGATGAAACCCGTAATGAGCAGGAAGAGCGTGGTCGGACTCACAAGCGGCAGCAAGATGTGCCGTATCGTCGTCAAGCGTTTCGCTCCGTCAATCTTCGCCGCCTCCAGCAGCTCAGGCGATATCTCCTGCAGCGCGGCAAGATAAATGATCATGTTGTACCCCAGCAGGAACCACACCCAAATCATATCAAAGGCGAACATCGGCGTATCGATCGTCGAGAACCAGCCCGGCGGGTTGGCGATGCCAATCGAGCGCAGGAATGCATTGATCGGGCCGTCCTTGGCATGAAACAGCAGCATCCACACAAAAGCCACCGCCACGCCGCTCGTAATGTAAGGCAAGAAATACATGGCGCGCAGCATATTTTTCAGATAGACGCTCTGGTTCAGCAGGACAGCCACAATAAAAGCGAGAAAGATACTGAGCGGAACGGCAGCCAGGAACACAAGCGTATTTGTCAGCGAGTCATAAAAAACGGGATCCTGAAACAACCGGATAAAATTGTCAAAGCCAACGAAGCTGGCGCTGCGGGTCGTAAACTGCCAATCCGTGAACGTAACCGCGAGCGAAAACATAGCAGGCAAGAAGAAAAAGAGGAGGATTCCCAGCATATTAGGCGCAATAAAGAGATAGCCGACGAGCTGCTGCCTTTTCATCCAACTGATTCTCAAGCTAGGTGACTCCCTTCTATCTAATCGTGGAGGGAGCGGCAGCACCGCTCCTTACACGACAGAGCATCGATTATTTGGACTGCTTTATAAAGTCGTTGTGGCGCTTGACGATATTGGCCACGGTGTCGTCAAGCGACTGCGCATGCGTGAAATACTTCTCATATTCTTCCTTCCGCATGTCGATCACTTGCTGCTCCAAGTTCAGCGTGAACTTCTCCAGGTCGTCCCGCAGCAGCACCTTTTTGACGGAATCCAGGTCGTAGGTGTCCTCTACACCTTTCAATAACAGCTCTAGCGCCAATTCTCCGTCCGCATCCTTAGAAGCCGGCAGTCGTCCGCCCGCAGCCTGAGGAAGCATGCCGCCGTCCGCATACCACTTCAGGAACTTCCAAGCCGCTTCGACATTTTCCGATTTTGCATTGATCGATATGGCGTCGCCAACGCCTCCGATCGTCTTGAAGTCGCCTTGCTCCGTGGTCACCTTAGGAATCGGTGCGAATGCGATCTTGAAGTCGCGCGGATAGTCCTTCATGTTGTTGGCGAAGCGGAATATCCATTCGCCGGCATAGAACATGGCAGCCTTGCCGCCAAGGAAATCGGCTTCAATCGGCATTTTATTCGAGATCTGCTCGCCCATCGGCGGCGTTGTCTTATCTTCAAACATCATCTCATTCAGAATCTCCAGATAACGGCGTGCGTTCGGATCGCCCAGATTCGACGTCCCATCAGGCAGAATGTTGCCCTTGGCAGCGATCGAGCCGTCCATGATGAAGTCTAGTTCGCGCAGGGTCTGCACCATACCCCATCGATCATTTGTCCCTAACTGCTTGGCGTAATCCTTAACATCCTCCCAAGTCCAGTCATATGGCACAGGCAAGCCCGCTGCGTCCAATGCGTCTTTGTTCAACCACATAAAATAAATGTTCTTCTTCGTCGGCATCGCATAGTATTTTCCCTCCACCTGCCATGCCTTGGCGTCGGGGCCGATCTTGTCATCGATGTCGTAATCCCCGAATTGGGCGAGGTCGACAGCATTGCCGGCCTGCACCCGCTTCTCCAATCTTGGGAGCAAATAGCTGGCATAGAGATCGACGCCTTGGCCGGTCATGAGAGCGGTGTCCAGCTTCAAGTTGCCGGCGTCGTCATTCACATATCGAACGTACTCGACCTGAATATCGGGGTTCTCCTTGTTCCAATTATCAACGACCTCCTGCGGTCCCGCTTCGGCAGGTACGCCACCCCAGAAGGTCAGCTTGATCGGTTCGCCGTTCCCCTTGTTCGCAGACGAATCGGTTTGCTTCTCATTGCCGACTGCTGTAGGCGCAACCCCGTTATTGCCTCCCGTGCATGCGGATAATAACAGTACGTTCACCAGCAATACGAGCGTGATAAGGCCAAGCTTAGATTGTCTCTTCATCTTTCAACCCTCCATGTAATTGTTGCTTGCAATTACACTATAGCAAGCCGAGCGCTCTCGAATAATGAATAGATCCAATGCTTGTATGGAACATATCACTCCGATTATGCAGGCGGAGAGCACAAAAAAACCCGGCATCGCCGGGTCATTGAAACATATTATTGTGTTTAAGTTTCGCTAAGCAATTGATTGTGCCGCATGGCCATCCGTTCCATCGTCTCGTCCAAACTCTGAAGCCCCATGAGATATTTTTCATATTCTTCCCGACGGATATCGATCACCTGCTGATCCACCTTAAGCTGATAAGTAGGATAATCATCGCCGAGAACGCGCAGCAGCGAAGGGACGTCATACAGATGTTCCCTATCCCCGAGCAGAAGCTTCAGGGCCTGGTCCCGGTCAAATGCGCGGCTCGCCGGAATGCGGCCTCCGCTGATCGTCGGAAGCATCCCTTCATCCGCATACCATTTCAGGAACGCCCAAGCCTCCTTTGGATGAGGAGAACGAGCGTGAATCGATATGGCGTCCCCCAGACCTCCTAACGCGCTGTAGCCGGTCTGCTCTTCTTCGATTCGCGGTTCAGGGGCAAAGGCGATCTTGAAGCTGCGCGGGTACTGTTCCGTATTATTAGCGAAGCGGAAGATCCATTCACCGCCGAAGAACAGACCGGCTTGCCCGCTCAGAAAGATCGGTTCGACCGGCATCTTGTTCGCTATCTGATCGCCATACTGAGGCGTCGTCCGATCCTCGTGCATCATCTCGTACATCGACTGCAGATAGCTGCGAATGTATGCATGATCGAGATTGGATTTCCCGTCCGGCTTGACGTAACCAAGCAACGACATTGAACCGTCCATGGGATAATGAAATTCGCGAAGGGTCTGTACCATTCCCCAGTCGGCGTGATCTTGCAGTATACGTGCATAATAGCGAACATCTTCCCATGTCCAATCTACAGGAACGGGCAAGCCCGCTTGATCGAGCAGGTCCTTATTCAGCCAGAAAAAATGACGGTTCTTCTTCGTCGGGATTGCATAATACCGTCCGTCGATTTGCCACTCCTCGGCCTCTGGACCCATCATCTCATCGATGTCGTAATCGTCGAATTGGTTGAGAGCCAGCGCCGTACCCGCCAGAACGCGACTCTCTAGACGCGGGATCGTGTAACTGGCGAACAAATCGATGCTTTGCCCCGTCATAAGCGCCGTATCCAGCTTCATATTCCCCGAATTATCATTGACATAGCGTACATACTCAACCTGAATGCCCGGATTTATCGCGTTCCACCTGTCGACAACCTCCTGCGGTCCTGCCTCCGCGGGTACGCCGCCCCAGAACGTCAATCGGACAACGGGGTCCTCCCCCGGTACGGTATCGCCGAGCCAATCTTTTCCGGACGAGTCGCAGCCCGCCAGCAAACATAGAATCAACGCAAGCAAGCATAGCCTGTATACCTTGTTCGCCATAAGCCGACTCCCCTATCGTTGTCCGACATTTTTCCTGTAGTCACCTGGCGTAAGCCCGGTAAGTCGCTTGAATATCCGGTTGAAATAATTGGTATTCATAAAGCCGACTTTCTCTGCGATATCGTTGATCGATAGGTTGGTTCGCTCCAAATAATGGACGGCTCTTTCGAATCGGATCTTATGCAGATAACGAATCAGCGTCTCGCCTGTCTTCTTCTTGAACAGGTTGCTTAAATACGTCTCATCCATTGCTACATACTTTGCCATCGACTTGACCGTAATCTGCTGTCCGTAGTGCTGTTGAATATACTGGCGGACCTTGTTAATTTCGTGGTGGTCCGTCTCATCTATCGTCCGATCAATCCAATGCCGCATATCGGATTTCATATAAGCGGACAGCCGCTTATAGAGCTCCTCATGGTTGACGCATGAAAGCAAGCTCTCCCGTCGATACTCGGCGCTTTCCGCAATCCGTCTGAAGGTCGCGTCCAGTCTGCCACCCGTTTCCATGACCGCTTGCAGGGGCATGCGCTGCTCCCTCATCCGATCCCACATATTCTCTAGATGCCTCTCGCAAGCGTCGATGTTTCGCTGCTCGAATAACCGAATCAGATCCAGCTCCAAACTCCAGGTTACTGCATGCTTCGGCTCATCCTGGAAGCTGTCGGCGTAGTCGACTGCCTCCTTGCGTCCTGTATACCAGCATTCGCCAAGCTGTCTCATCATGCCTCTCCATACCTGTTCCAGTTGATTCGCCTTTATCTCAGGCGAGAAGATCATGGCGTACGGAACGACGGAGCGAGACCGGAATTGAACTGGACGGATCGACCACAGAAAGACGGTCGTTATGCCTAACTCGGTAAACAATTGCGTTGTACAAGCATGTCTTGAATCTATTAAGTGAAGCGCTCGCAATTGTTCGATCGAAAACGAGGCTTGCCCATGCAGAATCACGATCATCCTAAGCGTCGATTCGCGAGCTCCCTTGAACGGGTGGGTCCCGCCAGCATGTTCCTGGGCGGGGGCTCCGGCATGCCGCATCTCCTCCCATATCGCCCTATAATACGTCATGGCTTCCGAGTTGCGGTCAGACATCGCATGCTCAAGCTCGTCATGTATCTTGCATAATGCCTCACGCAAGGACTGCACGGTCATCGACAGCTTCAAGATGTAGCTGGAAGCCCCATATTCAAGCGACTTCTGTACATAATCGAATTCATTCATGCAGGTCAGCATAATAAATTTGCTCCCGATCCCGGCTGAACGGGTCTTCACCAGGAGTTCCACCCCGTCCATAAACGGCATCATGATGTCGGAGATGACCAGATCAGGCGATTCCGATTCGATGATCGTGAGCGCTTCCACGCCGTTCGAGGCTTCCCCGATCAGACGCATGTTCATATCATCCCACTGGATGATCTCCTTAATCGACTCGCGTAGAAAGAGCTCATCTTCAACGAGCAGTACGGTCCAAGCCATCTTCGACACCTTCCTTGTAGGGGGTAGACAGCAATAACGGGAGGCACAGCCGTACGACCGTACCTGACTCCGTAGTTGTCAACTCGAGCCATCCTTCGGACCGGAACAGAATCGACAGCCGTTCCCTCAGGTTGGTTAATCCGATCCCCGTACGTGATCTCATCTGCTGGGAATCGCCAGACCGTTTGGCTGAGACACCGTTGTCCGCGACCTCGATATGGAGCTTTTCTCTTGCAGCATATACACGAATGGCAATCCTTCCATCGCCGTCAAGGTTCGCAATACCGTGATAGATCGAATTCTCGACAAGCGGCTGCAGGGAGAGCTTCGGGACAAGCGAATAGACCAGCTCGTCCGGCACATCGTATTCTAAGCGAAATTGATTGTTGTACCTGAACTTCTGAATAGAAACATAGGCCTCGAGCAGCTTCATTTCATCACCTAGATGAATCAATTCGATGTCCGTGTTGAGACTGGTCTCGAGCAGCTTGCCAAGCGAGATACAGATCTCAACGATGTCGTCGTCCTGTTTGCGCATGGCGATGAACTTCACGGTGTTTAACGTATTGAACAAAAAATGGGGATTCATCTGTGATAGCAGCATCTGAAATCGAACAGCCTCTTTCTGTACCTGCTCTAGCTTGAGCTTATACACCATTCCGTTCATGTCCAGAATCATCCGGTTGAAGGCACGGGTCAGCTCCAGAATTTCACCTTGGTAACCACGCTCAGAGACGTTCACCTTCAGATTCTTGTCTACGACGTCCCGCATCTTGTTGCGAAGAGTCTGCAGCGGTCTTGTGATGGAAGAAGAGATGAATAGCGTAATGCCCACGAACAGCAGCACAATGAACAGGAAGACGGTAAGTGCTTGTTCCTTCAAACGCTGCACGTCCCGGAACAGGACCTCCTGAGAGATGGCATTCGCGATGAACCAGTTCAAGGCAGGCACATAGCTGAACGTAACGATGGTCGAAGCTTCAGGGTCGATGAAGGAGACGCTCTTTCCTGTCGACCTGTCTCCGTCCAGCATCCGTGCCACCGTATAAGGCGAGATCGGCTGCTTAACGTCGGATTGGAGAATTGTCTTTCCGCTTGTGTCGAGAATATAGTACGTTTGGGGCAAATGGGACCGTTCCCTCATGCTGTTGAACCAGAGGGTATAGTCGATGCTAATGCGGGCAAGGCCATACGAATCCCCGCTCGGTTCGCGAAGTTGCGCGAATAAGGATAACAGCCGAGGGCTGCTCGAATGGTCGGAAAGCACGTAGTTTGTTTCATCGGTTACCCATTGATAAGCGGAGGATGCGCTCATCTTCGAGCGTGCATCCGATACAAAACGATCATAATCCAGCCGCTCGCGCGGCAAATAAGAGGTGTAGATGTGCCGATGATAATCGGCCAATGTATAGTGAACCTGAGGGGAATGATACAGGAACAACGTATTGTCGATCGTATTCATCTTTTCTTCGAGCAGGTGCTGCCGATCCAGCGCATGGACTTCCTCCGGCGACCTGAACAGGCGGACCATTCCGGAATCCTTCTCCAACAGAATAAACGCTTTCATCACGACGGACATCAGTTCGTCGAGCGAAGCGTTCATGTCTTCGATTTCCTTCTGGTTCTTCGCAATCAATTGTTCCTGCATCGAGTTCTCGATCATCTGGAAAACGTACAGGGACAGCGCAGTCAAAGGGGCGAAAATAAACAGCATGAAAGCAAGAAACAACCGATATTTTAAAGAACCCGGTATGAATCTGTTCATCGCCATCGCCCCTCTGCCGTCCGAGCTTTCTCTAAGTATACCAGATCAATCGATTTGCGAGAAAGATAAAAGCAAAACAACTAGGATTCGTTCCATGCTATTCTGTGAAATCTGCTATCCGGCCGAAGCCTTATGGCTGAATTTGCACCTTGTACTGATCAGGATCGCGGGGGCCGGCCAAGAACTGCGCAGCCTCCTCCAATCCGATTGTATCGGAGATGAGCGGTTGTACCTGAATGCGACCCGCAGCGAGCCAATGCATCGCGGGGACAAATGTATGGTTGATCGCCATCGAACCGAGCAGCGTCCAATCCCTCTTGAATAGCTCAAAGGGGCTTAGCGGTATCTTCGCCTGCGGATCGGTCACCCCGAACTGCAGATAGGTGGCGGCAGGACCCATAAATGAGAAGGCTCGTTCGATTACGGCAGGTATGCCTGTAGCTTCAACTACAACATCGAAACCGTGAGGCGCGATCTTCTTCATCCGGGACGGATCGAGCTCGCTGCTGAGCACAGAGTGAGTTGCACCGAGCTGCATCGCCATGCTCAGCTTGCGCTCCGATATATCCGTCGCGCAAAGAACCGAGGCGCCCGAGGCGGACAGCGCTTGCACAAGCTGTTGTCCCATAGAGCCTGCGCCAAGCAGCAGCACCCGACTTCCGGCCCGAAGCTGCAGCCGGTTCATGGCATGGACGACGCAAGCCATCGGCTCGATGAACGCTGCCTCTGCGAATGTCATGTCCTCGGGAAGCTTCAATGCGTTCCGCGCGGACACCTTCACGAACTCGGCCATGCTGCCGTTCAGCGTGACGCCAATCGCCTCGAACCGGGAGCACTGATTGCCTCGATTGGTCAGGCAGAATTCGCAGCTCCCGCAAAACAGGTTCGGATCGGCGCTGACCCGGTCACCTGGCGCAAACCCGTCGACACCTTCTCCCACTTCATGCACGGTCCCGGAAAATTCATGTCCAGGAATGAGCGGATAAGGCGAGATGTAAGAGCCTTCGAAAATGTGGATATCTGTGCCGCATATCCCTGTTCGCTCCACTCTAATCGTAATCTCGCCGCTTCCTGGGCTTGGATAAGGAACCTCTTGAACGACCGCTCGATGCGGCGCTTCTATTACCAATGCTTTCATGCTGTTACCCCATTCCTCAATCGGCCACGAATTTGATCGCATCCCCGATAACATAATCGTTATTCCCTGCATTTGTAAGTTCGACATACCCCGAGGTGCCGGCCGCGAACGCGTGCGTGCCGAGCAGCACCCAGCTTCCGCCAGGAGATACTTGCTGGTTCACTGCGTACGTCTGGGAACCTCCGCTGTAATAAACGGTGAACGGCGCGTTGGTCGCACGCTTCGAATCGCCATCCGGAATGCGGTAATAGACTTTATAGTCGCCCGCAGCGGGAAGATTTGGTCTAAAGCGCAGCTTGATCGACCCGTTGCCTGTCGCACGGTAGTAATAATCATCGCCGTAATAATTGTTCATATGTGTAGACGTTGTCCAGGAACCGATCTTCTCAGCAGCTGCATTGTCGACAATCACTTCTTCCGGCAGCGCGAATTTTGCCGTGAACGTCTTGCCTTTCGCATTCTGCACATCCACTGTCAGCTTGATTGTAGGGGCCAATTGAGTAACGACTACGCCCGGATCGGTAGAGATTGCGCTGATCGCGCTGCGCTTGATTTCGAGCTCGATCGTTCCCGTATTTGCTTGCGTAGGATCGGACACCGATACTTCCAGCTCGCCAGCAGAAGTCTTCGTCATCACTGCTGCCTTCTTGTTACTGGATAGATAGTCCGCCCCGTCGTCCTGCACCCATGTTAACGAATCCGTCCAGAAAGCAGCGCCGACAATACCGAGATTTCGTTCCTTCACGGACTGCACAGCCGATGTGTTGGCAAGTACTTCAATATCCGGGTTACTTGCGTAGCTGCTCACTTGACTGCTGCTTTTGTTCGGGAGAATGACGTATTCATAGGCCGCGCCCGTCGGATCTGTGCCATGATCGAAGAACAGCGTCATATAGTTACGCGTGACCGTCGTCGTATCCCTGAAGGCAGCATTGTTGTTGATCTGGCTCCAGTTGCCCGACCTTGCTTCTCGCAGCCCCGTCAGTGCGGCCGGCTCGGGAAAATAGTAGCCGATGTCCGCTCCAGCGACATGACCGGCCAGATGCGCCCAATCGACGTTCGTCATCGTCTCCGTCCAGCCAAGCGTTGTCGGCTTCGCTGTGCCATTCACCGTGAACGCGTTGTTGCCTGCGCTGCCGAGCTTGCGATTCTCTACGATCGTCTCGACCGCCTTCAGATCGGAAGACACGATCCCCGCCCCCAGAGCAACGATCTCGTCGTCGAACATGAACCAGGACTTCTTGGCCTCTAGCGTCTTCCCGAAAGGATGAAGCTCCATGCCCGTGACGCCGTACAAGCCTTGCATCGATACTCCGCCTACCCAATTCTTGTCGCTGTTCTTGCCCGCGCTTACCGTCGTATCCCGCTGCACCGTCGTCCCCGGCAGCCGGTAGGAGTTCACCGTCGGCCAGAAGTCGTCGCTGAACTGCGCCAAATCCTGATTATACAGATAGGTCATCCCGTCGGCCGTATGCCAGCCCTTGGTGTTCTCGCTGTTGATGGATTCGAAATTACGCGTTCGCGTGCTGGAATGCATGCTGATGCCGAAGCCAAAGTCAGGTCGCAGATGCACGGTTCTATCCATCCTGGGGAACTGCTTGTTCATGACGAGTTCACCCCGCGGCGTTATCGAGCTGTTTCCCGTAATCGCCTTGCCAAGCGTGACCATGTCAAGCGTTGCATATTCAAAGAAATTCCTGTAGGTATCCTCCTGAATCCAGTATTTGGCCATACTGCGGAGCCGGTCGGCATCCGACAAAGGCGCGATCTGGGACAAGCGGATAACCGCCTCAATAACGCGATGGCCATAGACGTGATCCTGGTAAATTTTACGCGAGATGTCCCTTCCCCGGGTCATGTCCATGATCAAGCCCTTGTAGACGAACGGCTCGTACGAATCGTAGATGAACTTATAGATGTTGGCCCGATCGCTGTCCGTTACCTCCCATGTGGAATTCTCCAGCAGATAGATCACCGCCGCCATGTCTCGAATCAACGATGCGCCGTATCCGCCGGCATACGAGTAGGAGCCGTGCTGAATGAAGGATCCGTCGAGGTAGAATCCGTCCGAGCTGGTCACGTAGTTGAATACGTTGCTCATGCCGTTGCGCGCTGCTGCAATCTTCGTCCCGTCCTTAACGATAATGCCGCGAACGCCTACGACTGTCGCTTTCCACACACGATTGGCGCCGTCCATCTGGACGGTCGGCGAGAAGTGATTCACCGTGTTCATGTAATTGGCGATTTGCGAAGCGCTTAACTGATCGTACAGGAGTACGACGATGTCATTGAGCCGCAACGGGGCGCCTATCTGCCAATCCCACCAGTTGCCCCCCGTTTTGGTCGCATTATACTGATTGGCATACATCCAGTCCAAGGCGTCGACAAGGTCGGCCAGCAAGGCTGAATCGTTCTCAAGCGCCGAGCCCTTCACCGCATAAGCCAGCGCCATTTCCCTCAGACGGTCATAGTTGCTGGTCACATTGCTGGAACTGCTGCCCGTGATATCGCTCCACAAGTATGTCCGCGTCGGAGACGTATCCATGCTGTCCCAACGCGCTTGAGCAACTGCAGTGATCGAGACGACCCGTGCCGCAATGTGCGGGTCGCTCGCGCTGATGCCCGTTCCCCCGGTCAAGGTGGTCTTCCACTTTTCCCTCAGATCATCAAATTCATCCGCTGCATGCACGTTCTGTAGCGGAGGAACCCCTAACATGACAAACAGCATGGCAAAGACGACCCCGTACGTTAGCGGCAAGCGATACATCCATCTCATAAACCCACATCCCCTCATGAATGGTGTGTCTGTTTGTTCCTAGATGTCTTCACCTGCAAGTATAGAGAAAGGATGACCGCCTGATAAGGAACAGAACCTGTGTATGTATAGCACATATTCATTCATTTATCCTGAATTACGAAAGCTCATTGGCAGCAAAGGATTGCGCCGGAATATGATGTCTGGAATTGCGAATTATTTTGAATGAGCTGTAGTTCGGGGAGAACAGATACTGGAGCGCATAGCGAATAATCCGGACTTTCAAATCGTTTATTATTCATGTCTCATGGTTATCATAATTATGATAAAATAAACTCATCACACAATACATTTGGGAGTGATTTCGTTGCCAATCATCAAACCCATTTCTGACCTCAGAAATAACTTCAATTACATTTCTGAAATCTGCCACTCTGAGGGTGAACCAGTATTCATAACTAAAAATGGTCATGAAGATCTAGTTGTGATGAGCCATGCTTTTTATGAAAAACAACAAGCAGTCATTGAACTGTATCAAAAACTGGCTGTTGCTGAGAAAGAAAGTGCAGATCCGTCAGTAGAGAGAATTGATCATGATGATCTTATGAAAAGCCTAAGGAGTCGTATCAATGGAGAAAAAACTGACGATTAAATACCTGCCTTCCGCTGCGCAAGATATTACCGATATTATCGAGTATGTCTCCATTGATAACCCTCCAGCAGCACACAATCTTCTTAATATATTTGATGAAAAGATATCAATTCTAGCATACTCCCCTTACAGCGGACCAATTCCAAATGACAGAAGACTACAACTGCTGAATTACAGAATGTTAGTAGTCGATAGTTATTTGGTGTTTTACGTTGTACATCTTGAGTTTATTGAAATTCGTAGAGTTCTACATGCGAAAAGAAAGTATGACTTTTTGCTGTAATGTTACGTGCTCCGGCTTTCGCCTAACGTTTCGTGTATTCAGCACTCTCAAAGAAGTTGAGTGTGTCCGACTGATACATCTTCCATGCCAACATCACCTGCCGGACCGAGGGGCGAATGCCCCGACGCGTTGAGTATGGTGATAGTTGATGTCACGGACTTCGAAGCCTACCCTACTCGATCTTTCTTTTCGTTATAATATTTTTCTTTCAATTCAATCGATTTACTTATATGATGCAAGTTATGGTAATTGGCTGGCATATATAATAATCCCCTGAATCCGTGACAGCTTAGGTCCCCTACCTCCTAGGCAGTCCGTATTTTGGAAAACAGGCGTAGAAGATTGTGTATCTTACAACATTCCCATCTTCGGATTCAAACAAGAAGCGCTTTTCACAGGAAGCAAGGCATGCGAAATAAACCTCCTTTTTTACAGGGGGGAGGCGACTGGTGGCTGTGCTTGCGTTTCATTCACAATAATCAGGCAAATGCCTGGTAGATTCGACGAACGGTTTGGAACCATGGACTGTAACGGCCGAAATTGAAGGACGTTTGTCGGGCATGGCGGCTGACTCTAGCTGCGATGTAGATGATGTTCTGAATGACAGTTCGGATACGACGGCGCCCGACGCCTCCACGAATCGGTGCATCATCTTGACGTAAGCTTTCTTGTCCCATGATGCGAAGCAGGTTATAGGCGAATACGCCAGCGTGCAGGACTAGCTCATTCGTATCGAACTTGCCTGCCGGCAATCGCTCCAAATCTAGATCGGTCTTAAGCTCACTATGAAATTGCTCGCTTGTGCCATGATCGCGATAAAGCTCAATGACACGCCATGGCGAGCAAGTCAGAGATGTCCAGTAAACGTTCACTTCCACATCTGGAAACATGAGCACCTGCCCATCCCGATCGATCGTACGCACGATGACGTGGAACACTTGACGCAGGTTACAATCGAAGTCTTTCTGTGGAAATGTAATCGCGCCGATGTAGGTGGTCTTCCCAGGGCGTTGCTCACAAGATATCCCTTTGTCTTCGGCTACTCGCAGCCAGCTTTCTTTGGAAGCGCCGCGAAGATTGACTTTAATGATGTAGTCAACATCTTTCTCCGCGTGGCAAACTTGCAAGTTTTCAAGACTATCGTGAGCAGAATCCATACGGACGAGTAGACGATCACTTGTAATGCGACGAGCGTAATGAATCGTTTCCCGAAGGAAATCAGCACCATCTTTCTGGCTGTGTGTACTACCTTCACGCAATTGAAGATTTACGCCATACCCTTCTCGGCCCAAATAGGCAAAGATGGGGGCATATCCAAATGTTCCTTTGTACGTGAGGGAGACACCTTCTTTTTTCGTGCCGGAGTTATCGAACGGCGAAACGTCAATGTCCAGCGGTATGACCGTATGCTCGCCTGCGTCAAGTCCAGTTACCGGGGCATTGAGGTTTCGGATGAGGTCGGCAGATTCCTGCAACAGAATGTCATTCCAATTGGCATCTATTGTTTGTGCAGCGGCATCCAGTCGCTGACGGAGCGTAGGGCTTGAAGGCACTTTGCGAATACCCAGGCATGTTTGAAACACCGTATCTTTGCGAAAAGGCTCGATGTGGTCGAAATCGCTTTTACCTTGGCAGAGCAGACCAAGATAGCTTTTCATGACTTCGCCGTTCCCGTGGATCGGATTCTCCATTCCTTTAACGGCTGAGCGATTAAGACGCTGAGACAACTGTGTATGGGAAAGCAGCGCACCGACCGCAGCCAAGCCTGCATGCGTTGTTAAGAGGATTTCCTTAGATTGGGTGAATTGGATCTTCATATTCAGCACCTCGTTGGTGAAAGTAGATAATAAGCGATTATCTTTAATTTTCGACTTCAGAGATGCATTTTCCTTTAAATATCTCGGTTTTTATAAACTTTGTATCACGGATTCAGGACTAAATGATACAGAACAAATATTCTAGTTTTTTTGATTCTTTTAGGTTCTTAAACGAGTTTCATTAATTTCGTCTAACGTTTTTGTATTCACGAACCTTCACTGCCTTAAGTGACCGGAAGGAACGGCCGCGATGCGGTGTTTTCATTATATATTTTAATAACATATAGGCCGACTTATAAAGATAACGACTTCCCTCTCTTTAACGACATATTTAATACAGTATTTTTTATTCCTAATCTTTTTATTCTACTGGCCTGTGTGCCATCTCACGTAATTATGATTAAAATAAGCAACTCTTCGAATCGAGTTAAATGGATCATAATAAATTTCTTGATTGCTTGTTTATTTCTATTCCTTCTATTGCCGTATGGTTTTATAGTGAATCTGGTTTATTCAATTATTGGTCTCATTGTATTATCGATTTACCTATTAATTTCTCATCTGCTTTATAAATTTGCAGCAACTAAATCGTAGGGATCTCTTTTGTACGTCGACTAAGTAGGGCAGCAAAGAATTATGTAAGATCAAACTGACACGGAACTCCAATTTTCTTCGCTAGAGTCTTTATATTTCAGACAAACTACTCAAACACATACTCAACCTGGCCGAGTATCGATTTAACATTCTAGAATGACTTGATAAACACACTCTCTGCGGGGCCAGTGTTCTCTCTCAAGGTACGCAGCCAATATCTCAGCTGATCTTTGGATACATGATTTTGGTTGGACCACGCTTTCATAGATTGGCCGCTAGCTCGAAAATCCGCTACGCGAGCGATCCATTCTTTACGACGCTGTTCTTTTCTAGACATGAGGCAACCTCCTGATCTTACTGAAGATGCCTCATTTTCTCATGAACAAGAATTGCGTTGAAGGTGTGCTGAGTTTGATACTTACCAATAATTGGATAACCAACAGGCCTGATAAATCGGCGCATTTGGTTCTCGAACCTTCTAAAATATTTAAAAAATCATATAGGCATTACGAATTATTTTTTATTGTCACGACCGTCATTTATTCGGTTGTGAAGGGGTGTCCGGCAACGGACAAAAAAACATGAAGGCGTAGTATGGCCTTGAAAAATGGACATTGGCATACCTTTGGTATGTTTATTTCATTTTTCGGGCCTTTTTTTATGCCTAATAAACAGGAGGAATTGGAAATATGGCTACAAAGGTGAAAGAACAACAGACACAACAACAAATTGCAACTGGGAACATGTTTTTTCAAGTTGATAAGAATGATCTGCTTGATGCGCTGCTGGCTTGTGCTCGGGTGGTTCAAAAAACTTCGGTTGTGCCATTGTTATCCTGTATCAAATTCGACTTGAATGGCAACACGCTTTTTGTTACAGCAATGGACCTCTCTCAAGCGGTGTTGCGTAAATTAAGCGTGACCAACTTCAATGACAGCAAAGGCAGTTACCTGCTTCCAGCGCGAGAAACGATTGACCTGGTTAAAAAGTTACCGAGTGGCGAAGTAACGTTCGCTCAGAATGATTCAATGGTGACGATTAACTATGGCACTCGCGAAGTTGTCCAGTTCAATGTTTTTTTCGATGCCAATTGAAACATTGAAGAAGGGTACCCTTGCATCCCGCTTCACCTTAATTGATGAGAATACCCCAACGCTCACCGCTATATATCTGCATATCGAGGGTGGGAAAGTGGCATTCATTGGTACTGATCAACATCGTATCTACCGCTACATTTCTGATGTAGTCATTGATGATCCGGAGAAGTTCCAGGACGCTATAATTTCAGATATTTACTTAAAAGGGGCTGTGGATTTAATCAAATCCCAAAAAGTTGACGTAGCGATCGATACTTCTTATCTTGTGATGCGAGATAACACTACCGTTTACTTCGGGCGGTTGCTCGAGGGGATCTATCCGAAAATCTCTCATATCGTCGACAAAAAGGATGATGATGAAGCGATGGGGATTCAAGTATCTCGTGGTGAGATGTTTGATACTTTGAATCGGATGCTATCACTGAATGGAGTAGAAAATAATCGGATCACTCTTGAAATTGATAGCGAAGTGGTGACTGTTCATTCTCAGTCTCTAACAGGTGAAATTTGCGAAGTGTTTCCGGGAGCTTTTTCTGCGTTGCTTGGAAAGCTGTACGCGATCGACTGGGTGGTCTACTGCAAAAAGCCGTTTAAGAGCCCCTTCCATGTGGTCAAATACTTGAGCCGGTACACCCACAAGACCGCGATTTCCAATAGCCGGTTGACCGTGATGAGTAAAGAGGCTGTCACATTCCAGTACCGGGATTACAAAGATAACGGCAAGGTGAAGCCGATGACGCTGGATGCCATGGAGTTTATCCGCCGATTCATGCAGCATGTACTTCCTTCGGGCTTTCAGCGAATTCGTTATTACGGTTTTCTCAGCAACTGTAATCGCAAGACCAAACTGACAACCTGTTTGCGCTTAACTCAGAGGGTCGTCAAGCCAAAAGTGAAGCTGACTGCGAAAGAACTTATTTGGAAGCTTACCGGCAAAGATCTTTCAAAGTGTCCTTCCTGCGGGGGCAACTGGCATCAGATACTTTCCATCGTTCCGCAAATAGAATGATGGTGTACAAACAGCATACGGACAGCATACAGAGCCGGCGTGGGGAGGGGGAAAATATGCCCGGACGAGCTTCTACCTCCACGTTTCAGTGAATATTGTTCGAAAATACTCTGATGATGTGAAGCTAAGGTGGGATGGGGGCAAATAACAAAACCCATAGAGTGAGAGACGAAGCCCGCGGCATCGTCCAACATGGATTTGCGCAATTGCCCTGTTACGTTCAGCGGTAATGATTCTACGAAATGACCTTCGTTTTCAGCTTCGAAGGTCATTTTTTCCGGGCAACTGCGCAACGAATCCAGAGTGTTAGATGATGGTTGGGCCTTCTCGAGTTACTTCCAGAATGTTATTTCATAATTTTTGAGTTTAGGTTTACTAAGTCTTCAACAACTTTTTTGTTAAAAGGATCTTGAAACAATTTAATAAATATACCTCTTAACTCATCTGTGTTTTCAATAATCAAATCTCTCTTTTCTATATTCAACATATTTTTATATAACCCATACAAAGCAACATCTGTTAAATCATTTTTCTCTTCGTAGGTAGTCAACATTGATATTGTTGAAGCACCTGCTATTTCAGATGTACATTGTTGATAGTTATTAAAGTTTTCATATTCTAAGTCCCTCCCAAAACAAGATGCTATTTGACTTAATTGAGACACATATAATTGATCAATCAAATCTTGTGTATATTCCAGTTTTCTTTGTTTATCTGATGATGAGATTATTAAAAATATAATCGCAACTACAAGAATTATAATTATTGAAAATAAGATTGAGAATTTTGTATTTAAATTTTTCATTTTTTCTCCTTTTCTTTGCCCAGCTTTCATCTAACACCATTTTGCAGCACATCACAAACTCCTAGATCCTTAACATCTTTAGACATCATTGCTCTTGAGCGCCTCTCACTTCAATCGTTCTTCAATGAACTGTAACAGCCGGTTTTGTTCCTCAGCAGGAATCCATTCCGTTAATCTAGCCGCTGCAACAGGCAGCATCCACTCATCAATGTCGCTAAACGGCAAACCCGATAAATCAAGATATTGGTCCAAATATAACTTGTGCATCTTGTCTCTCATCAGCTCAAGTGCCTCGATAACGTGTGATGGAGCGCCATCAGGCAATGTGCCGAAACGGAATAACAGTATCGTGCGAGCGACATCGCCAGCAGGATTGCCGATCACTCCCGTCATCCAATCTATAATCCAGCTGCGTTCACCAATCATAACATTATCCGGGTGAAAATCACCGTGACATAGATGATTCCCGTCCGGCAGATTTTCCAAATATTCAACAATCCGTTTCTTAACATCAGTTGTTAATGAAGAAGCGTTCAGAATGTTTTGGGCCAGCACCTTTTTTTGCTTATAGATGGAAGCTCCTGCCTCTCCAATACGCTCCACGTCGAGTTCATTATTATGTATACGGTAATGTAGCGCAGCAAATTTTTGGGACAAACGATTGAGTTCGCCAGGCTGTTCAATACTCATGCGAAGCAGTGTTGTGCCCTCAATTCGGTCAAAAACAATCCCATTCCGTTCATCACTGTCGACTAGCGCAAACGCTCTCGGAGCTGGAACGCCAAGGCGCGCAACAAGTTGATTCACTTCATATTCATATTTGACCACTTCGATCGGAAATCCATCCCTGTACAGCTTTATGATTTGTTGCTGATCATGGGCAAATATTTCGGCTGTCCGCCCCTCGCTAATCTTCTTCATGGCATCCTCTCCTCATTTCTTGGATCATTTGATAAAAAACAAGTGTGGCCCTATCATTTAGTGGCTTCCGTACACCCGTCTGGACAAACCCCATTTTTTCATACAGATAGCAATTCCTCTCTTCCTCTGCAATTGTTGCAAGCTCCCAAGAGATAGCTTGTGGAAACATTTGTATTATTAGATGAATCGCTTGTTGAGCAATTCCCTTGCCTTGATGCTCAGGCCGAATAAACATAGGACCAATCCAATAACGAGCTTCTTCCTTTACTTTCCATGAGCCACAAATTGCCCCGACTGGCGCGTTCCCCGCCAGTATTTTATAAAACCCTCCTTGAGGATTGTTTATTCTCTTCAATAATCTTTCAATGGTTTCATTTGCTGGGTTGGTATCATAATCTTTATACTTTTTCAATAACGGTAGAAAGGATTCGACTTGCATATCTAATAGTAATCTCGCATCTGATTCGACTGCCTTCTCAAGAGTTATCTCCATTCGGGCATCTCTCCACTACCGACAGCCTTAAACCATCTGTAGCATTTAACCGCATTCGGATCACTTAAAAGCTGGTTCTGATAACCCTTCAGCTTCCTCTGGTTATCACGGTCCTTAAATTTCTGTATGAGCTTAACGACTGCATGCATGGTTATGGGCTCCCTCCTCGGCAGGGTTCTGAAGTCCAGTATACCATCGGTTTCTAAATTTTAGTATAATAGGTAATTCCGCTTAAGCCGCCAACCATTCTACAGCCCACTTTATCCCATACGCGGCGGGCACCAGCAGGAGCTGGGCGAGCATGGTTCCCAGCAGTCTGGACAGCATCAGTAAGCCGAATACTTTGTTCAGTGCGTGGACGTCCTTTTCTCTCCGCAGCACCTTATCCGTCAACAAGCCGATCTGAGGATCGATTAATATCGTTAACAAGATCGTAGCTGCTCCGTTAATCATACCGGATGCCTGCGAGGCTGCCGTCGAATGTTCCAGAGACATCGCTGAGGCCAGAAGAGCGGCCAGCACGCCGATCGTGTAGATTGCTGTGACTGCGCAATTCATAATAACAAGTCGTTTCGGAATGCCTCCGATTCTGAGCTTGGAGAGCATCGCAAGCTTCGGGAACCGAAGGTGTGTCCGGGCGTTCTTCAGCTTGCGAATGGATACTGAATCGCGTACCATTTGCGGAAGTGAGCCCGAAATCTCCAGATGAGCGATCATTCGGCTGAACAGGATGACAGCGGACGGAAATAACACGATAGCAGTCAACGTCCCCAGCGTCGATGCTCCAACCATGACGCGCAGCTGATCCACTAGCGGAAAGTCTTGATTTTTTTTGGCGAAGTCGATTATATTACCCATCAGCGGTCCTTGAATCATATTCGATGTTCGAGACACCAGCAGTATGATGCCTGACAACGACAGCGCAACCGCCAGCTTTCCCAGTCGCACCCCCGCTAAGCGGATGGAGTAGGTGAGCGTCTCCGAGAGATGGATGACAAACGTCAACCATGCAATTAACAGCACTTGCTGAGCCAGGCGAAGCCCTCCCTTCCTTTTGCTCACAGCTCCAGGGTACTAGTGTCCCAGAAACTGTACCTTTAATTCCTATGGAGCTATTATATAGGTGTAAAATCATTCCAAAAACTGAAAGTTGACCCCTACGTTTTTCATATTATTGCTGGACGCTCATTTCCTATTGAAAGGACTTCACCTGATGAAAGATTACCCCATCTATATTCGCCCCTTAGAAAAAAACGACGCCGAGGCCCTGTTCGGCTTAAAGCGCCGCAATCGCGCTTTCTTCCAGCCTTTCGAGCCGATCCGCGATGAATCCCATTACACGCTCGCAGGGCAGGAGATGGAGATTGAGAGCTGTCTGTCTGGCATGAGTCAGGATCAGTCTTATACGTACGCCATATGCTTGGCCGGCAGACAGGAGCTTATCGGAAGAATCGCGTTAACGGGGATCGCGCGCGGTCCATTCCAGAATGCGTACATGGGCTACTATATCGATCATGTTTATCAAGGAAGGGGCTTCGCGACACAAGCGGTCACGCTCTGCGCCAGACAAGCGTTCTCGGAGCTTGGCTTGCACCGCATACAGGCAGCAGTCATGCCGCAGAACCTTGCATCTATTCGTGTGCTGGAGAAGGCCAGATTCCGGCGCGAGGGACTTGCGGTGAAATATTTGAAGATTAACGGCGTCTGGGAGGATCATGTGCTGTTTGCTCGCACAGCCGAGGATGACGTACGATAGCGGGACGGGCTGCCAGTGCAGGCCTATATAGAGAAAAAAGCAATCAGGCGGCTGCTAGGCCGCTGATTGCTTTTTTGGGTACGGCCTGCCCAGCCGCACCTCGCGTCTGGACGTGCCCAAGGCACGAACCCGACTGCCACATGAAGTAACTACAAAAAATGCTAAGTAAGCGCGAGCCGGCTTTCCTGCACGGCTTTCAGCCACTGAGCCGCAATGAGCTCGTGCCCGGCTGCTGACGGATGGATGCCGTCGTGAATCCAGAAGCTTGCCTCCGCCCGCTCCAAGGCGCGGTCGAACGGCTCCTGCAGCGCCACGAAGACGGCATCGTATTCGGCGGCAAGCGCGCGGACAATCTGGCCGTACGAGTCCGTCAGACCGCGCAGCTCCTCCCAGCTCTCTTCGGTATGTGTGCCCTTGAGAATAAACGGCTCGCACAGCACGAGGCCGGTGCCCGGCAGCACCTCCTTCGTCTCCTCCAGCAGATGGCGGTACGCCCGTTCGAACCGGTTCGTCGCCCCCTGAGGCAGTCTATTCACGATGCGCCAAGCGTCGTTGACGCCGATCAGGATACTGATCAGATCCGGTTTCAGGCTGAACGCGTCTTCGTTCCACCTCGCGTACAGATCCGAGACGCGGTTGCCGCCGAGTCCGCGGTTTGCGAAACGATGCCCCGATTCGGCCAGCTGGAAGCCAAGGCGGGCCGCAATCAGATTGGCGTAGCCGTGACCTAAGTACGGCGGGAACGGATTCGCAGGGGTCGGGTCATGCTCCGCTTGTCTCGGTCTACCGGCGTCCGTGATGGAATCCCCCTGAAACAAAACGGTTTTCCCTCTTGTGCTCATGGTCCTATGCTCCTCTCTTATGCTTGCTGTCCCTCGTGGAATGTAAGGAGAAACGTCTTGATCTCGTATGGCGCAAGCCCGAACGAGAGCGCCTCCCCGGCTGTCGGCTGACCCGCCGGCTTCTCCATGAGATTGCACTCTTGCCAGCTCGCGATTGCGGCGTCGCTGCGAATCTCAACGCGCCCCCGCGCCCCCGCATATTCGTGCAGCCTCAGCACCATCTGCCCGCCGTCCTCCGCTTGCTTGACGGCGTCAATCATCACATGGGCGCCCTGCACATGAAGCAGGGAGAAGCCTCTGCCACCGCCTATGCCATGCGCATAGCGGAGTCTGTTGTTCAGTGCCCAAGCCTCGCGGCAGGTGCCGCCCTCCAGCCAATCCCCCGCATGTGGAAGCAGTGAATAGGTGAATGCATGCTTACCCTCGTCTGCCCCCGGATCCGGCCAATTCGCCGATTTAATGAGTGACAAACGCATGATATGGCCTTTGATGTCATAGCCGTATTTGCAATCATTCAGCAGGCTGACACCATAACCGCGTTCGGACAGATCCGCCCATTGATGGCCGACCGTCTCGAATCTCGCGCTGTCCCAGCTCGTATTCCAGTGGGTCGGCCGCTTGACGTTGCCGAACTGGATATCGTATGTGGCTTCCGTCGCTCGAATTGCCACTGGAAATGCTGCCTTGAGCAGCTGCTGGCGCTCCCTCCAATCCGCCTCCGTCACAAAGTCGATACGGCGGCTGTGCGCGTACACAACCATCATCTGGGTAATACGGGAGTCCAGATACGTCCATTCGAACCGGATAGCCGCAAAGAGCTGCCCAGCCTCCGTCACCTCCACACTGATGAGCTCGTCGATCGTGCGCATCTTCTCCTGGTAATAGATATCGATATCCCAGGCGTCAAAGTTTTTGGGCTTATCCTCGAACACCTGCAGCACATTGCCGAGCTCGCCCGGCTTCAGCACTTCCCTGCCATTCTCAAGATCGCAAATACGTGTCAGTTGGCCGCTGCCATTCCACTCCAGCTCGTAATAAGGCGTTAGGACCTTCCCCGGGGCAAAGGTAAACGGAATGGCCGAAGCGTCCGCTTCCGCCTCGCTCCTCCTCCGTTCATCGCCAATGTAGACTGGCGCATATCCCATCGAAGGGATGTTCTCCGCGTACACATACAGACTGCCGTCCGAAGCTTTCTGCGAGAGCAGCGGTTCTCCGTTCTCCCCTAGCAACACCCCTCCTCCGGCAGAGAGAGCTGCAGCGGCATCACCCTCGAGACGCACCAGATCAGAGCGTATCCAGGCCGAGCCGTTGAATACAGTGAAACCTTCCTCGTCTGTGTTCGCCCCGCCGGCCGCCAGCCCGTTCGCGGATTGCAGCCAGGCCGCCTCTGCCAAGCGCCCTGCATCGGTGTACTCCTCCCTGCAATCCTCATACACCTCGGCTATGGAGGAGCCTGGAATAATATCGTGGAACTGGTTGCGCAGCACAATCTTCCATGCCTCGTGCAGCTCGGCTTGCGGATAGCTCTCCCAGCGCCCTGCCGATACGCTTCGAATGGCCCCAAGCCATTCTGCCTCCCTGCACAGCAGCTCCAGCTTGCGGTTGCTCCGCTTCACCTCGGCCTGGCTCGTATACGTACCGCGATGATATTCGAGATACAGCTCGCCATCCCACTCATGCACATAGGCGTCAGACTGCGCGACGGTCTGCTGCAGCCGGTCGAAGTAGGCATCCGCCCGCTCTGGCTCAACATGCGGCATGCCCGGCATCTGTGACAATCTGCGCCGCATCTCCAGCATATCCCGGTTCACGCCGCCCCCGCCGTCGCCGTAGCCATAAGCAAGCAGCAGCTCCTGGTTCAGCGCCTTGTCCCGGTAAGCATCCCATATCCCCTTCACCGTAAATGCGTTCATCTCGCCGTTGTACGTATACCACCACATGTCCGACTTCTCGGGCGTTGTAATAAAATGGGTCAAAATCTCCGTTCCGTCGATCCCTCGCCAGAAAAACGTGTCGTGAGGCAGACGATTGTATTGATTCCAGCTGATCTTGGTCGTCATAAACGTATCGATACCGGACTTCTTCAAGATCTGCGGCAGTGCCCAGCTGTAGCCGAACACATCGGGCAGCCATAAGTATCGGCATGTCTCGCCGAACTCCTGCTCCAGGAACCGAGTTCCGAACAGCAGCTGACGGACAAGCGACTCGCCGCTTGGAATATTGCAGTCTGCCTCCAGCCACATCGCGCCGCCGGCCTCCCACCGTCCCTCCGCGATGCGCTCCTTCATCTGCGCATAGATGTCCGGATAGTCGCTCTTCATGTAGTCATATAGCTGGGGCTGCGTTTGGAGGAAAAGATACTCCGGATACTGCTCCATCAGCCGAAGCACCGTCGAAAACGAACGAGCCGACTTCTCCCTCGTATGCTTGAGCCTCCAGAGCCACGCAACGTCGATGTGCGTATGCCCGATTGCGCTAACGCGAACAGCATGCGTCTTGCCTATGCTTTCGATACCGTCCCTCAGCAGACTGCGCGCCTCCCGAACGGATTCATAGAATCCTTCCGAGCCTGGCTTCGACCAGTCGAGCAGCAGGAATGCGCGGTTAAGCGCCGCAAGCAGTGCGGGCTGAACCGGATCATTCGGCGTCAGCTCCTTCACCGTCGCCAATGCCGCCTGCGCTGTGTAATACAGATCATCCGCCGCTTCCTCCAGCCAAGCCAGATCAGCGCGGGCAATCCGATGCTCCTGGGATTCCGGCGTTCCCCCGCCCTCAAGCCCCGACCATAGCCGGAAGCACAAGCTCAGGGAACCGCCTGCCGCTTCCGCAGGGAAGAACACCTCTTGATGATTGCTGTCCACACCTTGATAAGGCTCGCCGCCCACATACAGAAGCGCTTCGAAGCCTCCCGTATTGCCCGGACCAGTCTTGCCGAAGTCGAACAAGCCGACAACCTTACTCCCCGTCCACGCCGATGGAATTGCCACGTCCGCCTGCAGCCATAAGTACGCGTCTCTGCCGCCCCATCTATCGCCGCGCTTCCATACCTGCTCGAAGCCGCTCGACGGCGGCCTCGCTCCATTCCTTCCTTCGGGGTCCTCACAGCCCCGGAATGCCTCAATTGGCATGACTTCCCTGTATCTGTACTTCTCCAGCTCGGCTATACGCGCCTGCAGCTTTTCCTCCGTCCAGAACATCCCTTATCCTCCCATCGTGGCTTGTTATCCGCCACGTGCTTTATTATGCCGTTCGATTCCCGATCGCCGCCATGTGCTGCGCCTGCTTCTTAACGAGGGAAAGCTCGATCTTCATCCGTTCACCCGTCAACCGAAAACGCAGGAACGCCAGCTCGTCTCCGATTATCTTCACTTCCACGCCCTCCGAGCAGCCCTCCACCTCGTAGGCCGACAGGTCATCCCAATAGGTCAAGCCATAGGGCATCGGCTGCCAGTGTCCGATATCGAACGACATGCGGATGCGCTCCTCCGTCTTGTCATAGCCGGAGACGAACACCTGCGGCGTTCTCTCGTCGAACTCATCGGCCATGCTGCCCTTGCCGACATAGCTGCGCAGACGGTGCGGTCCGCATTGCCCCTTCACGAACCCCATCTGGCATTCGTGGTCGTAATAGAGGAACGTCTTCGGCCAAGGCCCCTCTCCCGTGCCCCCCAACGTCACGGTATATTCGTTCGGCTCCGGACGAATGAGCGTATCCTCGGTCAGCATGTACACCGGCGGCGTCGCGTCGTTCTCCTCATGGTAGCCCGCGATCGCCTTCGGCAGCGTCGTCAGAGTAATGGGGAATTGCGTAATATGGGCAAAAAATAAATCCAGCATCTCCGCGCATGCCTCGACATGCGACGCCGGGAACACCGCGAACCGATCGGTATACTCCATCTCGTGAGCCTCCTGCTGCTGCAGGAAATACACGCGCTCATTGTGCGCCGTATTGTTCAGATAGTCGCGGAACAGGTTCTTCCAATAGTCGATGTTGTCGCCCGTGCACAGTCCCGCGCGCAGCACGTCGTTAGGGTCAGTGGAGTATATTACGGGGCAGCCCGAATGATAGGTCGCGTTCAAATCGCGGGCCGTCCATTCGCAGGCGACAACCTTGCCCTTGCCGGGATGCGGCACCTTGTACCTGTCGCCGTCGACATACCAAGAGCCCCACGGAATGCCCTTGTGCGTAATGCCATCCCACCATACCTGCTCCCAGCAATAGCCCCACATGCCCTGGAAGTCCAGCTCTTCGAGCGCCTCGATCAGCTCATTATAGATTTTGCCGCGCGCCGCGATCTTCGTCTTCGCCCACGGGAACGCCTCTTCAACTAGACGCCAATCCGCCGCGAGCGCCCGCTTGAACGTCTCCTTGGAAGCTCCGGCATCCTCGATAAAAAAAGGACTTTGCAGAATGACGTCGTCTCCATATTGCCGATGCCACTCCGTTATGCGCTCCTTCAGCACGGGCACCGATCGGCCGTTGACAATCCATGTTACAGGTATGCCATGCTTATGCGCGATCGCTGCCGTGCGATCAATGCCCTCCAGCGCCACCCCCTGTCCCCAGGGGGTATCGTAATGCGAGGCGTAGCTTACAAACGTATAAATCAAATGCTCCGGCTTGATCACGGCCGTGTCTCCTCCTGTCTATGGCAAAGAGTCCCCCGTAAGGGGACTCGCTGCGCCTTGCGTCTATTCTCTTACTTCTTGTTCGCCGCCCACCAGGCGTCAATCTGCTTCTGCAGCTCAGCTTGCACCTTCTCTATGCCAGCCGCCTTCAGCTTGCCGTTGCGCTCTGCCAGCAGCTTAGCGGGATCCTTCACGGCGCCTGTGAAGATCGTCTTGTATTCGGTAACGACCGCCGTCATCTGTGTCAGCTCGTTCTTCACGTTCGTATCGTCGAAGGCAAAGCCCATCAGCGGGAAGCGTTTCGCTTCGTTGTTGAACTTCTCCCAGTTCGTATACAGATCATCAGGCTGGCCAGGCTTCAGGTGGTTCAGCAGCTGATTGCCGATGACCCAGAACGTAACGGAGTTGAAGCCGGAATCCGCGATTGGCTCGATACGGTTTTCTGCGACTTTCTTGTAATGCTTGCCCTCAATGCCGTTGACAATAAGGTTGATGACGTAAGGATCGGTATGCAGGTAGTTCAGCACCATCATCGCGCGCTCCGGATCCTTGGAGGTTCTCGAGATGGAGAACATGGAGCCCGTCGCCAGATCCGTTGTTACGATCGGCTCTTCAATGACGTGGGAGACATATTCATATTTGTTATCGGAGCCGATCTTCATCTCGATGTCCGAGCCCGGCTTCCAAGTGGCGGATTGCACCCAAATCTTGCCTTGCTTCTGCAGATCGCCGATGGTCGTCGTGTTGGTGGCCGCATCGGAATTCACGTAGCCCTTCTCGTAATAATTGCGGAACATATTCACTTCCTGCTCATTGATTGCCACGATCTCAGGGTCCAGCACGGACTTCACGGTCATATCCGAGGTGGAGGTGTAATCCAGCAGGAACATCGGCTGCCTGCCCAGCGTTGGGCCAATCGGACGGTAGTTGCCGCGCGTCTCGTACATCATGAAGCCGCCGCCGAAGTTGCCGGAGCCGCCGCCCACGAAGTAAGGGATCATGTCAGGCTCGTTCTTCTTGATCGTGTCGAGCCAAGGCGCCAAATCCTCTACCGAATTGATGGATTCAATGGGAATGTTGTATTTCTCCACAATGTCCTTGCGGTACGTAAACGCCTTGCCTTGCGTAATTTCCTTGTTGGTTGGCACCGCATACAATTTGCCGTTCATGCGAGGAGCTTCCAGGTACAGCGGATTGATGCGCTCCTTGATGCCTTGGCCGTGCTTCTCCACCAGGTCATCCAGCTCCAGGAAGGCGCCCTTCGACACATTGCCGAAGAAGTTCATCCAAGACGCGGTGAATACGAGGTCCATCTTCTCGCCCGTATTCATCATGAGCTCAGTGCGGTTCTTATAATCGCTGGAAGCGATCGGCTGCAGCTTAACGGTGGCGTTGATTTTTTCCTTAAAAAATTCGTTCAGCTTCTCTTCGACAAGCGCGTCATCCTGCTGCGGAGTGCCGAAATAGACGATGGATACCTCATACGGCTCCAGCTCCGGCGCCGGCGGCTCCTCCTTGCTCTCGCTGGTAGCCGCGGGGCTTGCGGACGGCTTCGCCGTTGCTTCATTGCTGCCGTTCCCGCCATTGCTGGAGCAAGCTTGCAGCATGAGAGCCAGCACCATCATGAGTGCCATCGAAACGATATAGAGCTTCTTCTGTTTCTGTTGCTTCATCCTCGTATAACCCTCCTGTTATGAATTAATATATAGATCAGTCTCCGGCCGGGCGATGCCGACCGTTAACCGGAACTACCACTCTTTGACCGCCTTAACCTTTAACGGCGCCAACTGTTAACCCTTTTACAAAATACTTCTGGAAAAACGGGTATACCAGCAGAATCGGGCCCATCCCCACAACAGCCATCGCCATCTGAAGCGATTCGTTGGGCAGATTGCGCATGAGCTCCGGGTTTTGCGCGGCTAGCTGCACATTGTCCCTGAGGTACTGGATGTCATTCAGCACGCGAATCATTAGGAATTGGACGGGATACATCTTCTCCTCCCGAATGAACAGCAGCGCGTTGAACCAGTCGTTCCAATAATGGATCGTGCTGAACAAGCCCATCGTGGCCATGACCGGCAGCGACAGCGGCAATACGATCTGAGCGAAAATTCGCAGCTCTCCTGCTCCGTCAATTCGGGCCGATTCCAGCAGAGCCGGATGAATGGTCGTCTGGAAGAAGGTGCGCATGATGATGACGTTGAACGGAATAATCAGAAGCGGCAATATAAGCGCGAAATACGAATCCAGCAGATGGAAGCCCTGCGTGTAGACGATATATTTACTGACGAGTCCTCCGCTGAAGAGCATGGTGAAGAACAGGAAAAACGTAAAGAAATACCGGTAAGGATAGTCCTGTCTGGAGATGGGATACGCGTACAGCGCCATAAACAACACACTGAGGATCGTACCCGCAATCGTGACGCCGATGCTGACGCTGTAAGCGCGAAGCAGCGTGGCTGAATCCTTCAGCAAGCTTTCATAAGCAATTAACGACCAGCTCTCGGGGAAGAAGCTGTATCCCCTCTCAATCAGGGAATCGTTATGCGTGAACGACACCAGAATAACCAGCAGAACGGGCATGATGCAGATCAGCGACAGCGCAATAAAGCCGCTGTTCAGAATAACGTTGGCTAGAGGAGAGATGCTGTTGTCTCTCCTGCTGCGGGGCTTGCTCTTGTTTAAGCTCAAACTCATGGGATCACCTCTTTTGGCAAGCTTTCTAGAGCGTGTCTGAGATCAGACATGTCCTAGAACAAGGCTTGGTCTTTATCGATTTTGCGAACGCCCGCATTCGTGAACAGCACGAGCAGGAAGCCCAGCACGGATTGGACTAGTGCGGCTGCCGACGACATGCCAATGTCGTTCAGCTCCTTCAGCACGCGGTAGACATACGTGTCGACCGTGTCGGTCACGGGATACAGCGAACCGGAGTTCAGGGGGACTTGATAAAACAATCCGAAGTCGGAATTGAACACATGTCCCATGTTCAGAATCGTAATGATGATAATAATCGGCCTGATGGTCGGCAGCGTGATGTGGAAGATCTGGCGCCACTTCGACGCCCCGTCGATGACAGCCGCCTCGTAATATTCCGGGTCGATACCCGCTATCGCCGCGATATAGATGACGGCGCCGATGCCAACACCCTTCCAGGCGTTCACAAAGGTTAGAATGTACGGCCAATATTCCTTGTCCGAATACCAGAATACCCGCTCCATGCCCAGCCATTCGATGATGGTGTTGTTCATGAAGCCCTTCTCCGGATTCAAGAAAGCGTATACGAGATAGCTGACAATAACCATGGAGAGGAAATACGGCATAATGAAGAAGGTCTGATAGCTCTTCGCCAGCCATTTGTTCCGAATCTCTGTAATCGCCACCGCGATGATGACGGACAGGACGAGATTGATGGCCATAAATCCGAGACTGTAGCCCACTGTGTTCCGGGCGATCCGCCAGAGCGAGCCTGAGGTGAAGAGAAACTCGAAGTTTTTGAACCCTACCCAGGGGCTGCCCCAAATCCCGTCAATATAATTAATGTTCTTAAATGCAATGAACACGCCGAACATCGGCAAGTAGTTGTTCATCAACAGCACAAGGGTCGTTGGCACGAGCATCAGCGTAAGATACCTGTACTTCCACATCGTGCGGAGGAAGCGGTACGCCTTGCCCGGCTTGCTGCTCATCATCCCCGCCTTCTCCTTCAATGTGACCGTTGTTGTTGGTTGATTCACGATGTTCACCCCCTCTCATGCATTTAGTATAGAGCCGGGGCGTCTCCGTTACGATGATCTATTCATACAGGAGTGTGATGTAATCTTGGACTATTGATGGAGTGTTGATGGACTATTGATGGAGTGTTGATGGACTATTGATAGACTATTGATGGACTATTAATGGACTAATAAAATCTATTTACAAACCGTTGGTCGGTTTATATAATGGCAATATAGCTGTATGCAACTACCTTCCGCGGAGGACACAAACATGAGGCAAGAAGAACGCAGAGAACAGACCATTCGCCTTCTGCTGGAGGCAACAGAAGCCTTGGTGCGAGAGAAGGGCTGTCACGCAGTTACGATGAAGGACATCATGACGGAATCCGGCATGTCCAAGGGGGCTATTTTCCACTACGTGAAGAGTAAGGATGAGCTGTTCGTCTGGCTGCTGCAGAAGCGGCTGGATGACACCAATCAACAATTTCAGCTAGAGACAGAGCAGGTTCCGGCCACGTTTGAGGGACCCATGAGCAGGATCGCGGAGAGCATTCAAGCTTTTGGCCACTCACAAGATGTGACTAATAAGGTGTTCATGTATCTGCTTGGCAAGGAGGAGGATCCCATCGTCGGTGAGGCGTTGCGACAATATGACGAACGTTCGGTGGCGATGGCTCGTCAATGGATCGAGGTCGGACAGCAGCACGGGGTTATTCCCCAAGCGGTGGATGCCGCTCACACGGCTGAGCTGTTCGTTATGCTGACGCTTGGTCTGCGCGTTAGAAGCAGCATGCCACTGAAGACGCCGGCGTTCGGGGCGCGTGACCTTGCGAAACTGATGGCTCGAATGCTGCAAGAGGGCTGATTGGTGAGTGAGGAAAACTAACTTTGAGGAGAATGAAGCATGAATGGATGGTTATTGATGCATTTGTTGGGCGTTCTGCTTGCGGTAGGCAACATCGTCACGGCTGCGTTCTGGAAGGTGCGCTTGGATCAGTCCGGTCACCCCGCTGTCGTTCACGCCGCAGCTCGCAATGTCATGCTGGCCGACTACGTCTTCACAATTCCGGGGCTGGTCATGATCGTCGTATCAGGCAGCATCATGGCCGAGCAGGCAGGCATGTCATGGACGGGCTTCAATTGGCTCACCCTGTCACTCGTCTTATTCGCGGTCACCGGCATCATCTGGGGCGTACTGCTCATTCCACTACAGCGGCGTATGATCCGGCTTAGCGAAGAAAGTATAGCCGCAGGATCTCTATCTGCCGCTTATCGAGCCGCATCGCGGTCTTGGATGATCTACGGCACTGTCGCCACACTCCTGCCCATCGCCATCTTGTATCTGATGGTCATGAAGGGCTTCTAAGCAGCTAGTTTGTTCTACAGCGACACGTGGTGTCGCTGTTGGCGCAGATGCGGCGTCCAGACGCGCGATAGCCACACGTGATGTCGTTATTGCTGCGTTAGAGCAGCTAGTTTGTGCAACAGCGACACGTCGTGTCGCTGTTGGCGCTGATGCGGCGTCCAGACGCGCAATAGCCACACGTGATGTCGATATTGCTGCGTTGGAGCAGCTAATTTGTGCAACAGCGACACGTGGTGTCGCTGTTGGCGCAGATGCGACGTCCAGACGCGCAATAGCCACACGGGGTGTCGTTATCGCTGCGTTGGAGCAGCCAGTTTGTGCAACAACGACACGTGGTGTCGCTGTTGGTGCAGATGCGGCATACAGACGCGCGATAGCCACACGAGGTGGCGTTATCGCTCCGTTCGAGCGACAAGCTCCCTCTACAGCGACACGACGTGTCGCTGTTGGCGCAGATGCGGCGTCCAGACGCGCAATAGCCACACGTGGTGTCGTTATCGCTGCGTTAGAGCAGCTAATTTGTGCAACAGCGACACGTGGTGTCGTTGTTGGCGCAGATGCGGCGTCCAGTCGCGCGATAGCCACACGTGGTGTCGTTATCGCTGCGTTGGAGCGACACGTGGTGTCGTTATTGCTGCGTTAGAGCAGCTAATTTGTGCAACAACGACACGTGGTGTCGTTGTTGGCGCAGATGCGGCGTCCAGTCGCGCGATAGCCACACGTGGTGTCGTTATCGCTGCGTTAGAGCAGCTAGTTTGTTCTACAGCGACACGTGGTGTCGCTGTTGGCGCAGATGCGGCGTCCAGTCGCGCAATAGCCACACGTGGGAGAGTGTCGATTTAATGTGGACATTGAATCTTCTTGCCTCATTTGCGCCCCTCAGATGGATTTTTAATGACAGTTGAATCTAATGACTAAAAGAAAATCGATCTGAGGGCAGTTGAGAAACAAGATGAAAAGCTGTCCACAATTAATAGACACTCTCCGTGGTGTCGTTATTGCTGCGCTAGAGCAGCTAGTTTGTGCAACAGCGACACGTGGTGTCGCTGTTGGCGTGGCCATTACAGTCTGCCAGTTCCATCCGGCGGGTCATTCACCCCACCGTTCGGCCTGGCGGCAGCACTTTCATAACTGGCACTGCTGCTTACGTACAGCGTAGTCCCGCCCACAAACATGACGGCAACCAAAATAGCCGCAACAAGCTTTTTCATCTCTATCACCTCAGCTTTGCTAGAGCTCCCCTTGGTCCTCATAATATATGAGGGCACAGGAGGAGTCGGCGTTACCTGCTTGTGCAACAGCGACACGTCGTGTCGCTGTTGGCGCAGATGCGGCGTCCAGACGCGCGATAGCCACACGTGATGTCGTTATCGCTGCGTTAGAGCAGCTAATTTGTGCAACAACGACACGTCGTGTCGTTGTTGGCGATGATGCGGCGTCCAGTCGCGCGATTGCCACACGTGGTGTCGTTATCGCTGCGTTGGAGCAGCTAGTTTGTACAACAGCGACACGTGGTGTCGCTGTTGGCGATGATGCGGCGTCCAGACGCGCGATAGCCACACGTGGTGTCGTTATCGCTGCGTTAGAGCAGCTAGTTTGTGCAACAGCGACACGTGGTGTCGCTGTTGGCGATGATGCGGCGTCCAGACGCGCGATAGCCACACGTGGTGTCGTTATCGCTGCGTTAGAGCAGCTAGTTTGTGCAACAGCGACACGATGTGTCGTTGTTGGCGCTGATGCGGCGTCCAGACGCGCGATAGCCACACCGGGTGTCGTTATCGCTGCGTTAGAGCAGCTAGTTTGTGCAACAGCGACACGATGTGTCGTTGTTGGCGCTGATGCGGCGTCCAGACGCGCGATAGCCACACCGGGTGTCGTTATCGCTGCGTTGGAGCAGCTAGTTTGTGCAACAGCAACACGTGGTGTCGTTATCGCTCCGTTCGAGCGACAAGCTCCCTCCACACCGACACGACGTGTCGCTGTTGGCGCGGTCTTTACAGTCTGCCTGTGCCATCCGGCGGATCGTTCATCCCGCCGTTCGGTCTGGCGGCAGCACTTTCATAGCTGACACTGCTGCTTACGTACAGCGTAGTGCCGCCCACCAAGATGACGGCAACCAGAATAGCCGCAACAAGCTTTTTCATCCCTATCACCTCAGCTTTGCGTTACCTTACTTCAACCATTGTAAGATGGCCGCGCACATACGATAAGGATGAACTTTTTTCACCCTTTAGCCCGCATCCGCATCATTCACCCTCAATGGCTTGCCGGTACCCCTGAGCCTTATGCGGCCGCCTAGCTTGAACGTCAATATGCCGCCTATGATGATCAGCACGCCGACCGCCTGATTCACCGTGAACGGAACCTTCTCCAGTCCCATCCACCCCTGCGTGTCCCACCATAATGCGAAGCCGATCTGCGAGATCAGCGCGATGGAGGTTGCGTACGTAGGTCCCAGTATCCGTGTCCCTTGGGTGATGCAGACTACGACGCCGACGCCGATTATGCCGCTGAACCAGAACCACAGCTTCATGTTCTGGAGGTTGAACAACCCTACCCCCTCCAGAATCAGGCCCATCAGAAGAGAAGCGGCGAAGCCCATGCCCAGCACCAGCGTGGTTGTCGTCCAGGAGCCCGCCCTCTCATTCACCCTTTTGTTAAAAACATTCTGCAAGCCCACCAGCGCTCCGCCGAACGCCGCCAGCAATAATCCTTGCCACATCGTTAATCCATCCTCTCCGGCTTCTGCTCGTAAATATTATGATTCGCCCGCTCCCTCAAGCCATCGCGGTTCAGCACAACAATGGCGTCCCTGGACCGCTGAATCAGACCCTCCTCCGCGAACTTGCGCAGTACACGATTCAGATGGCGGTAGCTGGTGCCGATCAGGTTGGCGGCGTCCGTCAAGCCTTTGGTGCTGAGCTGGCCGTGAAAGCCCCTGTCATTCTCATCGAAGGACACGGACAGCAAGTAGCTGGCCAGCCTCACCTCTACGGGATAAATCAGATTGAAGCTCATGAACTGGGATTTCAGACTGAATTTCCTCGTTATAATATCAAGCAGCAATCTAAGCAGAGGCGGATGATCGACTCCATGCTCCTTCAACGCCCGATAAGGGATACGAATCATAACGACGGGCGATACGGCTTCGACTGTATTAATAATTTCTATATCCTGAAAAAACTCAACATCCCCGATCAATTCCAGAGGGGTCTTGAAGGATACGACAAGCGTGCGCCCTTCCGCTGAAGTATTGAATATTTTGATCTTCCCTTTGACCAAAATATAGAGGTGGCTGCCCAGCTCTCCCTGTGCGCATATCGTCGCTCCCTGCTCGAAATCGCATAGGGTTAAATGCGCGTTCAGCGCCGCTGGAAGGATCGCATCGAGCTGATGCTCCCGCATATAGCAGTGGAGCTGCTCGCTCCGTGATATTGGGTTCATGTCCCGTTTCGCTTCCTTCCTTTAAGACTTGAGCACAAGGACGCCGATGATCATCATCGCGATTCCCAGAAATTGCGGCAATCCCATGGACTGCTTCGGAATGCCGAACCAGCCTCGGGTCTCGATCAGGAATGACATGGCCAGCTGGGCAATCAACACAGCCGCGACGGTCAAGGTCAGTCCTATGCTTTGAATGGCGGTCACATTGCTATAGATAACGGCCGCCGCAAAAGCGCCGCCGAACCAATACAGCGGCTTGACCCGCTTCAAATCCCGGAAGCTTCCGTCCCTGAGCGCAAGAGCAATCAGCAGCGCTGTCACAAAGCCCGTGAACTGGGTAATCGTTGCCGCCTGCCACGTTCCGATATCCTCACTGATCCGGGCATTTGCGGCCCCTTGGAGCGCGATGAACCCTCCGCCCAGCACGGCGTATATCCAACCCTTCATTGGCTGCTTCTCTCCTTCGTTCGTATGTCTCCTCTCATTTAATGCTATCCTTGCCCAATAGAAAAGGACATATGTCCTGAAACCCAGATTCGCCGCAAAAAAACAAGAAAGACGCCTGACGGCGTCCTTGATAAAAACTTTCGCCATAGTCATCATCTCGACCGGGCTTCTAACGGTCAAAAAAATCCTTTAAACTAATCAAATCGGCCATCCAAAGTTGTAACGGTCATTTTCGAATGTTAGAACGATAATTGAGGTAAAGTCGGTGCGTTTAGGAGGGCTAAACGTCAAGTTTGCCCGTTACAGGCTGGAAAGCGCTACATTCGAGCTCTAAGCGCATTTTTTGTCCGTTAGCGTTATCGCCAAATTAACTATTCCCCGCTCCCCAGCGGAATACGAATGGTGGCGACGGTGCCGCCGCCTCTGCCTCCGGCGCCCTCGCGCGGCGCATAGCTCAGACCGTACGCTTCGCCGAAGTGCAGCTGAATCCGTTGATGCACATTGCGGATGCCATAACCGGCATCCGTAATCTCGCCTTGCACAATGGCGTTCAATCGGTCATAGCTGACCGGCAGGAAGCCATTGTCCAGGACGCTCATCCGGATCTCGCCGTCCTCCTGGCGCACGCGAACCACGACCTCACCCTCCCCTTCCATCCCGCTGACGGCATGGAAGATCGCGTTCTCGATAAGCGGCTGCAGAATGACCTTCGGCGTCAGACTGCTCTTCAAGGCTTCGTCTATATCCCAGCTCATCTCGAAGGTGTCCGGGTAACGCTGCATCTGCAGCCGGCCATACGCCTGCGCGTGCTCCAGCTCCTCCTCGATTGTGATCATCGTGCGGCCTTTGCTGAGCCCTATGCGCAGCAGCTTGGACAGATCCTTCACCATATCCCCAACCCCCGTATTGCCGCTGTCGAGCGCGTACCAATAGATGGAGTCGAGCGTGTTGTACAGCAGGTGAGGCGTAATCTGCGAATGCAGCGCGGCCAGCTCGTTCTCCTTCTGCTTCAGCTGCATCACGTAATTTTCCTCCACCGACTGATTCAGCCTGCGTGTCATCTTCAGAATCGCGCCGTGCAGGATGCCCAGCTCATCCGAGCGAAGCGGCTCCTCCCGCAGCGCGAGAGGCTTGCCAGGCTCATAAACCTTGGTCAGAGCAACCAGCTGCGTCAGCGGCTTCACCAGAATGCGAAGCAAATACAGCAGAAAGCCCAAGACAAATATGAAATAAGCGATGGACACGATCGTCATCAGCAGCCGGAACGACGTCTGGTTGCCCGTAATGGAGTCCAGCGGGATCTGGTAGACGAGGTGCGTATCGAATGCGGATCTCCAGGAATACGCAAACAGCCATTTCTGGCCGTTCTGCTGGGCAAAATAGTAGCCCTCCATTCGCTTCTCGGCCTGCTGCGGCACCCTGTCCATCGTCAGCTCCGCCGGTCCCGTCTTCATCAACAATTCGTTCAGCTCGTTAAACATGAATAGTCCCGCATTGTCAGGCAGCTGAACAGAGACCAAATCACGGTTCAGCAGCACCTTCAAGTTCGAGACCACTAGGAAGCCTTTGATCGAATCATATTTCTGAGGGTCCAGAATACTTCGCATAAACCGGACATCGCTGGTGCCGTCCTCCGACTGGACCAAGCGGAACGTGCCGCCTCCGGCTGCCCTGATCGCGTGCAGCGTCCAGTATGGAAGGCCATACCCGTCCGAATTCAAATAATTGAAGCCTCTCCGCTTGCCCGACAAATCAATGGGCGGCTGCATCTGCTCTACGTTGAACATATACAGCGAAAATTCCGTGCCGTCCGACGACCAGCGCTCCAGAATATCATCGGCAGTCTTGATGTCGCCAAGCGTCTCGATCCGCTGCCAGAACACTCCATTGGAATAATCAAAGAAATAACTATCCAGAAACGTTGTTGTTCGGTCATTCACCTCTGACATCGTCTTCTCGATCGTCAGATGGTTCTGCTTGACGAGCTGAACCGTCGTACGGCCCAGCTCATCCATCATAGCGTCGGTCGCCTTGCTCGACGAAATCCAGCCCACGATCAGGAAAGGCGCAATGATTAAGATGGCGAAGGCAGCCGTCACCTTGAATTTAAGCTTCACTCTCGTCCCTCCCGCCGTCAGCCATCCTTCCGGTATTCCGCCGGGCTGACCCCAACGCTTCGCTTGAACATCCGGCTGAAATGCTCAGGCGATTCGTACCCAACCTCATACGCGATTTCGTACCGCTTCTTATCCGTTGTGGCCAGCAGCTGCTTCGCCTCGTCGATACGCAGCTCCGTGACGAAATCCCATATATTTTTTTTCATTTCCTTCTTGAACAAGTAACTGGAATAGGCTGTGCTGAAATGCACTTCCTCTGCAATATCCTGAATCTTCAACGCGGGATTGCGGTAGTTATCGCGAATGTAGGCCGTAATTTTGGAAACGATCGACAAATCCCTTTCTTCGGCGCAGGCCCGCAGCAGCTCAGCTGTTTCCCTCATATACGCGCTCAGTCCCTTCAACCTTTCAGCCTGTGAACCTCCCCGGAAATAAACGCCGGGATCGAAACGCTGCAGGCTTGCCCCCGCAAGATGGCCGTATTCCAGCAGCAAGCCATACAATCGGTAGACCAGCATGCCAAAATAACGATGAAACAGCTCCTCCGAATCGCCCAGCTCCTCCAGCGGCTCCGTCATGGATGTCCAATCCATGGAAGCAGCCTTGGCCATTTGGCTCTTCAGCTCCTGCACGAACTGGTCGATTCGCGCCGCCCATTCGACGATGCTGAGATTCTCGTGGATGAGCCGATCCTCGTAATAGAACACATGGTTGCTGGGATGAATCGTCTTCCATTCCGCCGCCTTGTTCGCCTCATCCATCAGCTTCGGCAGCGAGAAGACGTCCGGATGCGGCTTGCTAATGCCGATTGTCGCCTCCAGATTCAAGAATTGCTTCAGATTCGTATGCAGCTTCTGGCCGATCAGCTGCAGCTGCGTCTTCAGTCCCATTGCCGAAGCGCTCGGTACAGACATCTCCGGCTCGTTCAGCTGCAGAATGGCGACCAGCCCGTTGCCGTAGCCGGTCAACACAGTGCCCCTCCACTCGGCCAAGCTTTCTTCCAGCAGATTCATGGCCGCATATTTCAACAGCTTGCGGTCCTGCAGCGTAATTTCCTTCCGACTGAAGCCGCCCTCCGCCAGATTGAGACGAACCGACACCACCACGAACACCGGCGCTTCTCCCCGCTCGCCCAGAGAGGCGGTCAGATCCTCCCGGTCCTGCTTCGACAGCGTTCCCTCCGTCACCAGCTCCAGCAGCAGCTCATGCCGGGTCAGCGACTCCGGCCGGCCCAGATGGCGCTTCGAGAGCTCCAGAGACTGGCGCCCAATCTCTTCCTTCTCGCGAAGCACCTTGCCGACCACCTGCAGCAACACTTCGCGCTCCACCGGCTTGACCAGATAATCCCTGGCCCCCAAGCTAAGCGACTTCTTGGCAAAATCGAATTTCTCATGTGCAGAGATCACGATAACGGGCAGATGCGGCTGCTCCATATAGATGGTTTCCATAAGCTCAATGCCGGTCATTCGGCTCATCTGAATATCCGTAAGCACCAAATCATAGGTGTCCATGCGCAAATAATCGATCGCTTCAAATCCGTTCAATGCGGTCTCAACATGGGATATATGCAGCTCAGAAGCAAGCAGCAGGTTGCGAATGCCCGCGCTGACCCTCGGCTCATCGTCTACGACCAATATCTTGTTCATGCGTATCACCTCGAAGGGGTAGATTACCGCTCAGTGTATCCCATGGCATTGCGCCTGTGAATGATGTATCCCCGCCTTAATGTGATGGATTCTTCTTATATTTGCAGACCAAAAAGCCCCGTCACGTCTCCGATCATGGAGACATGACGGAGCTCGGTCCTTCTGTGTCATGGCCTAGTCGTTATTTCACAGCATTCAGCATAGCGCTCAGCCTCGGAGCCAGCTTCTCTCCAATCTCGATCATTCCCTGATCGTCTGGATGCAGCAGGTCTTGGGTCAGGCCGCGCATGTCCGACAGCAGCTCTCTTCCGTCGATATAATGAACATTCGGCAGCACCTTGTCCTCCGCGATGCCGCGAAGAACCTCGCGATACTCCGCAGCCGTGGACACGGGATGGCGATTGGGCCTGCTGAGGCCGAGATCATGGTACGACGGGAACAAGCTGATGCAAGCGATCGGCTTGCCCTGATGCGCCTCCGCAATCGTCCGGACGAAGTACCCTGCCTTCTCTTCGAACTCGGCAGCGCTGACGCCTAGACCAAGCATATTGACTGACAGACAGAGCGTTAAGATATCCCAATCTGTTCGGTCTGCAATATAGTGAGCAAGCGCCGGCTCGCAGAAGGCGGTGCCTGATGCTCCCAGATTAATAACGTCCGCCTTCAGCCGCCACGCGGTCTGGCTAACGTATGACAGAGCCGGATGCGTCGCGGAATAGCCTTGGGTAATGGAGGTACCGTAGGCGAGATAGCGCAGTGACGGCAGCTCTTCGGCGCGCGGCGCGCGAATGCCCTCGCCCTCGACATTCAGCAGCTGTATGCGCCCGCCCTGAAACAGCAAACGCCATACCTGGGGAGCGAACGCTCCTCTTAGGCGAGGCGAATCGGCGATCGGCGTCGTCAGGAAGCACAGCTCGGGCGGCGCCAGCTCAATGGTTGTCGGCTCGGTGCCTATTGTGTATGCGCTGACCGCAAAGTCGCCCATATAGAAGTAAGCCTGCGAAGGGGCTTCCTGGCTGACAAGCGTAATCCGGACAGGCGAGGCGTCCGCCCCAGCAACCAATCGAATCTCACAGCCCGCTGCTGCTTGGTATACCGACTGCGACGCCTCTCTCAGCTCCCTGCGCACCGCCTCCGGCACGCGCTGGAACAGCGCGCCCTCGCCCTCCGTTTTCACTGTCTCCGCCACATTATGAAGCTCGTATCTAGCCATCATCATCCTGTCACTCCTTCGATTTTGTGCGGAAGCTGGCCCGTCTCTGCGACAGGCCGGTCCGCTTCCCATAACCTTTATTGTAGACTTAATCGGCTTCAGGGTCGATGATCAATAACGTGACGCGATACAATGGGATCCTTATTTCATGCCCGACATCGCAATGCCCTCGATAAATTTCTTCTGGGCGAAGAAGAACACGACCAGCAGAGGCAGCGTCGCAATAACGGAGGCCGCCATCAGCAGATGCCACTCCGTGCCGCTCTGGTCTGTGAACAGGGACAGCGCCAGGGGCAGCGTATACAGCTCGCTGGAGTTCAAGTAGATCAGCGGCTCAAAAAACTCGTTCCAGCTATGCAGAAATACGAAGATGCAGAGCGTCGCCAGCGCCGGCACGCAGAGCGGCAGCATGATGCGAATGAACGTCGTCCACGGTGTGCAGCCGTCAATCTTCGCGGCTTCATCCAGATCGGACGGCACCGTGATGAAGAACTGGCGGAGCAGGAACACGCCGAACATGCCGTACGCGCCCAGCATGGGAGGCACGATAAGCGGGAAGTGCGTGTTCACGAGCTGAAGCGCCGTCATCCACTCGAACAGCGGAATAGCCGTTACCTCGGTCGGAATCATCATACTGCTGAGCAGCACGAGGAAGATGGTGTTCTTGAACGGGAACTGCAGCTTTGCAAACGCATAGCCGGCTAGCGCGGCGAACAGGCAGGTGCCGACCGTGACCAGCACCGCGATATAGGTACTGTTGAAGAAATACAGATGGAACGGCTGACGCGTAAATACCTCTACGTAGTTCTCCCATACGAACGGACGGGGAATCCATTGCGGAGGGAACAGAAATATTTTGGACTGATGCTTGAGCGACGTCGTCACCATCCAGAAGAATGGCACCAGAACAATCGCAGTAACGATGCTGAGCAGCACATAGGTTGTCGTGTTGGCGGCCAGGCTGCCCGCTCTTCGACGAGAGAAGCTCTTATTGCTCATGATGGACCCACCTCTTTCTTACGCTCCACTGCACCAGCGTCAGCGCAAGCACAATGAAGAACAGAATGAATGCGATCGCCGACGCGTAGCCGAATTCATACAGCTTGAACGCCTGCTGATAGATGTAGTAGACCAGCACGTAGGTGCTTGTGCCCGGACCTCCGCCCGTCATAACGTAGATTTGGCCGAACACCTTGAGCGAGCCAATCAGCGTCAGCATCAAGGCCAGGAACACCGATGGTGAAATAAGCGGAAGTGTAACCTTCGTCAGCACATTCCAGCGCGTCGCGCCGTCAAGCTCGGCCGCCTCGTAATACATCTTCGGCACATCATGCAGCGCCGCAAGGAAGATGACCATATTAAGCCCCACGTTCTTCAGCACGCTCACGACGATAACGACAGGCATCGCCAAATCCATGTTGTACAGCCATGCCGGACCTTGAACGCCAATCATCTCCAGCAGCTGGTTCACCATACCCGCGTCTGTCGCAAAAATATATTTGAACACGATCGCCCAGACGACCAGCGATGTCACGACCGGCGTGAAGATCGCGGTCCGGAAGAAGCCGATGCCCGGCAGCTTGTTCTTGAGCAGCAGGGCCAGCCCCAGCGCCAGCAGCAGATTCAGCGGCACGAGCCCCGCCGAGAAATACAGCGTATTGCCGACGGTTTCCCAGAAGACGGGATCATTCGTGAAGGCGGTCTTGTAGTTGTCAAAGCCGATGTAAGACGTTTCCTTGAACAGTGACCAATTCGTGAAGCTCATAAAAAACGCCGTCAGGATCGGGCCAAGCAGGAATGCCGCAAAGCCGAGGACCATCGGGCTGATGAATAGATAGCCGTACCACTTTTCACTTCTCAGCATGATTGCTTCTCTCCTTTTGCGCGGACGGCCAGGCGTCTTCATGAGGCGCCTGGCCGCTCGTGCAGGGCTATTCTGGTTGATTATTTGTTAAGCAGAGGATTAACCTCGGCTTCCATACGCTTCAGCACTTCCTCCACCGATTCGCTCTGCGTGTAGAGGTAATCCAGCAGCGTCTGCACCTTCACGTCGATCTGCTGCCAGTTGGGATGTCCCGGCGCGATTTTGGCGTCGCTCATCTGATCCAGCACCGCCACTTGAATGCTCTCCGGCGACGGCTGCGGAGCCGCCTTCATGAAGACATCCGATTCCAGCACGGATTTGCGGGACGGCACGAAGAACGCCGAAGTCTTGCCCATAGAGGTTTCGTTCGAAATAAATTTCAGGAAAGCCATCGCCTCTTCCGGATGCTCCGTGTCGAATACGGAGTAGCCCGCGTAGCCCAGCGTTGTGCCGCGGCCATTCATTCCTTCCGGCATCGGCGCGATATCCCACTCAAAATCCTTGATTTCTCTCGTCTTCGACACATAGCTGTAACGATCCGTGTACATGCCGAGCTTGCCAGTGTCGAACGTAATCTCGTCGCCAGGCTTCGGATGAGCTCCGTCCTTGAAGATGAGATCGTTATAGATTTGCAGCGCTGCCTGTCCCTCTGCGGTGTTCAGCGTGAAGGATTTGCCGTCAGCGGAGAACAGCTCCGCGCCATGGGACCAAATAATAGGCAGAAGCGCGTCGGACCAGTTCTTCCAGTCGCGGATGAGACGAACGCCATAGATGCCCTTGGAGTGATCGGTAATCGCCTTCGCCGCCTGCAGATATTGCTCATAGTTCCAGTTGCCCTCGGCATATAGCTCGGAAGGCGTCTTCAAGCCTTTCTCCTGGAACAGCGTCTTGTTGTAATAGACAAGCATCGGAGGCGTCGAGAACGGAATACCGTACACCTTCTCGCCGCTCGTGAACAGCTCCAGCGTCGACGGGAACACATCGTCGAACTTGTAGTCCGCATCGCCCTGGACGGAGGAAGCGATATCGACCAATTGTCCGGAATCCATAAACTGCGGAATCATCCGTTCAGCGAGCCAGCCGACATCCGGTCCCGTCTTCGACGCCAGCATGATGCTCAGCTTCTGCTGATAGTCCGCGAACGGAATGTTGATGATTTCTACGTCAATATGCGGATACTCCGTCTTGAACTCCGCGATCAGCCCGTCGTACATCGCTTTATGCGCGTCGTTGCCCCACATGCTGAATTTCAGCTTGACCGGCTTCTGAGCTTCGCTGTCCTTGCCTGGATTCTCCGTCGCCGTACCGGCGCCGTTATTCCCTCCGTTGTTCCCGGCTCCGCCGTTCGAGCCCGCGTTCGACGCGCAGCCCGCCAGCATGCTTACGATGAGCAGGACTGCCGTTAGCAGCATTGATGCTTTCTTCATGTTTGTTTCCCCTTCCGTATCTCTTAGGTTTATAGTGTGAAGCGCTTTCATGTGTTAAGTATAAAAAAATACCTCTCCCGAAAAAATCATCTGAAATCGAGAAAAGGTATGAGAAATCGAGACGTTGAACCCAGGGGCCTAGGGAGCCGTCATGGCGCTCCCGTCTGGTCCCGGTATTGCGAAGGGGTAACCCCGACGCTGTCCTTGAACACCGCCATAAAATGCTTCGAGCTGGCGTACCCCGACAGCTGGGCGACCTCGTATATTTTCAAATTCGTCTCCTTAAGCAGCTGCTTCGCCTTGTTCATCCTGCACTGCGTGACATAGTCCGAGAAGTTCTGGCCGGTCTCGTTCTTGAACAGCACGGACAGGTATTGATGGTTCAGATGCACCTGCTCCGCCATATATTGCAGCGAAATTTCCTGATCGAGGCGCGCCGCCACCAACTCCTTCACCCTGCGGATCAGCTGTCGGCCCTGCGTGGCCTCCTCATCCTCTCGGGTCTGCTCCACTCCCGGCTCCAGCTGCCGCCGCTTGCGCTTGAACTGCTCCAGCGCCTGAGTCAGCTCCACCCTGTCCACCGGCTTCAGCAGATAGTCGCTAATGCCGTAGCGGATCGCCTGCTTGGCATATTCGAAGTCCGCATACCCGCTTAGAATGAGAATATCGAGCTCCGGGCAGCGCTCGCGCAATCTTCTGATCATCTCCAGGCCATTCATCTCATTCATGCGAATATCTGTAATAAGAATGTCCGGCTTCCGGCTCTCCAGCGCTTCGAGCGCCTCTCTTCCATTAGCAGCCTCGCCAATGACCTGAAAGCCGCCGATGACCTCCTCTATCAGCTGCTTGAGACCGCTCCGTATAATAGCCTCGTCCTCGACAAGAAATAATTTGTATACGTTCATGTTACTCCCTCCATTGAATCGGCAGCCGGATGGAAAAGCGCATGCCAACAGTAACCGTGTGGTCGATATACAGTCCATAAGGCTCGCCATACAGCAGACGCACTCGCTGATGCACGTTGCGGAGCGCGAAGCCCTTCTTCACCTTGCCGAAGCCAACGCCTTGGCTATTCTCATCCTGCTCCTTCGGCGAGTGCTGACGGTGGCATTCCGCCTCCAGCCGCTTCATTCGCTCGGGAGACATCCCCCGCCCGTTATCCTCTATAATCAGAATCAGGTCATCGTCCTCGACGCGGGCCATGAGGCTCATGCGCACTGGAGCGGCGCCCATGGCGTGCTCGATAATATTTTCGACAATGGGCTGCAACAGCAGCTTCGGAACCATGCAGTAGTCATAGGAGGAGTCGATGTAAATATCCGACTGCAGCTGGTCGCCGAGACGCATCGCCTGGATCTGCAGGTACGATTCCACGAATCGAAGCTCGTCCTGCAGGCGAACCTGCTGCTCCTGCTTGTCCACCGTATAACGCAGCAGCTTGCCCAGGCTCGTCGTAATGGTGGAGAGCTGCTGGCCATTCCCCTGGAGCGCCAGCATGTTCATCATTTCAAGCGTGTTGTACAGGAAATGGGGATGAATCTGGCTCTGCAGCGCAGACAGCTCCGCCTCACGCTCCCGCAGCCGAGTCTCGTAGACCTCCTTCACAAGCCGATCGATCTCCCCGATCATCGTATTGAAGCCCTCGGTCAGCTGCCCGATCTCATCATTCGTCGTAACGACGGCCCGCTCCTGGAATAAGCCTCGCTGCACCTGCCTCATCTTCGAGAGAAGATGCGCAATGGGATTAACGAGACGCTTCGAGGAGATGACGGCCGCCGCATAAGCGGCGAACAGCGCGATAAGAGATACAATCAACGTGAACTGGATGAGCTCCCTCGCATCCTTGCGCAGATCGTCGCGCGGAATAACGGCCGTTACCTTCAAGCCCGAATAAGCGGACTCTGTCGACGCCACCATCATGGTATCATCCGGCGGCGAAACGCCGGCATCTGACGAATAGATGGCATTGGTTCCATCGGAGATATAGAGCACGCTGCCGTCGCTGATGCGGACTGACGACAGCATCGACTCGAAGCTGCGCGGCGTCAGATCAACCTTGACAATGCCCAGCGTCTCGTTTGTATAAGGCTCTCGAATGACACGCGATATGGAGACGACCTCCTTCGGCGTGACATAATAGCTGGCCTTATGGGGCGGAATAATCGTCAGTCCGCCGTCCTCCTGCTTCACCCGCTCCATCCAGTCGGAGGTGGCGGGATTCCATATTTTGCGCGCGCTGAGATCCAGACTGCTGAAGATACTGCCGTCATTGGCGAAGATCAAGAGGCTCTCAATCTCGGAACGATCGAACGACAGCGAGGAGATAAACAAGGTCATCTTGGACGACTCGTCGACCGTCTGGTAATTCGACTCCTGATAAGGCCCGCGGTGCGCGTTCAGAATCTGCATGACGTCCTCGTTGTAGTGAGGCATTAAGGTGAGTCGCTCCATCTCCCTGATATAGCGATCCAGATTGAGAATAATCTGGTCAACAAGCTGAGAGGTCAGCTCCGTCGTGTTCCGTTCCACGTCGTCTGAATATTTGCGGTAGGTGATGGTGCCGATAATGAGGAAAGGGATTGTGATCAGCAAGCAGAACAGGATGACGAACTTCATTCGCAGCGGAAAATATATGGAGCTTGAGCCTAGCCAGGAGCCCCATCTTCCCTTCGCCGTTTGCACGTGCCGCGCCCCCTCGCATTTGTTAATCGAGTAAATAATTAATCCGATTATAATCGGAAACGGCGTATCAGCATACCCCCTGCCATCATTTACATGAAACCCGCAACTTGGTGTAAAATATGTAATGTACAGCCGCACGACATTTTCTATACATACAAAGGAGATTCCGCCATGTCTGTTGTTCAACATTTCGATCCCAAGGTCATCTCGCTGCTGCATGACAAAATAAAGCTGATCCATTCCGACAATGGAGCGATCTATCTGGTTGGCCCCATCAGCCTGCCGGTCAATCTGCATGGGGAAACCGTGACGTTCCAGTGGTACTGCTGGCTGAACTGCAAGGAAGTGACGGAGGACTACGAGCGGATTATTGCCAAGCTGTCCGCCTCCAACCTGGCGGAGCTCCAGCAATCCAGCGTGCTGGTCTACGGGGATTTTGCCGAGGCTGATCAAGCGCTGATCCGCTTCCACTCCATCTGTCATACAGGCGACATCTTCGGCAGCAAGAGATGCGATTGCGGCTACCAGCTGAAGGAGTCCTTGCGGCAAATTAAGGAGTATGGCCACGGGGCGCTGTTCTATCTGGCGAATCACGAAGGAAGAGGCATTGGGCTGTTCAGCAAGGCGATGGCCTATATTCTGCAAGAGAACGGCTACGATACGGTCGACGCCAATCTTCAGCTGGGGTTCGTGGACGACTCCCGCGACTACAGCGACGCGATCAAGGTGCTGACAGCGCTGCGCGAGAAGCCCGTCATGCTCATGACCAACAACCCCAAGAAGCTTGACGCGCTTCAGAAGGCCGGGCTGATGCTGGATGACCGCGTCGCCATCTGGGGAGATGTGTCGGAATACAACCAGAAGTATTTGCAGACCAAGATTGCGCGCTCGGGACACTTGGACGACAGCAGCGAGGGCTGCTGCAACAACGACTAGGGCGTGTTTGGTCGGAGCAATTAACACCATTTTAGACGATATTTCGTTCAAAGCGCCTCACTCCGAGTTACGGATTGGCTATTTGAACGATATTTCGTTCAAAAACACACACATCTAGTTACTTGAACTGCCTTTTGAACGATATTTCGTTCAATCTGCCCCGATCTAGGTCCGGCGCCACTTATTTGAACGATTTATCGTTCAAATCCCCTTCATATCGAGTGCATCCGCACCAGGGACAGGTGGTTTGAAGCAAATAGACGTGCCACAAACGTCTAAATGTGCTGAGATGGCCGGTTTGCAGCATATAGACGTGCCAGGAACGTCTATATGAGCGGGAGAGGGCGGTTTGGAGTAAATAGACGTGCTACAAACGTCTATTTGTACGGAGACCAACGGTTTGTACCAAATAGACGTGCCAGACACGTCTAGCCATGCCTGGACGAGGGGCCGATCCTGATTAGGATCGGCCCCTTCTTCATTGCTCTCTCTCAATAATTCCTGCTCTGATTAACTGCTGGATGGTGCGGATCGGAATGCCGGTCATCTCATGCACGTCAAGGATATTCGGGCGGTGATGGGTACGTAAATAATGTCTGACGCGCTGAATGTCCTCCTTCATCTCTTCCATGCAGGCCGGGCAGAAATACGACCGCCTCTTCACAATCATTCCGCCGCACTTCGCGCAATTGGAAATATCCACATTCATGTTCCTCCCCAGGCTCGGCCCCAAGGAAACGCAAAAAAGAGCTTGTCGTCACACCGACTGACAAGCTCCAGCTATAGCTAGCTTCTATCGGCAACTGGCTGGCATAGTCATACACTTTAGCCCCTATAGCTTTGCGTCATTACCTTTCGGTAACTTTGCCTTTTCTATTATTTGATACTAACGAACTAGTAGTTAATTCACATTATACATCATTCCGCGCCGGGATACAGTGTTATTTTGAGCAAAGGTGCTATCTTTCGTAGGTCTTTCTGACCATTCCTCTGTAGGTTTGCGGTGTCACGCCTTTATGCTTCTTGAATAGCTGGCAAAAATAAGGCGTGCCCAGCTGGCCGACCTCCCGCGCAATATCCCCCACCAGCTTGTCCGTGCCGGCCAGCAGAGCGCAGGCTTCACGAATGCGCAGCAGCGTCAAATATTCGGTAATCGTCGTGCCAGCGACCCGCTTGAACAAGTGTGAGACGTGATAAGGAGACAAGTGGCAAGCCTCCGCCATCCGGTTCAGGGAAAACGGTTCTTTGAAGTGGCTCTCGACCCAGTCCACCATCTGAACGGCATGTCCCGACGTCTTCTCCGTTACACCCGGCTCCGAGTCCTCCTCCTGAAGCACATGCTTCTGCAGGTAATGCAGAATTGCAATAAGGAACAATGCCCGCTCCTCGCTCTTCGAAGGCATGTCCCACTGGCTGCGGGTAGACTCCATCTCCAGGAACAGCTCCGGCAGCCGCTTGTCCGTCGACAGATCGAATACCTGACGGGTCAGGAAGCCCTTCCACAGCTTGCGCAGGAATGCCTGAAGCTTCGGGAACGGCTCCAGAAAGCCCTCTACCTGAAGAGGATCGAAGGTTACGTTGGAGCGAATGTAGGTCCCATCGATTCGCGCCGGAACCTCCACCTGATGCAGCTGATAGGGCTGGAACAGAAACAGCATCCCCGGCTTCAGAGGGTAGGTGTGGCTCTCCACGGTAACCGTGCCCGCCCCCTCGTATACATAGAGCAGCTCACAGCCCTGATGGGCGTGGTACATACGCCAGTCTTCGTCTCTGTTCTCGGCGCGGTATGAGAAGAAAAGCAGTTGTCCCCCCATAAACATCGGCTCGATTCGATTCATGAACACCCTCCCTGCTTCCGGCTACAATCGCAATATAACTACATAATATCACAATAAAACGGAATACCGTCACCGTTATAATGTACCTAAGCAAACAAAACGCCGATAAGGCAAGGAGGCAAACACAATGACGATATGGAAGCAGGCAATTGAAGACGCTCTTCGTGTGGTGAAGGCGGATATAGCAAGATTCGGGGACGCATTCCCCCACGTCAGCAACGGCGACGGTGTATATCAATTGAACAACAACACCGACTGGACAGAAGGGTTCTGGTCCGGAATGCTCTGGCTCGGGTATGAATATTCGGGAGATAACTCGTTCCGCGAAGCCGCCGTCAGGACGGTGGACAGCTTCCGCCGCAGACTGCAGAATCGGGTGAATCTCGACCACCACGATATCGGCTTCCTCTACTCCCTGTCGAGCAAAGCGCAATGGATCATTGAAGGCGATGAGGAGGCGAAGAAGCTGACGCTGGAAGCGGCTGACATTCTGCTGGAGAGATGGCGGGAGCGCACGCAAATTCTTCAGGCATGGGGGCCGAAGGACGACCCGGACAATGGTGGACGCATCATTATCGACTGCATGATGAATCTGCCGCTGCTTCACTGGGCTTACAAGCATACAGGCGAGGAGAAATACCGCACCATCGCAGCCATTCATACGGAGCAAAGCCGACGCTTCCTTGTGCGCGGCGACGATTCCTCCTATCATACATTCTACTTCGATCAGGAAACAGGCGATTCGCTTCGCGGCGGCACAGCGCAGGGCTACCGGGACGGCTCGACCTGGACGCGGGGCCAAGCGTGGGGCATCTACGGCTTTGCGCTGGCTTACCGCTTCCTCGGCCAGCCGGAGCTGCTCGAAACCGCCAAGCGGCTGGCCCGCTACTTCATCGACCGGTTCCCTGAGGATGATGTGGTCTATTGGGACTTCGACGCTCCTGTCACGCCGGAGACGAAACGGGACAGCTCGGCATCCGCTATTGCTGCAGCAGGCATGCTGGAAATACTGGGCTTCTTAAGCGATGAGGACCCGGAACGCAGTCTGCTGGAGGATGCTCTCCAGCGCTCCATGACCTCTCTCATCCGAAATTATTCCACGATGGGCGAAGAGGATGCGCAAGGCTTGCTGAAGCGCGGCTCCTATTCCGTAAGAGGCGGTGCAGCACCGGACGATTTTGTTATATGGGGCGACTATTTCTATCTGGAAGCGCTGCTCCGTCTGGAGAAGGGGCTGACAGGGTACTGGTACGAGAGGGAATAACAGAGCGCACCGCACTTCAGGTGGGCGCACAACAAGAAGCCGGACTGCCTTCAGCAATATTGCTGAATGGCCAGTCCGGCTTTTTTTTCAATTAAGGCTGGAGTCCCTTATAAAGCGCCTTCAACAGCGCTCCATCGTCCGAATCATGTGTAAGCGACCAAATCATCGCCCCGGCTAAACCGTTCGCCTTGATATAGGCCGCCTTATATCCGATCGACTCCGGATCGTCATAGCTGATGAAGCTGGTGCCGTTGAACAGGTAGGGTACCTTGGAGACGGGATGGAGGTAGCGCGTATAGCCCTTGCCCAGATAGCTGCTCATAATTTGACCGTAGGTGACAGACTTGCCGCCCTTGAAGCTCTGATACAGTCCCTTGTTAGTATGAGTCACAGCATCGTATTTATACCCATAGAATGGCACGCCCATGACTAGCTTGGAGGGAGGAACGCCCGCTTTCATGTAGCCCTGCATGGCATCCTCTACACTTGATTCATGAGCGAATACGCTTCCGGGATCTCGGTGCAGCGGCGCGTTAAGCCCCGTCTTGCTGTCCCATATACCATGGAAATCGTAGCTCATCACCTGAACAAAGTCGACGTATTGTTGGAGCTTGGACAGCTCCACGTTGCTGCGGTAGAAGCTCCCGCTTGCCCCGGCGATGCTAAGCAGATAGCTCTTGCCATCCTTCTTCCCCTGTGCATCCAGCTTCTCGCGGAGCTTCTTCAGCAGCAGGGTGAAGTTTTGTTTGTCCTCCGCTCGTTTCGCGTTGGAAGCCTCTCCCCCTGCAACGGGGTATTCCCAGTCTATATCAACACCGTCAAAGCCATAGCGGGTAATGAAGGCCACGGCGCTCTCGGCAAAAGCCGTTCTGGACGCGTCCGATAACGCCGCATCAGAAAATTTGCCCGACCAGGACCAGCCGCCAACGGAAATAAACGTTTTCAGATGCGGGTAGCGCTGCTTCAGCTTCCGCAGCTGATTGAAGTTGCCATAATAAGGCTCCTGGGCCGTATCGCCGGCGAATCGCTTCTCCACATCCGCGTGCTTGTCGCCAAGCTCAATCTGGAGATTCTGCCCGATATTGGCGAACGCATAATTAATATGCGTCAATCTGGAGCCGTCTATGTCCGCGATCTGATGTCCGCTGTACGTCGACCACCCCGTATAGTAGCCAATGACCGCTTTGTCCGCTGTTTTCTTCAAAGTGGTCACTGTCACGGAAGCTCCGAACGGCGAGACGTTGCCCCCATGATCGACGGCTCTCACCTGGAAGCTGTATGCGGTTTGCGGCTGCAAGCCCGTTACGAGATAGGCGGGCTCAGGGGACATCCCCACTCGCGTTGAGCCATTATAAATTTCGTAGTATTCCACCCCTCGGTCATCCTTGGATGCCTTCCAGGCCAAGGTGACGGACGTATCCGTCTTGCCAGCAACAACCGTCTTGGCAGGCGCAATCGGCGCTCTCCAGTCCCGCGGCGCCGCATAAGCCGTGGCTCCGACAGAGGCCCAGACGACCGTCCATACGAACAACAAACAGACTGCATAAAGCGATAGCTTTCCAGTGAGTGGCATGTCTGATCCCCCGATAAGTTGATAGCATCCCTATGATTCTACCGACTATCAAGCGTTGTTGTCTATGAATCTATCAGCAAAGATAATGGGATAGATGTAAAAAAAATCCATGAAAAGGAGCCGCTTGCCGCAGCAAGCAGCTGGTGGAATTATTCATTTCTTACAGCAGGCAATCATGGTACAATGGACCCATCTACTTAGACGTAATACCTAATACAAGGATGTGTCGCGCATGAAATACAGGGGTCGGCTTATCGCCATGAGCATCACGCTATTTGTGCATACCGCATACATCATTATTTATTATTTTCGCGTTGGTCGGGTCGACATCATGGATCTGCTGGTTTACCCCTTATTTGCTGCCGTCGCTTACTGGGCCGGATATCAATATGACAAGGCCGTCTATTATTCCGAGAAGGACGCTCTCACCAATCTATATAATCGCCGATTTGTATTGGCCTCCTTTGACAGGATTGGTGCGGTCGCAAGCCGGACAAACAGTCAATTGTTCATTCTGCTCATGGATTGCGACAACTTCAAAGATATTAACGACGCATACAATCATCAGACGGGTGACCGCGTGCTGCAACGTATCAGCCATATTCTTCAGCTCAGCACACGTAAGGTCGACATCGTCTCCCGGTGGGGCGGCGACGAATTTCTGATCCTTGGCCAATATAAGGACGCTTCGGGCGTGGAGGTTCTCGTGAACCGGATACAGAAGGAAATTCGCGCCCTCTCCGACGAGCTGGGCTTCCGCGTCTCCCTCTCCATCGGCTGCGCTGTCTATAATGAGCGGGAGCACAAGGACTTGTCCAGCCTGATCAAGGCAGCCGATGAGCATATGTACAGCTCCAAGCTCAGCAAGAAGAATTGATCAACAGCATGAACACAAGAACCCCCCGTTGCTCTTCTTAGAGGACACGGGGGGCTTAAACCTAAAGAAGCAAAGGAGTTGATTGCGGTGGAGTCCGGCAGACATGAGCGCATAGCTCCCTATTATGCTGTTATTTTTACAAGCAAGCGAACGGATGGAGATAACGGATATGGCAGCATGGCGGACAGAATGGAGAAGCTGGCTAGAGAGCAGCCTGGCTTCCTCGGCGTCGAAAGCGTAAGAGACGCATACGGAGAAGGCATTACCATATCGTATTGGGAGAGCTTGGAGGCCATCAGCGCCTGGAAGCGCAACGAAGCCCATCAGGCCGCGCAGTACAAAGGCAGGCAAGAGTGGTACCAGCAGTACAAGGTTCGCATCTGCCGAGTAGAGCGCGAATATGGCTTCGACAGCATGTAAACTCACAAACAGCAACAAGCGCCTTGCGAGCCGGAATCAAATCCGTGCTTCACAAGACGCTTGTATGGTGGTGCCTTACCTAACGAATGACAAAGAAATAAAAGACGGCCGCCAGCGCAAACCGATAATAAGCGAACCATTCCAGCTTCAGGCGCTTAATCAAATTCAAGAACGTCACAACGGCGATCATCGCCACGATAAACGCGGTCACGAAGCCGATTAGGAACAGCAGCAGGTTATCCGCGGTTAACAGCTCGCGGCTGTCGTACATGTCGAGGACCGTTGCTCCCAGCATCACAGGCACGGATATAATAAACGTAAAGTCCGCCGCCGCCTTCTGGCTCGTGCCTAGCAGCATGCCGCCGGAAATCGTTGCGCCCGAGCGGGAGAAGCCCGGCCACAGCGCCAAGCATTGGAACAAGCCAATGCCGAGCGCCTGCTTGTAGGAAATATTGTCGGTCTCCTCCGCCGTCACGCTCCGCTTCACCCTGGACGCTACGATCATCAGAATACCGCCAAGAATTAAGCTGATCAGCACGGGCGCCGAGCCGAACAGGACGCTCTTGATAAAATCGTTGAAGAGCAAATACACGACGAGCGCCGGAATCATGGCCAGCACCATATGAATGGCGTTCAGCTTGTTCGGGAGCTTAAAGTTTAAGGTCGCTAAGTTTTTCAGAATGTCCATGTACCGGTTCCAGTACAGAATCAGCACGGCCATAACGGCTCCCAGCTGTATGACGATCTTGAAGGTCGTAGCGGCATCGCCCTCGAAATTCAGCAGATCCCCAGCCAGAATCAAGTGACCCGTCGACGACACGGGGAGAAACTCCGTCAAGCCTTCCAGAATGCCTAATATAATAGCGCTGATAAAATCTTGCATGCTTTCTGATCCGCCTTTCTGCAGCCGCGTTAACGGCCTACTCGGGAAAACTTTCCCTCTGCTAGTGTAGTACAAGTATGCGGATCGAAGCAATCGCGAAGAATGTCATCAGCGCTGCTTGGAGGCTATTCTTCCCCCTGCACTCCCGTATAGATCACAATAGCGTCTCTCAGAAACTCTGCCGTTCCGGGTTGGTTCACGTCATAATACGCCTTAAATCGCTCATCCTCGACGTACATTTGGGCAAGGCCCGCATGCGCTTCCTTGTTATAATCATTCCAATAGTACATCAGCCACTGACGATGGAGCTCGGCCGCTTGCTGTCCCAGCTCGGAGGCGGGATCGCCGCCCTTCATTGCTTCCGCCAGCGTTGCAGTCAGCTCCTCGCTCAGCTTCGTTACGGCTTCATACTGCTCCTTCGTCATGCCCTGCAGCTTGGCGTTGGACTGATTAACGGCGTCGTCGCCGTATTTCTCCCGAATTTCATTCCCGTATTTCTGTTCGTTATCCTGAATCAGCTGCGTCTTGAACCCTTCGAACTTCTGCTCATCCGACATGGCGATTCTCCCTTCGTGTAAAGCGATCGTATTCTCCACATTGTGTATGAGGAGCTCGAGCTGCTTTTTTCTGTCGAGGAGCTGCTCGCGATGAGTACGCAGTGCCAGCAAGCCATCGAACGCGGGATTGTCAAGTATCGCTTTGATCTGCTCCAGCCCAACACCAAGCTCCCGGTAAAAAAGAATGTGCTGCAGCTTGTCGACCTCCGCCTGACCATAAATGCGATACCCCGACGAGTTGATTCTAGCCGGCTTCAGAATCCCGATCTCATCGTAATAACGCAGCGTCCTTGTACTGATTCCCGCAATCCTGCCCAGCTTCTGCACTGTGTATTCCATATGCGTCCCTCCTGACAAATCAAAGGTACACCTTGCCGTAGCGTGAAGGTCAAGCGTTTTTTTCTCCGCTCATGCGCCCCTTACTCATAGGTGGGATACACGATGCCTATATCCCGCGCTTCCACAAGCCTTCCGTAATCATAGTCCAGCTGCTGATTCCCCTTCACTGCCACAGGAATAGCCTTCCCTTCCACTGTCAGCTCCCCGCTCACAGGCGCGACGCTCATACCAACGATGCCAAGCAGCTTGCCGGACCGATCAAGCCGGACCCGAATGCCTCCCGGGAAGCGCATATGCTCCTTCCCGTCCCGGTATATAGCGGAGCCGGCTCTGCTATTCACAAGCTCGTAGCGAACGCCGTCCACACTCCGGCCGTATGCCGTCTCGTCCGCCACCTCAGACCCATGATCAAGCGGATAAGGCCGCACCGCCGTGAACCACAGCTCGCCCTCCGGAGTGGGCAGGATGCCGCATAGCCGCTCGACATAGTCCAGCACACACAGAATGGCCGGCGAATACGATTCCGTAAAGCCCTCCTGGCCGTTCCATGGACTGAGCGTCTGGCCGAAGCGCCTCATATGGGACGCCGCTGACAGAATGGGCTGCATGACCCAGGTCAGCTCCACATGTCTGCCATGCTTCTCGAAGGCGTGCGGCGTGCGGATCAGGCTCAGGAAGTTAGTAGTTCCTCCCCAGCTGTTATAGCTGGAGGAGGGATCGAATCTTGGATCGTCCATTGCGATAGACGTGAAGGGGTATCGGGCAAAAAATTTCCTTGTATTCAGCAAATACCGCCGCAGCATCTCGTCGAAAAACGCCTGGTCGCCAACCTCGCAGGCAAGCACCCGCAGCAGCACATCGGACTGGATGCGCACAAACCGATCATGCTTGTCGCGGTCATAGAAGAACTGATCTCCTTCGTCGAAGCAATGCTCGAACAGGCTGCCAAGCGTCTGCTCCGCTTTGTCCAGCCAGACCGAAGCCTCCAAGCCAAGCTCCTCCGCAATGGCCGCCAGATACATCCGCTGGCAATACACGTTGGCCGTCAGATCCGGCGCAAGAAACGGAAGGATCGGCGAGTTGGGGTCACACTGAGCGGCGTCGCCATCATGAGGCGCATCCGGCGCATGCCAGAACCTCGGGGAAAGATCATGACCGGTATCGAACGTGCTGAACGCCTCTACACAGCCTGTCGAGCGCGTATTGCGATGCTTCGCCAGCCACTCGTCATATCGGACCATCGCCTCGTACATCGAGCTCAGGAAGGCCCGGTCTCTGCCATTCAGCCGGTAATGATTCCACACGGACCGCGCCAGCGGCGTCACAAGCTGAATCTGCCTGTACGCCGGTCCCTGATCAGTGATCTTGTACGGCAGCAGCCCGTCCTCCCTCTGATGAACTGCAAAGGAGAGGAACGTCGACTCCGCCACGGACGGAGCAAAGCGCGCAAGCAGCTCGGCATTGATCGTACCCGTGCTCTCCAGCCAGCACCCGCGGTAGATCCCTCCCTCGTGAAGGATTGGCGCTGGTTCGGCGCCTGTAGGAACAATACAGTCCAGCAGCTTGCGCATAGCGCTGCCATATACCTCCTCAAGCGGTCCGCCAGACGCCGCAAACGCGACGTCCGAGCGCTCCCACTCCGCCATAACCTGCCGATCGGATGGCTTCGAGCCTTCTCCGAAGGGGCTGGCGCCTGACTTCCCTCTCAAGCGGTCCAGCAACATCATTTCATCCATACTGCCTATCACCTGCCGTTACTGGTTACTATTGAATATGCTCACAGCGCCCTTATAGAAATCTTGCACCGCTTCTTCTACATTCTTGCGGCCGAACCCAATTTCCTGCACCGTCGTCTTGCCCAGCTTCTCAAATTCTGCGAAGCCAGGAGGATTGTAGCTTACCGCGAATGGCTCGGTCTCGGCCGCTTCGGACACGCGGCTAGTATAATCGTAGACAATCTTGTCGACATCGTTGGCCTCAGCTTCCAGCACGCTGCGGTTCTTCGATGTGACAGGCACGCCGCGATTGTTGCCCAGAATCAAGGCGGCTTCAGGGTCGTTAATGAAGAAGCTCATCAGCATGGCCACTTCCTTCGGATGCTCCGTCTTGGCGTAGCCGGACAGCCCTTGGCTGGACTCGAACACGACCCCCGTACCCTTCGGTCCTCTCGGCAGCTGCACCATCGTCAGCGGGTCCTCCGTCAAGCTCTGATAAGCGCCGAGCTGATTGGATGGAATCAGATTCATCGCGGCCTTGCCGGATGTAATCAACGATTTGCTGGGATCGTCGATAGGATGAGAGACGGCCAGCTCAGGCGTTACGACGCCTCCGTCAGCTGCAGCCTTAGCCCAGTAATTAAACCAAGCCCGTGCATTTTCCTCCGCATATAAGTCGCTTTCCGGCACGATGCCAACCAGCATCCAGTTCGTACGCTTCAGCTTTTTGAACACTACGATTTCCTTATCCCCGCTCGCGTCGTTCGTATAGATGACACCCTGCTTGCGCTTGTCCTTCTTAATATCCTGAATAAGGAGCTCACGGCTATCCCCGTCCGATGCGGCAAATCCATGCTGAGCAAGCAGCGGCGCCCCCTCCTGGTCAAGCAGATAGATGGAGCCCGTCTGCCCCAGATGAATCCGGTCCAGCGGCTGCAGGAAGTAGTCGGTGCTTACGTTGATCTTCATGAAGGAGACAGCATGTGTCGGCTCGAACGTGCCGATCGGCATAACCATGCTGACCACCGGGTTGGTGCTGTTGAATCGGGCTTCAACGGGATCGGCATGGCCGGACACCCAGCGGTGGCCCTCCTGAACGAAGGCCTTGTACCACTCCTCCGCCAGGAAGTCGATGTCCTGCTCCACCTGGTTGTCCGCACTGATCCACATGCCGCTCTCTCGATACACGGTCACACGCTGCACGCTTGAGTAGCTGTTCGTCGCTTGGGTCAGGAAGGCGCTCATCGCCAGATTCGCCAGCATCTTCTCTCCGGCAGGCAAGCCCTCATCGCTCATCGCCGCGTCCCACTCCCTGGTCGTCTTGTTATTGAACACAAGCGAGGCCACATCGTAGATTTGCATCTGCACCATGTCTACGTATGAGCCGTATTCCTCCATCTTCTCCAAGGCCGAGGATTCTATGTAGGACAAGATGATGGCTCTGGAAGCATTGAACAAGACAGCCGACAGCGCGCCGAAGGACAGCACAAACAATATGATAAAGATTGCAATCAGCCTGCTTTTGAGCGAATAAAACATCCTTCTTCCCCCTTGAGCCCCGCTCCGTCGAATAAGTTAGCTATTATCTTATCACATTAATTCTATAAGAGAGGAGGTGGCCGTCCATCATGAGCACAAAAGTGAGACCCGACAAGAACAACCCGAAGCATTCCACAACACGATCCAATAACCCGAGCGATCAGGGTAAAGGCAATTTGCAAAAAAACATGAAATAACCGCTGCTCCCATAAGGAAAACAAGCCCGATCCTGCTAGAGGATTCGGGCTTGTGGTCGTTGCGGCTATACCACCCACTAATTTAACTTTTTAACACTACTCTACATGCAGAAAGTACAGTTATTTTCTCGAAAAGCCCCTCAAGACGGCAGCTAACTGTAGAAGGTTTTACATGTCATCCTCGTTCGCCACTAGACTTTGACACCTCAAACCTCATCGTTTCGCGCTAATTGGGCATACTACTCCCCTTGACACCTGGCTCAAGCAGGCCTTCGGGCTGGACAAGATGGCCGCCCAATACATTGGCATGCAAGGGGACATTTTCGACGCTCACAAGGATATGTCCATGGCTTACTGCATCATCAGTTTTTCAATTTGTAGCTTGTGATGAGCATCATGATGGACAAATATATTCATGTATCGTTCCACTGTGTACTCTCGTTTATCATCGCCGATCCGAAATCTCGCTGCTGGATTACCTATATTTCGAAATTGATTGACCAAATGTGTACGCGTTTCTGTAAATGTTTGAATCATTGATTGCCGAGAAAAGGTTGTTGCCTTCTCCAGTCTATACTTCTACATTTTACCACAACAACCACAAAAAACAGCCGATCCATGAGACCGACTGTCAGGCTTAATTCCTATGAGCTAATTTCATTTCAGAAACTCGTCAACTTGCGCTTTCATTGACAGGATCGTCGTTTTTTTGTAGTTGAGCCCCATCCGAAGCACCTTCATTTGCTGGGAACGGGATAAGGATTTAAAGCGCGGATCTTGCCTCAGATAACGGGTGATAATGGCTCCGCTGCTGCCAATTAGCCGCTCTGGCTTGATAGACGGAACATACTTAGGTAGCCGGGGCTTGCGAAAATGATAAACAAACGAGGATAGCTTAGCGGAAAGCTTGCTTTCATCCACGAGACAAGCTACAGCGCTTTTTTTGGTGTGCTTCTTCAGATAGTCCAAGTGACTATGACCGCTTACCACAACATAGCCGCCTTCCCTGCGGCTTTTGCGAACGATGAGCATGTGCATGCAGTCCTGGGCTGTTCGGCGAAGCTCCTTCATCCGTTGAGTCAGCTTATTGGTTATGCTGCCGGGTTTGATTCTGCTCAGAGGTATATACCTTATTGTGTATCTCATAGGGTAATTCGCCCTCCTTTGTGCCATTTCTGTAGTCTATGCCGGACCTAGGCTCGCGAACACACCCCCTGCAGCCTGCACTTAAGCCTCCTCCTCCATACGGTATTCCAAAATATCTCCAGGCTGACAATCCAGCGCCTTGCAGATGGCCTCCAGCGTGGTAATTCGGATCGCTTTGGCCTTCCCGTTCTTCAGAATCGAGAGGTTGGCCATCGTAATGCCTACTCTCTCCGACAGCTCCGTTACGCTCATCTTCCGCTTTGCCAGCATTACGTCTATGTTAATTATGATCGCCATGATATTCACCTCAAACCGTCAAATCATTTTCCGATTTAATCGCAATCGCATTGTTCAACAGCTTCTGGAGGACTGCCGCAAAGACGGCAATGACAAAGGATGCGAATATCACCACCATGCCCATAACGATAAGACCGGGAGCATCGTCCTTCTCCGCCACCAGATACAGGAAGGGCATGCTTGCCGTAATCACGATGCTGATAGCCACGCCGCAGCTTTTTATCTTTTTCAAAGCGGTGACGGAGCGTTCGGAGAACGCCTTGTTCCTGTCCATGTAGGTCAGAAGTCGATAAGCCTGTAACAATGCGTAGAAATACGGGACCACAGAGACATAAATCGCGATGACAATAGGGTAAAACAAAGCCGGCGTGAACGTGTCCGCGCCCTCTCTCGCCATAACGGGCAGGCCCCATACGCATAGAGCGGCAACCGGGAGGGCGATCAGGACAAGCACAAGCTTCAAAATGAATGTTTCTCTCTTCACATCGAGCACCTCACTTACATTTCGATGCATTGAATCTAACATAATATTTATCGTTTTGCAATAAATTTTAATCGAATATCACTTATTGATTGGTTTTTCGGCAATTACTCGCAAGCGCCTGTAGTCGGCATACACCTCGTCGCCCTTGCTTAAGGTCTCCATCGCTTTGTCGCTGATCCTGCTGCAAGCAGCATGAATCTCATCCTGGCTTAAGCCCTGGAAGAAATCGTCTCCAAACTGGGCTAGCCAGCCTAACATGCCTGCGCGTCCTTCCGGCAGCCGAGTCGGCCGTTCAAAGTAGTGGGCAGCGCGAACCGTGAAGCCTTGGCTCTCCAGCAGCTGGCAGTATTGAGCTAATGAGGGGAAAAACCAGGGATTACGAGAAGCAGCGTCGATCCCATATTGTGCTGTCAAAACATCCGTCATCGCGTTCACGATGGCCTTCACGTTGTCTTTTCCCCCAAATTCCGCAACCAGTCGACCACCAGGCTTCAGCGCCTGCCACACACTATGCAGCACACCCTCGGCATCCTTCATCCAATGAAATGCGGCGTTGGAGAAAACGGCGTCCATTGGGATATCGACATTAAATTGCTGCCCGTCGCCAACATGGAATAGGATATCCGGAATCTTCTCCTTGGCGCGTCTGATCATATCTACGGAAGCGTCCATGCCCATGACCGATGCACCCGACTGCGCAATTTCAAACGTCAAATCTCCGGTTCCGCAGCCCAAATCCAGAATGGATTCGCCGCGTTTTGGCTGCAACCAATCCAGCAGCTCCATGCCGTATTCGGAAATAAAGCCAAGCTGGTGATCGTATTCGTCAGGTTGCCATTGATTCATTGAATTCATGTGGAGCACCTCCATAAGTGGGTATGGAGGTATTATTTCACAATTCCATTTATAACTTAAATATATAGAATTAATATATATTATAGTTTTAACCTATATAGTGGCTGTGATTAGGTCGTTTCGCAGTTGTCCCGAGCGTTGGAGCGACACGTGGTGTCGTTGTTGCTGGCTTTGCGGCTGTTCCGTGCGCTGTAACGACACGTGGTGTCGTTGTTGCTCCATCTGCGACGGTCCGCAGCCCTATAACGACACGTGGTGTCGTTGTTGCTCCATCTGCGGCGGATCGGAGCGCTATAACGACACGTGGGGTCGTTGTTGCTCAATTTGCGGCGGTCCGCAGCCCTATAACGACACGTGGTGCCGTTGTTGCTGGCTTTGCGGCGGTCCGCAGCCCTATAACGACACGTGGGGTCGTTGTTGCTCCATCTGCGGCGGTCCGCAGCCCTATAACGACACGTGGTGTCGTTGTTGCTCACTCTGCGACGGTCCGCAGCGCTATAACGACACGTGGTGTCGTTGTTGCTCACTTTGCGGCGGTCCGCAGCCCTATAACGACACGTGGGGTCGCAGCCATTTGCATCCCAGCGAAAAATGGTAAAATAACCTTATCACGATTTGATTGACGAAAGGCGGACAAGCTATGGAACCTACGTTTACTATTCAGCCCCAAGAGTATACCGCATTCGAAACCGAAAGCCAGCAGCTGGACAAATACAAGGAATGGGGATTCGTCAGCGAGAAGGCAGTCAAGACGAAAACTCTGCTCTACAAAAAAGATGGAAAGAGCCACGCCTGCGACATCGTTGGTTTCGTCGACAAAGCGACTGCTGTCATCCGCTTCGAGGATGGACGTCAGCATTGTATCCATCCCTCCTATCTGAAGGAGATGCAGGCATCCAGCTTCGGCGCAAGAGCAAGCGTCACTAGTACAGTAAATGAGCCAGCGGAGATCGACCAGTCGGCAGACGAACCAGCCCCAGAGGAAATTTCTACGTCAGCACCAGATGAGCCGATCGAGACCGCTGCTCCGTCACAAGCTGAAAAAGCTCCTGCCGATGCTGAACCCTCTACTCCGGCAGCCGAGGAAGCGCCGAAGAAAACAAAGGGCAAAAAAGAAAAGCTGGAGCTCCCGGAGGGCAAGGTGAGCATGACGGCAACGGTTCAGGAATTCACAACCGTGCCCAACAACTTCTCCGACAACGACGATGAAGTCGTCATCTACGAGGGAGTATCCATCGCAGATCCGGCGCTAGAGCTTGGCGCGGCCTGGTCCAGCCACAGCGCAACACTCAAAAAGCTGGAGCTAGCCATCGGTGACACGATTACATTCGAAGCCAAAGTCATTGCCAAAAAGCTAACCAAGCATCCCGTTCCATACAAAATTAATAACCCCTCGAAAATACAAAAAACCTGATTGGTTGGAGAAGCGTTTATCGTGCAGGGACGAACCATTTGAAGCAAATAGACGTGCCACAAACGTCTAATTGTGCGTAGATCGGCGGTTTGAGCAAATAGACGTACCAGGAACGTCTAAATGTGTGGAGACCGGCGGTTTGGAGCAAATAGATGTACCAGAAACGTCTAATTGTGCGGAGACCGGCAGGTTCGAGTAAATAGACGTGCCACAAACGTCTAATTGTGCGGAGCCTACAGGCTCCGCCTTTTTTTTGTTGTGCAGCTTTGTTCACAGTTCGTTCATATCGCTGCTCATTGCGCATTGTTTCCCATTGAGCAATATTGCACATTGGGCAAATGGCGTGATAAAGTAGGTGGTGATTACAATAAGAAGGTGTACCGGGGAATCGGAGGTGATCCTATAGCCATGATGAACAAGCCCAACCTTCGCGAGCTAAAAAAAGAAGCCACCGCCCACGCATTGGCCGAAGCTGCCTTCCAGCTGACGTTGGAACGCGGTCTAGACGGCTTCGTCGTCGAGGATGTTGTGCAGCGAGCGGGGTATTCCCGCCGGACGTTCGCCAATTATTTTTCCTGCAAGGAAGCGGCAGTCGCAATGGCGGCTCATCCGTATCAAGGCGTTGAAGAGGTTTTTGATCTGATTCACCAGATGCCCGACTCTACTCCCCCCATCGAGGCTCTGTATCAATTCGTGAAGATGCAGCTCGCGACCCAATCGCTGCGAAGAATGAGACAGCTGTTCGAGCTGTGCAAGAAGCATCCTACGCTGGAGCCTTATACGCTGAGCGTCATACACAGTCTGCAGAAGGAAACGCAGAAGCTGCTGACGAGCATGTATCAGAATACGTATTCGACACAATATACGTATTTGTTGGCGGGCACTATTTTTGCCACCATCATACCTATGCTGGACGGCACGCTCCGCGTGCTGCTTCCCGGCGATTCCGCAGGGGATGATCCTGAAGCCGCTCCTCTCGAGCATTTCCTGGAAACGACGTTCCAATACCTGCGGCAAGGCTTTCAGCATTAGTATTTGTAATTATATAGATATATAAAGGGAGAGGGATCATCTTTATGTCCAAATTATTGTACAGATTAGGCAAGTCCGCCTACAACAGGCCGTGGGCGTTTATCGTGAGCTGGCTGCTGGTAATCGGCGTGGTTGTCGCGATGCTCGGCGTTAACGGCATGAACGTCAGCTCCGAGATGAAGATTGACGGCACAGAGTCTCAGAAGGTGCTGGATATGCTGGAGCAGGAGCTGCCGGAAGCGTCCGGGGGGCAGGCCAGCGTCCTGTTCACCGCGCCTGAAGGCGAGCGGCTGGATTCTCCTGAACGGATCTCCGCCATTACCGAAGCGGTGAACAAGGTATACGAGCTGGAATATATCATTAACCCAGCGGAATTGGCTGCGGCCGCCGGAGTTTCCTTGTCCGGGGACGCTGCCCAAGGGGCAGGCGCTGCGGGCGGCGCCGCTCAAGCGGGCCAAGGCGCGGATGCTGCAGCTGCGGCCGGCGCGCAAGGCGCAGACGGGACGGCTGGCACTCCGATGGAGCTGCCGCCATACATGCCTCTGATGGTGGACGGCATGCCGGTGCCAGGCGTCCTTATCGCCACAGACGGCAGCATCGCGTTGTTCCAATTCCAGTTCACGGTGCAGCAGAACTCGCTCCCGGCGGGCGTCACAGACTCCGTTGTGGAAGCTGTTACGGAATCCATGGAAGGCTCCGGCGTCACACCGCTGCCAAGCGACTCGCTCAAAGCGGTAGAGGTGCCTATCGGCATTAATGAAGTGTTCGGCCTCATTCTTGCAGCCATTGTATTGGTCATGACGCTGGGCTCTCTGGTGGCGGCAGGCTTGCCGATCATCACTGCCCTGTTCGGAGTCGGAATTGGCGTTGGCGGCGCGTTCGCCTTCTCCAGCTTCGTTACGATGACCTCCTTTACACCTGTGCTTGCTCTGATGATCGGCCTTGCGGTCGGCATCGACTACGCCCTATTTATCGTGAATCGCCAGCGCCGCCTCATCTTCGATCAAGGCCTGACGGCGCGTGAAGCAGCCGCTCGCGCGGTTGGGACGGCAGGCAGCGCAGTATTCTTCGCAGGCTTGACGGTTATTATTGCTCTGTGCGGCTTGCTTGTCATCGGCATTTCCTTCTTAAGCATGATGGCAATTGTGGCTTCGGTCACCGTATTCCTCAGCGTGCTTATCGCACTGACGCTGCTTCCGGCGCTGCTCGGCCTTGTGGGCGAACGTATCTGCTCGAAGAAGGCGCGCGAGAAGAACAGCTCCAGCAACCATTCGCACAAGGTTTCGAACGGCTGGGTGAAGGGCGTCGTCAAGTTCCGCTGGCTGGTCATTGTCGCGGTCATTGTCATTCTGGGCGCTGCGGCGATTCCCGCCGCCAAGATGGAGCTCGGCATCCCTTCCGGCGCAAGCGCCAATCTAGATACGCCCGCTCGCCAGAGCTACGACGCCATCTCCGCCGGATTCGGCGAAGGCTTCAACGGACCGCTGCTCATTGTGGCGGAGGCGAAGTCCGGCACCATTGCGCCGGAAGCGCTGGGCGGCATCGCACAGGAAATAGGCCAATACGACAACGTATCCGTCGTAACGCCGGTTGGCATGAACAAGGACGGCAGCATCGCCATTCTGAGCCTTATTCCGCATACAGGTCCCACAGATTCTGAGACGAAGGACCTTGTGCAGGAGCTTAGAGCCTCCGATTCGCCAATCGCGGAGACATACAACGTAGAGCTCGGGGTGACGGGCTTCACCGCCATCAACATCGACATGTCCTCGCGACTGGCTGAAGTATTCCCGACGTATATCGGAGTCATCGTCGTGCTGTCGCTGATTATTCTGCTGCTGGTATTCCGCTCCATTCTCGTGCCGATCAAGGCTACCGCAGGCTTCCTGCTCAGCATATTGGCCACCTTCGGCATTACGACCGCCATCTTCCAATGGGGCTGGTCCAGCGAGCTGTTTGGCGTGGATACAGGCGGTCCGCTGATGAGCTTTATCCCTATTCTGGTGACGGGCATTCTGTATGGACTTGCCATGGATTATCAGGTGTTCCTCGTCTCCTCCATGCGCGAATCCTATGTGCACGGACAGCGAGGACGGGACAGCGTCATTCAGGGCTACAACCACGCCAGCCGCGTCGTTGTCGCGGCTGCCGTCATCATGGTTGCCGTATTCGCCGGCTTCGTGCTTACGCATGACATCATGATCAAACAAATCGGCTTCGCCCTTGCGATCGGCATTCTGATTGACGCCTTCTTCGTCCGCATGGCGCTTGTGCCGGCGATCATGGCCCTGTTCGGCGACAAAGCCTGGTGGCTGCCGAAGTGGCTTGACCGCATGCTGCCGAATCTCGACGTCGAAGGCGACAAGCTGATTGCCGAGCTTCACGCTGCAGAAGGCAAGGATACCGGAAAAGTCGTGAAGGTAGCCGCCAAGACAAAAGCCTAAAGCCTTTAGCATTCCCGCATTTGCCTATTTACCTATTTACCCAATGACCCATGTAGTCATGGCACAGCCGTTCTGGCAAGCGCACCATACGCAGATAACTACGCCCCCCTTCACTGCCGAAGGGGGGCGTTTGAGCGTTATTGGGCGCGCGGCGTACTCTCATTTCTTATTCGCAGGCCTGCTACGATTCACTCTTGTTCAACGTGACAAGTTTCGTTATATTGGATGCAATACCCGTCTAATGGGAGAGGATCATATTGTCAGCTATCGTAAGCACGAATCTGAATGATGGCTCCTTATATTTCGTATACCGGCGCGTCAGCATGGACAACCGTCACAAGGAGACCTTTCACTCCCATCGCGGGCTGGAAATCCTGTTCATTCACCAGGGCCGGGGCACGATGATCGTCAACAATGTCAGCTATGCTATACGCCCGGGTATGCTGTGCGTCTTCCAGCCCTTCCAGCTCCATCACCTTCAGCTGGAATACACGGAGGGCCAGACGTTTGAACGCTCCCTCGTCATTTTTGAGCCGTCGCGTTATGCGTCTTATATGGCCAATTGGCCTTCGCTTCACGCCTTCTTCAACCGGCTGTGGTCCAGCGTGCTTCCCGCTCCCTGCATCTACGGCATAGACGAGCAGAGCGAGGTTGTTGCCGCGTACCGAAGCATGCAGCTTAGCTTGCCAACTCTGTCAGAGGCGGATCAGCATGAAGAAGCTTCATTATTCCTCATTCAGCTGATTCGCAGCCTCAAGCCCTTATGGCTGGAGCAGCAGGACAAGCAGCCAGCCTCCGCCTTGCGCATGCGCAGAAATCATCAGGCTGAGCTCATGCTGGAATGGCTGGAGGGCCACTATGCGCTGCCCTTCCATCTGGAGGATATGGCGAAGGAGCTGCACCTCTCCACCTATCATCTGTCCCATTCTTTCAAGGAGGCTGTCGGCGTCAGCATGACAGAATATATCGCCGCGCGCAGAATGCACCAGGCCGTTATCCTGCTTACGACGACGGATAAGCCCATTACGCTGATTGCCGAAGAAATCGGCATTACGAACAGCTCTTATTTCTGCAAGTTTTTCAAATCCCGAATGGGCACAACGCCGCATCAGTACCGCAAGCGCTCAGGGGGCTGAATGGTGCTGGCTCCGGCTCTGCTCCGGACGCGTCACTCCCGCTTCTCCTCGCGGAGCGGCTTCACGTCGAGCGGAATATGCTCAGGGGACGTGTCGACCAGGCGAGCCTGGAAGGAGCCCTCGTATTGGAACACGGTGCCCAGCAGCGGATTGTTCACCTCCACGGAGATGCGATACCGCTCCGCCCGGTCGTCATACCATTCGCATACATCGGCAACGCCGGTCAACCCTGCAGGGAACCGAAACTGCAGCAGCCCCTCATAGAATCTCTGCTCGCCCGAGCGGATCCGGATGCCGCCGTTAGGAGCGGCGCTGATCTGCAGGTCGACGGCCAGATGCTGCTTGTTGCCCAAGTAATCGACGATCCGCTCCCGCTCGCCGCTGTAGATCATGGTTGCGTCGAAGCGGCGAATGGCCTGGGGGAACTTGAACTTGCGAATCCACGTTACCGTCTCTCTTCCGAATTGATCAAGGTAAGCGAAGTTCTCAATCGTAAACGGAACGCCCTTCCCCCCTTGAGGAAACATAATATGGCGCTTCGTGCCCCAATAAAGCGGCAGCGCTGCCACCTTGGCATACCAGATGCGCTCCATCACCCCTGTCCCGATAGAAGCGACGCGGTCTGCGCTGCTGAAGCCGAAGCGCTCCTGGATGCGGGGATGCAGCCTGCGGAACTCATCGCCCAGCACCAGCTCATAGATCGATGGCATCATGCCCGCCTCCCCTCTGTCCACTCTCTTCCCGTAATCGGCGCCGGCATCTTCGCGCGCTCGGAACACCATCAGCCGTCATTGCCGCAATCAGGCACAGCACGGCCATGGGCATGCTTGTCGTCAAAGGATTAAACGGCGAAGCCAGAAGCTCCGGCGCCCCTATACATGCCGCTGCTCCAAGCAGGATCAGCAACCCCAATGACACCGCGTATACAATTAGCTTCCTGTGCCAGATCAGCACTGCCGCTCCTGCCGCCAGCTCCGTAATCCCCAGCGCGGGCAGGAGTATCTCCTCTGCCCCCGGGAATAGTCCCGTCGCGGAATAGATGGCCAGCTCGCCGCCCTCCGGATACAGCAGCTTGGGCACAAGTCCCTCGAACAGCCATAACATCGTGATCGCAGCAACACTCATATAGTGGACAGCGGCCAGCTTGAGGCTGACAGCCGGCGTAAGCCCGCGCTCCAGCCACAGCCGCAGCCGGTCGAAGCTCCAAGCCGTGGCATAACCGAAGAAGGGACGGAATAGCAGCCCGTCCAGCAGTCTGCCAAGCTTGCCGAAGCGCGTCTCATAATGGAAGCTGGTGCTGAACGTAACACCAGCGCCGTTCGGCTTGTAGCGCCAGTAGCCGCCGCCTTGGCTTATGAGCGATATCGGCTGTGCGGAGCCGAATACGAGTGTAGACATCCGCTGCCCTGACGTTGACCAGGGGGGTGTGCGAGCTTCACCGGTCCCTTGTATATGGAGCCCGAAGCCGATTCGGGTCCGGTACAGAAAGCGCTGCGGCTGGCCCTCCGCCTCCTTGGGGAGGTAGTTGATCTCCGTAAAGCGCAAATCCCACTGCTGATGCAGCGCCGGCTCCTGCGTATGACGCCATAAGCTCTCCATGTCTGCTGCGATATCCAGCTCCACATATATCGGGTTCCCTTTCATTGGCCCTGCCTCCATCCTCCGCCGACAATTCACACGACTTAGATGCCGGCTTGTTACACCGATTGTAGCCCACTTCCCGCTGCTTGCGGCAGTTCTCTCTTCTGTAGGCCCCATGCCAGAAGGGGTACTACGTCGCGTAGTACCCCTTCTCCCGGCTATTGCCCTTATTTCTTAATCCGCTATCGCCCTTGTCACTTCTTGCCTATTACTTATCGCTTCCCAGCTGTCGCCCTTGTCACTTCTCGCCTATTGCTTATCGCTTCCCCGCTGTCGTCCTTATCGCCCATCCCGCTTGCGGAACAGGCCCTTCCGGCGCACCAGCTCCACCGCTTCCTTGCTGCTCCTCACGCCAAGCTTCTTCAGCATCTTGTTCACCTGATTCTTCAGCGTGCTCTCCGCCTTGTACAGCTTCCTCTCGATCTCGGGCCCCGTATACCCCTTCTCGATCAGCTCGAACACCTCGCGCTCCGCGGGCGTCAGCCTCTGAAGCTGCTCCTCGCGCTTCAGCCTTGCAAATTCCTTCAGCAGCGCGTCCATGGCAGCAGGCTGTCGATAGGCGCCGCGAATCGCGGAGGGCAGCTCCTGATAGCGCGTTTTCTCCACATAGTTGACTGCCCCGGCGGTGAACGCTTGCGTCATGACCTCTTCATCGGTCACCGATGTGAGCATAATGATTTTGGCCGGACGTATATCATGAATTTCCATCGCGGTGTAGATGCCTTCGAAGCCGCCCTTGGTCAGCTGAATGTCCATAAGCACCACATCGAACGATAATGCCTCTGCCAGCCGCAGCGCCTCCTCGGACGTAACGGCAGCTCCTACTACCAGCATATCCGGCTCCCTGTTCAGGTACGACGTCATCGCCTTAATCCAGTCTGGATCATCCTCTACAATGAGCACCTTAATGGGTTCCGCCGTCATCGTTCTCCTCCTTCATGTCCACCCGCATGACCTTCCTCCGGGGAAAAACAAGCGAAGCCGTTGTCCCGCCGCCTTCCCGATTCACCATTGCAACCGTCCCGCCGCACTCCCGCATCACTTGATAGACATAGGATAGTCCCAGTCCAAAATGCTCGGAGCCGTTCTTCGTGCTGTAGAACGGCTCGAACAGCCGGTCCGCCTGCGCGTGCGGAATGCCCGGACCGTTGTCGTCGACCGACAGCCGCACGCTTCGCTTGACCGTATCCACCCGCACCACGATATGCCCGCTGCCAGGAGGCACCGCCTCTATCGCATTGGACAGCAAATTGCCGAACGCCTCGCGGATATGGACGGGATCGCAGATCACCGTAGGCTGGCAGCGGAGCTGGATTTCCATTGCAACACCGTCGCTTGGCAGACGCTCCTGATGCTCCCGCATGACCATAGCGGCCAGCTCGTCCAGTCGAACCGGCCGCTCCTGCAGGACAATGTCCTTGGTCTGGCTGTGAATGCGGCCCACCATGGCCAGCATATGGCCGGAGGCGCGGTCAATCATGCCAAGGTGCGCGCTCGCCTCCTCGCGAACGCCCTCCGGCAGCGTATGGCGGAGGTTATCCGCGCTGATCGCGATTTTGCCAATTTCATTTTTGATCGTGTGATTCAATAGCTGGGTGCCCGAGCTGGCCGCCTTCATCGCGCTTTCCAGCGGATCGCGCTCCATTCGCAGCTTCACTCCAAGCACACCATATACAAAAGCGAGCAGCACCCCAGCCGCCAGCGAATAAGCAATAAAAAAGGATATGTAGTCGAAAAAAGCAAAGGCCGGCGAGACCACTCTAGCCACATAGATGAAGCCCAGCACCGCAAGAAGCGTCGGAACAATCAGAACGGTAGCGATCAGACGGGCTCGCCTTCTGCGCTCATCCCGCTCTCGCCATAGGGACCGCAGCAGCAAATAGCAGGCGAGCAAATAATAAGGTCCGCTCCACAGCAGAAGCAGCAGGTTATGGATACGAAATTCCGCTTGCCCAAAGCCCGCCGCCAGCATGATCGGAACCGGCAGGAATAACAGCCACTGCGGCAAGCGCGGCCGCTGCTGGCCGCGCTTGCCGACATCCGCATAGGAGATGGCGAACGCCAGCACGCCGCATGGCGTTACTGTCAAATTCAGAAACTCGATGGCGCGCGCCGCACCCTCCAGCCCCGCTTCCCTGGCTGCCCCAGACAAGCCGCCGATGGCCGCGAACAGCAGAAAAAACGCGCCCCAGCGGTTCGTGCTGCTCCGAATATCGCTCGCCAGCAGCACAGCCGCGGTTGCCAGCAAGGCCAAAAAATAATAAATCATCCTAATCGACTCCGATATCGAAATGAGACGTCTCCCTAGATACAGCTATACTCATTCTATACCAGGCTGGAACAGTATGCCATTCCATGGGATGTCTTCATTTCTCAGGAATCAATTCCCGCTATTCCACCTTCACCGCGTCCCGCTGGGCGATCAGGCATAACTCAGCCGCCTTGAAGGCGTGCTCCTGCGTCATCGCGTTTTCGGTACGGTGGAAGCAGTCGAGAATGAGCTGGCCGAAATACGGATGGCCTACCTGACCCGACACATTCCAATAATATTCGCCTTCTCCATTCACCAGATAGACGTTGCCGCCTCTCTTCTCCCTGCCGATGTCCACATATTTGCGCAGCTCTATATAGCCTTCCGTCCCCAGAATGACAGTACGGCCATCCCCCCATGTGCTCAGTCCGTTAGGGGTGAACCAGTCTACCCGCACATACCCCGTTGCTCCATTGTCTGCGATCAAGGAGGCGTCGCCGTAATCCTCGAACGCGGGGTGCCCCTTGTGATGGTAGTTCGCTGTTTTGCTGTGCACAACCTCGGCATTCCGGGCCCCGGTATAATAGAGGAACTGCTCGATCTGATGGCTGCCAATATCGCATAGAATGCCTCCGAACCGTTCCTTGTCGAAGAACCATTCCGGACGGCTGCCGGCGTTCACACGATGGGGTCCCAGTCCCAACACCTGCACGACACGCCCGATTGCGTCCCGCTCGATAAGCACCCCAGCGTATACAGCGCTCTCCACATGGAGCCGCTCGCTGTAGTAGACCGCGTATTTGCGCTTCGTCTCGGCCACCGCCCGCTTCGCCTGCTCCAGCTGTTCAAGCGTCGTAAGAGGTGCCTTATCTGTAAAATAGTCCTTCCCATGCGCCATGACCCTCAGCCCCAGCGCACAACGCTCGGAAGGAATGGCAGCCCCCGCAACAAGCTGAAGGTTGGAATCCTGCAAAATTTCCCCCTCCGAGCGGGCGACCTTAACGCCCGGGAACTGTCTCTGGAAGGCCTGCACCTTCTGCGGATCGGGATCATACACCCAGCTAAGCTGGCCGCCAGCCTCAATAAGCCCTTGGCTCATCCCATAAATATGACCGTGATCCAGCCCAATAGCCGCAAATTGGAATTCGCCAGGCGAGCATACCGGCTCCGGCTTGCCCTCCGGTACATAAAACATTCCGCTTTTGTTGTTGTCCATGCTAAGCCTTCCTCTCCTCAAGACTGCTTCCCATCGTTATGGTGGAATCTGCAAAATTCTCGATATGTCCCTTCTTCTCGTAGAAGTAGACCGCATTCCGCAGCACGCCCTCCCGCGTATAGAAAGGATCGTCCGGCTGCAAAGGCAGGCTGACGGTCTCCCCTGTGCTGGCAGACTTGTAAATAGCCATAATCAGCTCCAGCGTATCGCGTCCGCTGTCGCCGTCGATGAGCACCGACGCCCCCGTCTCCATTGCCGTCAGCACATCGTCAATCTGCGCCGTATGACCCTCATGCGCAAGCTCAGGCAAGCTGGCGTACAGGCTTTGGATTTGGTCTTCCAGCTCCCCATCCTTCTCGGGAAAGCCGTTCGGTCGTGAGACTGAGGCTGTCAGCTTCCACGGCGCGGAGATCCGAGCGTTCAGCCCCTGGAACACCAGCTGCTGCTCCTCGCCATGGTGGACAACCGAGCTTGTCACTTGCCCAAGCGAACCGTCCGGATACCGCAGCATGGCCAGAGACAAATCCTCGATTTCCGCATTATCATGCGCGACATTGCTCATGAAGGCCTGCACCTGGCTTGGCCGTCCCCGCATCCACAGCAGGGCGTCGATATGGTGTACGGCATGATTCAGAGTCGGTCCCCCGCCCTCCTTCTCCCATGTGCCGCGCCACCACAAGTCATAATAGCAGTGTCCGCGCCACCAGTGGGAATCCACCTGCGCGTGCACAATCCGGCCCGCGAGTCCGCTGTCCAGCACCGCCTTGAGCTTCATCATAGGGTTGCGGAACCGGTTCTGCGCAATAACGGATACGATTCTCCCGCTTTGGCGGGCGGCAGCGTTGATTCGATCACATTCCTCAAGCGAAGCGGCCATCGGCTTCTCGATCAGCACATGGCTGCCCGCGCACAAGAAATCAACGGCAATATCCGCATGCGTATACGGCGGTGTGCAGATGGAGACCAGGTCAATGTCCTCGCTCAACAGCTCCCTGTAATCCGCAACCACCTTGGCATGCAGGCCGAACTGCTCCGCTCTTGACCTTGCTTTATCGGGATAAACATCGCTAATCGCAACAATCTCGCAGCGCTCTCTGAATGTCAGATACCCCTCTATATGAGCCGTCGATATAGCTCCTGCGCCGATTATAGCCACCTTCAACATGGGCAACCCTCCGTGAATTCGTTTTCAACGTAAGAATACTGCATTCGCGAATAGAATTGTCCTGCTGTAATGCGGGAAAAATGACGCTCCGTTGCGGTTCTGCTAAAATAAAGACAAACGATGTTAATCACGAATAGGAGCGGCAAAGCTATGTACCCAACATTGGAAGCATGCGTCAATGATCTGGAACGAAATGGACATCTCGTGCGGATTCGGGAGGAGGTCGATCCTGACCTGGAGATGGCCGCCATTCATCTAAGGGTGTTCGAGGCGGGAGGACCGGCTCTCTTGTTTGAGAATGTGAAAGGCACACGCTACCGGGCAGTCTCCAATCTGTTCGGGACGTTGGAGCGAAGCAAGTTTATTTTCCGGCAGACATGGGAATCGACGCAGAACGTCATTGCGCTGCGCAACGATCCCATCAAGGCGCTGAAGCAGCCGCTTCGTCATGCCCGGGCCGCAACGGCGGCAACGAAGGCACTGCCCATGCGGCAAGGCGGCGGCGCTGCCGGCTTCGAGGAAATCGCGGTCAGCGAGCTGCCGCTGATCAAGCATTGGCCTATGGATGGAGGAGCCTTCGTCACGCTGCCGCAGGTATATACCGAAGACCCGGACAAGCCCGGCATCATGAATGCGAACCTGGGCATGTATCGGGTGCAGCTAACAGGTAATGACTACATCACGGACACGGAGATTGGCCTGCATTATCAGATTCATAGGGGCATCGGCATTCACCAGCACAAAGCGGACCGCAAGGGCGAGCCGCTCAAGGTAAGCATCTTCGTCGGCGGACCTCCCTCGCATACGCTGTCGGCCGTTATGCCTCTGCCGGAGGGCCTCAGCGAGCTAACCTTCGCCGGCTTATTGGCGGGACGCCGCTTCCGGTATGGCTATGAGGACGGCTACTGTATTAGCCGCGAAGCGGATTTTGTCATAACCGGGGAGATTCATTCCGGCGAGACGAAGCCCGAAGGACCATTCGGCGACCATCTGGGCTATTACAGCCTCGTGCACCCCTTCCCTATGATGCGCGTTCACAAGGTCTATGCGAGGCCTGGCGCCATCTGGCCGTTCACCGTCGTCGGCCGGCCGCCGCAGGAGGATACCGCGTTCGGAGCGCTTATTCATGAGCTGACCGGAGACGCGGTCAAGCAGGAAATTCCCGGCGTGAAGGAGGTGCATGCCGTGGATGCGGCAGGCGTCCACCCGCTCCTGTTCGCGATCGGCAGCGAGCGGTATACGCCATATGCGCCTGCCAAGCAGCCGGCTGAGCTGCTGACAATCGCGAATCGTATTCTCGGCACGGGCCAGCTGAGCCTTGCCAAATATTTGTTTATTGCCGCCGAGGAGCAGGAGCCGATCAGCACGCATGACGAAGCGGCGTTTCTCTCGTATATACTGGAGCGAATCGATCTGCAGCGGGATATTCATTTCCAGACGAATACAACCATTGATACGCTGGACTATTCCGGCACGGGCCTGAACCAGGGCAGCAAGGTGATTCTGGCCGCCTGCGGGGACAAGAAGCGCGAGCTGGGCGCCAGTGTGCCGGCGCAGCTGCAAGGGCTGCGGGACTTCGTTCATCCGCGGCTCGTTCAGCCCGGCATCGTGGCGCTGGAAGGCCCGGCGTTTGCAAGCTATGCCGAGGCGGAGCGCCAGCTGCAGGAGCTGTCCGAGGCGATCGCTGAGCGCGGCGCTATGCCGGAATGCCCGCTGATCGTGCTCTGCGACGACAGCGCGTTCCTCTCGGCGTCGCTGTCCAACTTCCTGTGGGCGACCTTCACCCGCAGCAATCCGTCCCATGACATGTACGGGGTGAACAGCGGCTATTCCTTCAAGCATTGGGGCTGCGACAACCTCATCATCGACGCTCGAACCAAGCCTCACCATGCTCCGCCGCTCATCCCCGATCCCGCTGTTCAGAAGCGGATCGACCGCCTATTCGCCTCCGGCGGCAGCTTGAGCGGCGTGCGATAGGCCATTGATCGCGAGCGCTCAGCGCTCATAATGGTAACCGCCCCTCCGAAACACGCAAACGGAGGGGCGGTATTTGTATCAGGAGTAAATCCTGCGAAATCTGCAGTAATTTAGGCTCTGAAGGTAGGTTAGAGATTAACTTGTTGCAAATGTGCAGGATATCATCTCATACTGATCGCAAATGGGCCGCTCTCGCGTAATTTCATGTATAATCGCAGCAATTCCCTTCGTTTGAGCCGAAAGATTGGTGAAATATTGTAATTTTGCAGGATTCCTAGCCGATACCCCGAACGGTAGTAAAATAGCGGACAGACGTAGATCAACAGTGAGAAATCTTCTATCGCTGCCCTTAAATCACTTCCCCTTAAATCGCTACACTTAAATATTCCTTGACAGGAATATTCCCAATGAGGTATATTCAATGTGCAAGCAAGAGGCACCGCTAAGACGAGGTGAAGGTCACCCTATGATGGACAGCACAACGTTTAGCGCTCTGGCAGAACCACACCGATTACGCATCGTAGATTTGCTGGCTGGCGGACCGCTCTCCGTTGGGGAGATCGCGGAGCGCCTTCAGCTGAGGCAGCCGCAGGCGTCAAAGCATCTGAAGGTTTTGTTGGAGGCCGGTCTGGTTGAGGTCGAAGCCGAAGCGAATCGGCGGAACTACAAGCTCCGCATTCAGCCTCTGCAGCAGATGGATGAATGGCTGGAGCGATACCGGCGGATCTGGAATGAGCGTTACGACAACTTGGAGCGTTATTTGCAGAAGATGCAAGAAAAGCCTAAATCGTAAACCCAAAATTCGAGGAGGAACTATGATGACAAACCAAATGCTAAGCAAGGTAGAAGGCAACGTATTGATCCTGGAGCGCGTATTCAATGCCCCCCGCGAGCTGGTATTCCAAGCATTCTCCGAAGCTGAGCACCTGAAGCAATGGTGGGGACCTCGCGGATGGACAGTCCCGGTATGCCATGTGGACTTCCGCCCGGGCGGCGTATGGCACTACTGCATGAAATGCGAGGATAAGAACCAAGGCGACTTCTACGGCATGGAATCCTGGGGCAAGGGGATCTACAAGAACATCGTCACAGGAGAGCTTATCGAATACACGGACTACTTCTCCGATGCTGAAGGCAATTTAAACGCAGACATGCCGAGCACAGAAATTGTCCTCGAGTTTATAGAAGTGGATGGCGGAACCAAGTTGCTCAACAAGGCGACGTATGCTTCGGCGGAATCGCTCCAGCAAGTGCTGGATATGGGCATGGAGCAGGGCATCACAGAAACCTGGGATCGCCTCGAAGAGCACCTGCAGAACGTCTAATAAGCTACAAGCAAGGAAGCCGCCGCAATGGCGGCTTCCTTTCGTTGTTCAGAACGTTCACTTTGGAGCACGAAGCCTATGAAGACGCACTCGACTTCGATGACCTATATGGCTTCAGCCCTTTCTGCTCCTACTGGACAAAATGAGACATAACAAACACCGCAGGCGAATTCCAGTAGATGGTCACTTCATTCGTGGAATAGCTCTCCATCACGTCGGCGAACGAGGCAGCCGGCGCCCTGCCCGCCAAATGCTGCTTCGCGTAGTCGTCATGCAGACCCGCATTGGGGCCGCCGGAGACAAGCCCGGGAACCGGCTCATCTACACCGTCTCCCTCTGATGGGCGATGATGCGGATAGCGGATAGCGTTGTTCCCAAAGCCCGTGACATAGCTCATGCCGACAACATTCATCCCGAACAAATAATGAACATGCGCAAGAGCATGGCGCTCATACAGGGCGGAGCCTGACAGCCGATCTGCCAGCAGCAGCAGCATCGCATTGTTCAGCACCAGCATATTGCTGCCCCAAATATAATGCTTCGGCAGGAGCGATATGCCGTAGCCGTCCTTCTCCGATACAGCCGCCAGCTCTTCAGCGCGGCCAAGCCAGCCCTCCCGCAGACGGGACGCCAGCTCCGGGGACTTCTCCCGCTCCGTACGTATATACGCAAGCGAGCCGTAGCCGCTCATATTCGACCAGCCCAGCTCGAACAAGCCTTGCGCTTCCACCTGATCCACCAGCGCCTGGAAGGCCTGGTGATACGCAGCCTCTCCCGTGGTCCGGTACAGCTCCGCCGCCGCCCAATACCGTTCGTCGGCGTCAATAGGGTCCCCATATTCTCCCGTCGCGATCTCAGGCGGATTGCGGAAGCCCGGTGCGTCCGGGTTCCCTTCAAGCCAGGACCATGCGCGCTTGGAGGCAGACAGACACGTCTCCGCAAAATGACCATCATAGGCGATATAACGTCTTGCGGCCATCGCCATGACAGCAGCGAAGCAGCCTGTCGCCGTCGCCGATATGGGCGAGACATACAACTCCGCCGTATCCTCCTCCGGCATCGTATCCCCTGGAGGGAACACAAGCGTAGTCAGCTTGTGATAGACGCCGCCCGTCTCCCCATCCTGCATCCGCAGCATCCATTCCAGCTCATACCGGCATTCGTGCAGCACGTCCGGCATGTCGCCATCCGTCTCGGGTATAAGCAGCGGTCTTGCGAACGCCTCCGGGTAAAGCTCCTCCGCCAGCAGCAGATCCGCCACGGCCTTGGCGCCTGGACCCACATATTTGCCATAATCGCCGGCATCATGCCAGCCCCCGTACGCATCTACCCGCTTCTCTTCATCCCCGTAGACAATGGCAGGGGAGGAATGACAGGCGCCATGCTTCCACGGGCCAGCATACCTCTCCTCCAGTTCCATCCCGCAGCGGAAGAAGTAGAACGCTTTCAATAATGCGGCGTGCGCGTCTACATACACCTCATCGCTAATCACGAATGGGCAGGACACGCTCCCGTCCCCGCTCTCGATCCGGTAAACCCCGGGCTGCTGCCAAGCGGAGAAGTCCGCGCGGCTGACCGTCTCCCCGCTTGCCGCGTCCCGCTCGGCGACGCCAGTCTCCCCTTGCCATACCGTGCCGCCGCTGGCCATATCCACGAGTCGGAAGCTACCGCTTCCGCCTCTCATTACAGCGAGCTTCAAATCCTGGCTTCTATAGCCGAGCTGATTAACCGCGATGTCAATCGTATGGCTTGCTCCCATGTGCGCACGTCTCTCCTTTGGCTGATGGAACGAGCGAAGCCCGTCCTATCAACGACCCATTAAGATGAATAATGCCAGCTTTATTTTATCACAGAATTTTTTGTACCAACGCCAACAACGCCAACAAACCCGGCTTTCTCTCCACTTCAAGCAATTAGAGATTCAAACCGGGCTGATGGAGGTATAATGAAGTACACCGTTTGACCATCCTAATGCCAAGGAGGTGAGTATCCATGGCCAAAGATGTTCTGTGCGAAGTGAACTCCTGCAAGCATTGGGCTGCAGGCAACCAATGTAATGCTTCTTCGATTTACGTGGTCAGCCACCGCGGCAAACAAGCCAACAACTCGGAAGAAACAGATTGCAAAACGTTTGAACCAAAAGTGTAACGCTAGCTCCACGAGGACAGCCGTGCCATCGGCTGTCCTTTCTGCCGCTTGCCATTATTTTAACCAATAATGATAATTATTATCAGGGTTTGTGGAAATTTTGCTGAAGCTCCGTCCATATTCCCCTAGCCATTCTCATGAAGAACAACGACTGCTCCCACCGATCGCTGATCTCATGCTTGCGGCCGCCGCATTCGTCCGTCGTGATCGCATAAGGCGGGGGGCCCAGCTCCACGACAAACGGCAAAACGTCCCCTTGACCGGCAGAGTCCAGCCAATAGGCCATCCCGCTGCGCCACCATCGCTCGAAATGCCGCAGCATGGCATGCTCGCCATTCCCAACGTCCACCTGCACCTGCTCGCCGTTCGATACTCTGGCATGAATAGCCCCTGTGCGCGTCAGCAGCTTTCCAAGCAGTGCCTCCGCCTCGGCGCTTATGGTATGCATCTCCCCCGCCACTACATAATGAGACAGATCGATCGTCAGGCGAAGATCATCCAGAGCTTCGATATAAGAGCATGTACGCAGCAAATCCTGTGTAATCGTGCCCCGATGAGTCTCGATATAGACCGGAATGCCAGCCTCGCGAGACAACCGATTCAGGTCTCCAAGCAGCTCTACAGCTCTGCCCTCCACCACGAAGGGCGTCATCACCTGCACGTTAATATGCTGGATGCCCCCAAATTCCACAGCCCTCTCCAGGAACCGGCTCATATCCTCCGGTGCGGAAGGGTACGCATTCACGCTCAGGGTCAAGCCATAATAGGCCAACAGCCGCTTCCACTGTTCCTCCTCCTCTGGAGAAGGGATGAAGCCGTTAATGCCGTCAAAGCCCGCTTGCGCAATCGATGCAATTTTTTGCTCTAGGGTATATTCCCTTCCGCCCTGCTCCAGTCCAGTCATTCCCCACCAGGACATATGAACCTCCAGCTTGGGTGCACCAAGCTCTGGAAGGCTCAAGCGAGAGCGATCCGATAACATGGTCATAGCCGTCACTCCCTCCAATAAGGCTATACCCAGTGTAGGACAGCCGGCATAGCAAGGGGGAGTAGCAATACTGCTGTTGGCTCACACAATCCTGCAATCTGCCGAGATTTCCGCTGCAGCAGCTGAACGTTATAAAGCCGCCGATAGGCTTCGGCGGCTTGTCGAACACGAACGAGCTATTGTCTAAGCATGTACATGATGACGCCCAATAGGTACGATCAGAGGCGATCCGGAGACGGGATCGCTGATGACCGTGCAATCCATGCCGAACACATCCTTAATCAGGTCGCTCGTAATGACCTTGGACGGCTCGCCCTCTGCGATCAGCTTCCCTTCGCGGAGCGCGAAGATATAATCCGCATAACGGGCGGATAAGTTAATGTCGTGAAGCACCATCACTATCGTTGTGCCATGCTTCCGGTTCAAATCGGTGAGCAGATCCAGGATTTCAACCTGATAGGTAATATCCAGGAAGGTCGTCGGCTCATCCAGGAACAAGATATCGGTCTGCTGTGCCAAAGCCATCGCAATCCAGACGCGCTGGCGTTGACCGCCGGACAGCTCGTCGATGTTCAGATTAGCCAGCTCCGTAATCTTCATAATATCCATAGCCTCCGCCACGGCCTCGTAATCCTTCTTGGACCAACCGCCCAGCCAGGTCTGATGCGGGAACCGTCCTCGACCGATCAGATCCGAGACTGTGATGCCTTCCGGCACGATAGGCGATTGCGGGAGCAGTCCGACGATTTTGGCTAGCTGCTTGGGCGGGTATTGATCGATCGACTTGCCGTCGAGCGTCACTCGACCGCCTTCCGGCTTGATCAGTCTGGCCATCGTCTTGAGCAGCGTCGACTTCCCGCAGGCGTTGGCGCCGATTATGACGCTGATCTGATTGCTGGGAATAGAGAGGCTTACGCCATGGACAACCCTTCTGTTCTCGTAGCCCGAGACGGTATCCTCCGCTTGGAACTGATGCAACGGCTTCATGTTTAGAAATCTCCCTTTCGATTCATTCGGATAAGCAGATAGATCAGATAAGGCGCTCCCAGAATACCGGTAATAACGCCGACGGGGAATCTGGTCTGAAACGCAAATTGTCCGATTAAATCCGATGCCAGCACCAGGATGACGCCGACAAGACCTGCTGGAATGACCGTAGAATAGCCTGCTCCGACTAACCGCCTTGCAATCGGTCCAGCCAGGAACGCCACGAAGGCAATCGGACCCGTTGTAGCGGTAGCAACGGAGATCATGCACACTGTGGCCAGAATGAGCATGATTCGTGTTTTGTCGGTATGGATGCCAAGCGATGTCGCCGCCTGCTCACCCAGCTCCAGCAGACTAAGCCTCTTCCCTAGCAGAATGACAATAGGCGTACATACCAGCACCGTAATGATAAGCGTAGGCAGCTCCTCCATCTGGGAGCCGTTAAGACTACCGCTTAACCAACGGTACGCTGTAGCGACGTCATGCTCAGAGCTGATGCGCAGCAAATAAGCGATAAGCGCCCCAAGCATGGCGTCCAAGCCGATGCCAATGAGAATCAGCCGCCCTAACGCGAATGTCCCTCTAATGGATAGCAGATAAAGCACCAATACCGTAAGAAGGCCGGCAACAACGGAAGCGATGAACAGCACAGCTTCGCTTGTATGGAGAATAATAATGCAGAATACAGCCGCAACGCTGGAGCCGGCCGTTATCCCCAGGACATTGGGATTCGCAAGCGGGTTGCGAAGCATCGTCTGGAACACGCTTCCCGCTAAGCCGAAAGCGAAGCCGGCGAACAGACCGGCGAGCATTCTAGGGAGCCGTATCGTCTCAATCGCAAACGAAGCACCCTTGATTGGCTCCCCCATCAACACCCGCGCGATGACATCCACGGAATACAGGGTGTTGCCCAGGTACAGCATCAAGCCGCAAAGGGCCACAGAAATGATTGCAAGTATAGAAGTAATCAGCACATAACGACGCCTTCTCTGGCGTCTGCCCGACATGATCAACTGAATGGTGTTTGTAGGATTCATCATAAGGCACGCACTTTCGCTCTCATCGCTAATAGAATCAGAATGGGAGCGCCGACGAAGGCAGTCACGATGGCCACCTCAAGCTCGCCTGGTCTGCCTAGAATCCTGCCTATCACGTCGGACCCCGTTAATACAATCGCTCCAGCCAGCGCCGACATCGGAATGAGGAAGCGCTGATCTGGGCCAATCATCAATCGAATCAGGTGGGTTGCCAGCAGCCCGACAAAGCCGATAGGCCCTGCCAGCGCGGTTACGGTTCCGCACAGGACAACAGCCGCCAGCGACGAGACTACACGCAGAACACCTGTGCGAACGCCCAGCCCCGTAGCCGTCTCGTCACCCAGCGCCAACGCGTTCAGCGCGGGAGCTGTGAATAGGACGATCAGAATGCCGACAATCAGAAAGGGCGAGAAGGTTGCGATATCGCTCCAGGTAGTCCCGCCTACGCTTCCCACCTGCCATCGCCGGACTTGATCCAGGACATTCGTTCGGGGAATCATAATGGCGCTTATAAGCGAAGTAAGCGCAGCGCTGGTAGCCGCCCCCGCTAATACCAGCTTAACGGGCGTAGGTCCGCCATGTCCCATCGAGCCGATGCCCAGCACAAATAATGCGGTAATGGCTGCACCGAGGCAAGCCATCAATATATACTCATTCGCCGATCCAATGTTCAGGAAGGCAATGCCGGCCACAACAAACAAGGACGCTCCTGTATTCACGCCCAGAATGCTGGGGTCGGCAATGGGGTTGCGAGTGACTGCCTGCATCAAGGCGCCGGAGATGCCAAGCGCACCGCCGCATAAGAGGCTGAATACCGTACGGGTCATTCTCTGCTTGATGACATCGGTGTTATACGAATCAATGGACGGGTTGAATAACCCGTCCATTAACTCCTTAAATCCCATGACTCGCGAGCCGAAAGCCAACGATGCCAGAACACATAGACCGAGAACAAGCAGGCAAAGCACGAGCACCATCGTAAAGTGCTTCGGTGTGAGCGGCTTATGCAGCTTGTCGGCAAGAGGCGCTGAATTATTCATTGATCTTCTTGGCTGCTTCTCCGATCAATCCTACATATTCATCGATTGTGTACGCAACCGACAACGGATTCGGGTTGCCCGCAGCCGCAAGCGGCGAATTGTCTTCCACGACTACGACGGAGCCTCTGGCGATGGCCGGAACCTTGCCCAGCAGCGGATCGGCTTGCAGAGCGGCAAGCAGCTCGGCATTGCCATAGGTCACGATAATGTCCGTGTCATTCAGCGCATCGGCATTCTCAGCACTCAGCTGCAGGTAGAAGCTGTCGGTAACCAGACTTGCCAGTGCGTCAGGGAACGGCATGCCCAGCTCGCCCAGGAAGTCGCCGCGCGGGTCTCCAGGGGCATAGATCGAAAGCGTCGACAGGTCAGCAGGGTTAATAAAGGCAAAGGCAGCTGTCTTGCCTTGAAGCTCTGGATGAGCGGCTGCCGTGTCCTGGATCAGCTTCTCTGTATCCTTAATCAGCTGCTCGCCCTCCGCTTGCATGCCCATACCCATGGCGTTGAACATCACTTGATCGCGCCAGCTTGCCACCCAAGGAGCCGACTGGTACGCGACGACCGGGGCTATTTTGGACAATGTATCATATTCCTCTTGCGTAATGCCGGAGTAAGCGGCCAGAATAACGTCTGGGCTCGCGTCCGAGATGGCTTCAAAGTCAAGGCCGTCTGTATCCTGGAACAGGTTCGGCTCGGTAACGCCAAGCTCCTCCAGCTTCTTCTTCGTCCAAGGCAGCAGTCTGGAGCCATCCTGTACGCCGTAGTTCGCTTCGGAGAAGCCTACAGGCACAACGCCCAGGGCAAGCGCAACGTCATGGTTCGCCCACGAGATCGTTACGACGCGCTCCGGCTTGGCTTCAATAACAGACTCGCCAAACGCGTGTTTAATGGTAATAGGATATTGAGCCGCCGCTTCCGATGCAGAAGCATCGCTTGCTTCAGGGCTCGCGCTTGGAGCAGCGGTTGGCGCTGCGCCGGCATTGCTATTGGCATTGCCGTTGTTCCCGCCGCAGCCGGCAAGCAACACAACAAGTGCTAGTGAGGATAGAAGCATGGACATCGATCGTTTGTTACGTGCTTTCATGTGTAGACCCATCCTTATTCATTGGAGTTAATTGATAATGATAATCAATTTCCTCTAAATTATATGACCAGGCTATTTCATTGTCAATGTTAAAACATGTAAGTCAATGACCCCCACTTAACTAACGTTTGAAGTGGGAGCTTGTAACGACCCGATCGTACGAACGTCTTGCGACTCCGATCTTTTGGCGTTCCGAAGAACGTGGTGTTACATCCTCGAGTAAGTCTTCGCCTACCAATGGGCAGATTGACAGCTGCCCTGCAAGCCTAGTCATGCTAAGCCTGCACCTTCAAGAAGGTACTCTCTTCCCTTCAGACAGAGATTCATGGCGCCGATCCGGTCATCATTGCTTGCATATCCGCATGCCTGGCAACGAAAGCGATGCCTGCGTTTATCCCGGTTTTCTTTGTCCGTGTGGCGGCATAGGGGACACGCTTGCGAAGTGTGCTTCGGATCCACGGCTATCACCATCGATCCTGCAAGCTTCGCCTTATACGTCACCATCTGACGCAGCTGATAGAACGCCCACGATACCGTCACATACCGATACTTCAGCTTTGACTTTTCCGCCCTGCGGCGGATCCCTGTCAGATCCTCCAGCACAAACAGCGTATTCGCCCCATATCGGGTAACGAGTGCCTTACTTACCTGATGGTTCACATCGGTCATCCAGCGGTTTTCTCGTTCTCCGATTTGCTTCAGCCTGCGGCGGGACGAAGCCGTTTGTTTGCGTTGCAGCTCGGAACGCAATCGTTGGTAGTTTGCTCGTTTGTGTTTGAGCTCCCTTCCTCGAAAAAACAGCGTTCTCCCCTCGGTGTCATACACCGTAGCTACAAAGTTGATGCCCAGATCAATCCCTGCAACGTGTTCAATCTCCTTAAGCTCAGGAGAGGCCATTTCCTTAGACACTGGAATATGCAAAAACCACTTCTGCTTTTTGCATACCAGCTTGGCTGTACCGAATGTCCATGTGCCGTCGAAATAGGTCTCCATTCCTTTGGCTTCGAAGGGGATCTTAATGCGGCCTTGCAGCGTATTGACGGAGAATAGCTTTGCGCTTAGCGAGTAATCCCGTCTCCAGACGAGATCGTATTCCGGCTTCTTAAATTGTACGAGAGTCCAAGCATGCCCACTGCTCAAGATGGTCTTGTATTTAGCCCGTACCGTTTTCAATACCGACTGCGCCATTTGAGAACGCAGGCCCATCGCGCTGCGCAGGGTTCGATACGTCATTCGGTGCAGGGCAGACTGCCGGCGCTCGCTCGTCTCAAACACAAGGGCAGAGACAAAATTACACCCTTGACGATAAGCGATCATCGTTTGTTGCAGGGCCATCATTTGACTTTCTGACGGTTTGATTTTGATTTTCGCCGTCACGGTAACGATCATACGTTCGCCTCCTCACTATACTAATTTTAGCATAGTAGGGAGAACAAGAACACACCAAATATCATTCCGGCTAACGCCGAACGCCCATTCCTCCCCCGCTTATAGAAGACGGGAGTATCCTGGGCGATATTGATGAAGCGGCTATTTTCACAAGGTGAGGGCTAGGCATGAAAAAGGCAGTCCCAGCCTCCTCCCTGACTGCTCAAGAGGATTAGGGACTGCCTGATTAATAATAAAAGCCAACCAAGTTGTAGTACTGCATAATCAAGAGGAAAATGAGGCTAGCTGCCACGAAGAAAGGCATATACAGCTTGTTGAAAAGCTTCATTGCTCTCCAATTCCGTACCGTATGATACGCCAATACGAAGGTCAACAGCAAGGCGAGCAGCGGGGCCGCCATCGCAAGCTTCAGCAGGAGAGGAACCTCGCTATTGAGATAAAACATCGTATCCACCGTCGACACATAATAGACGAAGCTGCCCATTAGAAACAGGTGGCACAGCGATATCGACAACAGGAGCAAGCCTCTTGCCCGCGACGCGCGCACAGCCTTGCGCAAGGCCTGGATACCCATCTGAATGGGAACCGCAATGGCTGTCACCAGAAACACAGCGGCTGCAGCCAGCAGGATGATGGGATTATGGTTCAAGGAGATGTGATACCAAGGCAGCCTCTCGAACACGACTCCTGCATATACCAGCTGTCCGTCAGCAGGCTCGAAGTAGATATAATCCCCCTCCTCCGAGCGGAACAGAGCGTCGCCTACGGGATCATAAGCGATCTCCTCCCCGTACCCGATCAGCTTCAGCCGCTCTCCATCAGCCTCGACAGTCAGCTCCTCTGAGGTCAGCAGCGTAAAATGTGTAAAATCGTTAACGGGATAAATATTAGGGGCGTACACCCCTTCAAACGGCTCCAGCGTTGGCAACGCTGCCGTCGGCGGCGGCGAAGCTTCGGCTTCGGGCTCCGGCACAAAGGCCGCCAGAAAATCATTGGCAATGTGCCTGCCATTCATCTCGCCCACAAACACATAATAAAGTCCAAAGCTGCGGTCAGGACTAAGCAGCATGTAGCTGTTCGTCGCAGCCATCGTTCCTCCATGCTCCAGATACCTCTCGCCGCCGTGGAATCGTTCATGGAAGCCGTACGCGTACCCCGGTATGGCGGGATGATGCCTGAACTGCGGATCGTAGATCGGCTTCGTCTCACTCTGGAACAACACATCGGCACGACCGGACATTTCGTTCAAGTGGCCAAGCATATACTTCGCCACATCATCCGTTGAAGCGATGATTTCTCCTGACGGAAACGTGTTTTCGCTGTAGATTTTGATTTCTTTGTAGGCGTCATTCTTGTATACATATTCAAGCGCCAGACGGTCCAGCCATTCCGGGCGAATATCCACGTCCGTATGGCTCATGCCGAGTCTGTCTAGAATATGGACTTTCACATACTGCTCATAGGGCATGCCTGAAGCGAGCTGCACCAGATAAGCCGCCAGCGTCGGGCCAAAATTGATGTAGGCGATTGCCTTGCCCGGCTCGCGGATCCGCTTGGGGAGGTACTCCTTGACGTAGTCCTCAAGGGGAAGCCGGTTCTCATAATGCAGCGAGACGGTGTTGAGATAGACCTCCTCCAGCCCGCTTGTATGCGTCAGCAAGTGGTGCAGGGTAATCGGCTCGCTGAAGGTTTCGGGTATTTGAAAGGTGGTCAAATAGTCATTAATATCGGTGTTCATGTCCAGCTTGCCTTGCTCAACGAGCTGCATAACTGCGGTTGCGACAACGGTTTTGCTAATGGATCCGATTCGGAACATCGTTTCGTCCGTGGTGGCCGCTGTGTCTTGGTCAATATTTGGTTTGCCGAATGCCTTGCTGTAGACCGTCTTGCCGTTGTGCACGACAGCCATAGCGGCGGCGGTGAGATGATGCTCTTCCAGCTTCTCCTCCGAAAAATATTGCATCGCGAAGTCGTCCAGCTCCTGCTCCTTCCAATCCAATGCCTCCGCGAATGCAACGGCTGGCGAAAACACGAGAAAAGCGAATGCTGCTAACAGCATAATGGCTGTATTCCGTTTCATTTTACAATCCCCCTCAGCAACAGATTCTAACAAATTCCATGCGGGTTTTGGCTGGACCGAGGTCGGGTTTACAATAAATTAAACAAAAAAGCCAGATCCCGGGAATGGGCTCCAGCCTTGCTGCCTATAACTTTTTTGCTGCTATGATAAAATATTCCCGCGTGTTCTTCTTCAAGCATACCGATTCCACCACGGAGAATGCCGCTTCCTCCTCTATCGTGCGGGCAAGTGCGGCTCCCTTAAACGGCTTGATGGTCGGCGCTAAGCCGGCTTTGCCTAGAAGGGACAGCAAGCCCTTCAAGAGCGGCTTCTCCCCCACGCATGGCGTAGTAGAAATCAGCAGCCCTCCCGGCTTTAACATCTCATTTAATCTGCGAAGAGCCTTGCGCTCATCCTCCAGCAAATGCAGGACGTGAAAAGCAAAGATGACATCGTAGGCGCCTCTCTTGAACCGTTCGTCCATTAGAGTGGTGTGTATGTAATCGACGTTGGTGATGCCGCGTTCTTGAGCCTTCTTTGCTGCGATGGCGATCATATTCGATGAAAGATCAATGGCGTGTATACTGCTCACATATTGCGCCATCTCGTTCGTCATCAAGCCGGTTCCGCAGCCGACCTCCAGCACGATGTCGCTTGGCTTGAGATGCTTTTGTGTTCGCTGCATGATGCTCCTGTAAGTGGGCTCCGCCTTTTTCTCCTGCTGATCGTAAGTATGCGCCGCCTTGTCCCAGAATCGCTCCGATCGACTCATATCGCGCCCCCCTGATTCGCCGTATACTGTGCGCCGCACAGCGTCATCCGGATTGTCTCATGCAGGGGGGAGCAAGTCAACGGCTTGGTGGAGTTTGGGAGGAGGGATTGAATGAGAGAGTGAGTGAAGGCTGGACCTCTGTCAATAGATTGGACACATCAAACCGAGAGAATTACGCCATCTTTTGGAACGTACGTTCGTACTGATTGGGTGTAAGGTATCCTATGGAAGAGTGGATCCTTTTTCCATTGTAGAAACAGGTTATATATTCAAAAATTTTGGCCTTTGCCTCGGCCCTCGTTTTGAACTTATTTAGATAGATCAGCTCTTTCTTCAGAACGCTATGGAACGATTCGATGCAGGCATTGTCGTAGCAATTTCCTTTGCGACTCATGCTGCCAGTTATCTTGTAATTTTGGAGACGTTCCTGGTATTTGGCTGACGCGTACTGGCTGCCGCGATCGGAATGATGCAGCACCCCCTCCTCCGGCATTTGGAGGCGATAGGCCTGATCTAGAGCCTTTAAGCACAGCTCCTTTGTCATCCGTTCATCCATGTGAAATCCTGCGATTTTGCGTGTGCAGAGATCTTCCACACTAGCGAGATAAAGCCAACCTTCATCTGTGGGAACATAGGTGATATCCGCCATCCATACCTGATTGGGCTTCTCGGCCGTAAAGTTCTGATTTAAGACATTCTCGGCCACCGGCAAGTTGTGTTTGGAGTTCGTCGTAGCCTTATATTTCTTGACCGTACGCGATCTCAAGCCCATTTCGCGCATTCTCCGGCCTACCGTCTTCTCTGAAACCATTACGCCTTGCTGTTTCAATTTCTGATGGATTTTCGGGCTTCCGTAAAGCTCTCTGGAGTCCACGAATGCTTGCCGTATATGCTTATCTAGTTCTTTACGTTTAAGGCTTTGCTCACTTTCTTCACGAGTCGTCCACTCGTAATAACCGCTTCGGGATACACCTAACCAAGAGCACAACTTCGTGACACAGCGCTTTGAGCGGTGTTCATGAATGTAAGCATAAATCAACGCCGGTCTTTGGCGAAGTAGTGCATGGCCTTTTTTAGGACTTCATTTTCTTCCTCCAGATCACGGATTCGCTTCTGGAGATCACGCATGGCTTTGTCATCTGGCTTCAGTTGACCGCTACCAGGAAAAGCTTGAGCTCCGTCCGCTTTAAACTCTGCTAGCCAACGGTAAAGGGTATTCTCATGCAGCCCCATTTCGCGGGCTACCTGCGCCACCGTTTTCCCTTCTTCTTGAATGAGCCGCACGGTGTGCATCTTGAATTCTCTGTCATACTTTTTGGTCACGTCAAACACCTCGATTAAGAATGGATTTATTGTCGCACTCTCGGTTCGATGTGTCCAATTAAAAGTCTAGCACCAGGCCTCACGTGTTGCTCAATATGAGCAAATGAGTCGGTAGATGTGCCAGAAACGTCTATTTGTGCTAGGACGGGTGGTTTGGCGCATTTAGACGTGCCAGAAACGTCTATTTGTGCTGGGACGGGCGGTTTGGTGCATTTAGACGTGCCAGAAACGTCTATTGGAGCGTGGAGCGGGGGTTTGCAGCAATTAGACGTGCCAGAAACTTCTATTTATGCTAGGACGGGTGGTTGGGTGCATTTAGGCGTGCCAGAAACTTCTATTTGTGCTAGGACGGGTGGTTTAGTGCATTTAGACGTGCCAGAAACGTCTATTGGAGCGTGGAGCGGGGGTTTGGAGCAATTAGACGTGCCAGAAACGTCTATTGGAGCGTGGAGCGGGTGGTTTGGCGCATTTAGGCGGGTCGCTGCTGAACAAATGGAAGGCCCCGGCGGGGCAGCAGCACGCAAAGCGCGTTGCTGACGCCCGACGGGGCCTTCATGGCTTATTGCCTTCCCAGCAGATCCAGCCTCAGCGGGGTGAACGCGTCCAGAAGCTTGCTCGGCTTCAGCGCCCGGCAGCCATGCTCGGCGTTGCTCGGAATACGGATCGTCTCACCGGCTGTGATAACCGTCTTCTCTCCATCAATCGTAAATTCCAGCTCTCCCTCAAGACAATACGAGAACTGCTCGTGCACGTGACGGTGCAAGTACCCTTCCGCACCTTCCTCGAAGTGCACCTCCATCATCATAATCGACTGACCCGGCTCGAATATATGCCGCTTCACGCCAGGCTCTGCCGCTTCCCATACCTTCTTCTGCTCCATGTCATGCCCTCCTCCATATTTGGTTCTACTCTGACCCTTACTCCGGCATCCGGAAGCTTGTGCGCACTCCATCACGCAGCAGCGTCACCACGGGACGGCCTTCTGCATCCAAAGCCGCGCTCCAGCCGTCACCCGCTCCTGAGCCTTCCACACTCCGGAGCCCCTTCGGCGCTTGCCCCAGACTCGGCTTCATGTCTTAGCCGAATGCCTGTCTCAAGCGGACGCCTTCGGCAAGACTGCGTGGATAACCTTCACCTGCATGTAATCCTATTATAAGGCAAAAGCCCCGTCGGGAGTGACGGGGCAATTCACTATGTTGGGGGGACGAAACGACTGTTGCGGCCACACAAGCCCCCCGGACTTGCGTGAGCCTGGCTGGCGCTGCATTAGGCTACAGCATGCCCAGTCGCAGCTCGTAGAAAAATTGCACAACGGGATGCTTAAGCTTCATGATCTCGCTCATATTCTGAAGCCGCTTCTTGCCGACGCGTCTGTCTACCAAAGCGAATATATTCAATAAGATGTCCCGGCTTCCCAGGCTCTCTTCTATGGAGGTGGATAAAAAAAGCTGCGCGGCAACAGTAAAATCCGTTTTGCTTAATGCCGCTTGCGCGGCCATCAGCTCCTTCGCATGCTCCGAGGCTTTCCGGCCTCTTGCCATGACAACCAGCCGCTCCTCCGGAATGGCTCCCTTGCCAGTCTTTCTGACCGCTTCAATCTCTTCATTGGTGACTGGGATTTGGATGGCGGGGTCGTTCTTGATCTCTATCTCATTCTGATACCACCGGATGGAGGTTGTCTTGTCGTTCATATTAAATATCTTCTTATGATCCACAGCCAGGTAGCATAACCCCGCTTTATCCGGCACATAACGGTAGCTGGTGGCCAGATACGTCACCCTGCCCTGCAAGGCGGGACTGAGAAAGCTCTCCAGCTGCTGCTTCAATTTGCTCCAGGACATGTTGTTCTCCTATGCTCCGCCAGCTTCGCGTCGATGAGAGATAACACGTACTGGCGATCTGTCTCCTTATTTTCGAAGTCGATGCCATCCACGTTGATCTTCAGAAGGGGCGAAGCGCTGTATTGCTCGAAATATTCGGCATAATAATGATTCAGCCTCTCCCAATAGCCGCGTTCCACGATCTGCTCGTAGTCTCGGCCACGCTTCTGAATGCGCGCAATAGCACCGTCTACCGACAGCTCCAAGTATACCATCAGCCTCGGAGCCTTGCAGTGCTCGATCATATTCTCGAAAAGGTCCATATATAGCTTGAACTCCTCGGTCGACATGTCGCCGCTGTCATGAAGCATCCGGGCAAAAATCAGGTCCCCGTAAATCGAGCGATCCAATACCGCATGGTCGACCTTCGAGGCTTCCTTAATATGGCGGAACCGTTGATTTAAGAAAAAAATCTGGAGGCTGAAGCTGTAGCGCTCGCGGTCGTGATAAAATTTGTCCAGCAGCGGATTATCCACCACCGGCTCCTCAAAGGGCATAAGCCCTCTCTCCTTGACCAAAATATCCATGAGCGTGCTCTTGCCTGCCCCTACTACCGCATCAATAACGACCATGTTCCATCTTCCTTCCTGCTGCAGTTTTCCAAGATGCTGAGAGAACAGCATATCGCTCACCTCGTTTGTTGTACAGCACATTACCAAAAAAACAGCCGCTTTGACTGACCCATCCGCGGATCCTCAAAGCGGCTAGTGCACCCAGCCCTATATGAGGTTGGACTGGATAAGCAGGCGTTGAATCATGACGGCAACCTCCGCACGGGTCACCCAATCATCCGGTGCCAGCAGCATATCGTTTCTACCCTTCACAATGCCCGCCTGTACGGTATTCGACGCAGCGCTCAACGCCCAATCGGACAGCTCTTTCACGTCGGCATATAATTGGATAGCTTCTTGATCTTCAGACTCGGCACGCAAATTCGTAATACGCATAGCTCTGTCGAGAATGACCATTGCTTGTTCGCGCGTAATACGCTCATTCGGCTTGAAGGTGCCGTCTTCAAAACCAAGAATTAATCCATATTGATGGGCAACAGTGATAACACCATTATACCAAGCATCTGACGCTACATCCGTAAAAATATCCTTTCCGTTCTCCAGCTTCATTCCCAAGCCCCGTACAATGATTGCCGCAAATTCAGCACGGGTAATGGCATCCTCAGGTAGAAATATACCTTGATCCGTGCCCTCAATAATCATTCGCGAGCCCATGTCGTTGACCGCAGCTTGCGACCAGTGCCGCTCGACGTCGCGGAACGTAATGGGGTTCCATATCAGCGCATAGTCGCTGTTAGTCAGACTGTTAATAACGGCTGCATAGCTTTCCCCTTCAACTGTTACTTGAGTAGGCACATGCCGGACCGACCCATCCTTCTCCACAACAATACCTGTTGTGATTCGTGCAGGATCAGTTCCTTCCGGTAGAATGATGGAACGTTCTACATAAGTGTCGAAGGTAGACACCTCAACAGAAACACCCTCGTACTCCGCCGTCATTTCGAATTGAAGCGGTGAAGCCTCCATCGAGAGCCCTTGTGCATCCAATACTTCAACCAAATGGTTCAGCGAAGCTTCTGGCAGAGCGGATACTTCAATCTGAATCTTAATTTCGTCTAATGAAGCGAAATTCCCCAATTGCTGGAATATGGCTTCCAAGTCGATTTGTCCGGGTTTTATCGAGTAGCTGCCTTTGTCGGTTCGAATCTCGAGAATGGCTTGATGGTCCTCGATATCCTTGAACATTTGACCGTTCATTTCCACAATCACCGTATCCTGCTTGGATGTGAGCCCCAATTGAACACGGGCGTTCTCGCCTTCCTTGATCAAGCTGTCTTTCAATTTGTTCTGGTCAAATGTAACAGTCGTTACCGTCTGTCCTTGGACCGTCTTACTGGCAGCCCTTGCAAAATTCATATCTTTCCCGTTAACCAAACCTAAACCGACAGCAGCTGTTCCGTTATTAGAGGCACCGCCATCTATGACGATTGGAGCCCATGGAACAACAGTATTCGTTACATGAGAGGCAGCACTTGTGCCAGCCGCATTTTTGGCCTTGACGGTAAAGGAATAGCTAGTCCCGTTCATCAATCCCGTGACAACGATTGGACTTGCCGTTCCGGTCAGTACCAGATTGCCCGGCATCGTCACAACCTCGTACTCCGTAATAGGGCTGCCTCCGTTGTCGGAAGGAGGTGTGAACGTAACGGTGGCTTGACCGTTGCCCGCAACCGCGCTTACATCCGTTGGCACAGCTGGCACCGTCATTGGCACCGCTGAGACTTGATTGGAATAAGGGCTCTCCAGGCTGCCGTTAACGGATTTAATCTCAAAATAATAGGTCGTACCATTCGTTAAGCCCTCAATTTCAACCTCTGTTACGGAAGCAAGCACACTTTCTACTTCTACGCCATGCGCTCCAGCAGTATCACTCTGATAGACCTTGTATGCGGTAGCGTGCGATACAGCGTTCCATTCCAGCGATACCTTCCCATTAGCACCGGATGATGTGAGAACCGGCGCTTCCGGCGTAGATAGAACGGTCAGCGCAGCCCCGTTCGATGTTGCGTCTGGCGTTGCAGCCCCCGTCACCACGGCACGGTACATATAGCCGTTCATCGCGGATGTAGCGCCCGTAATGCTCAGTGTGGATGTTGTTGCGCCGCTATATAGCGCTCCGTTTGTGATGTTTGTGTAACCCGAACCCGTATTTACTTGCCACTGGTAGTCCATTGCGTAACTCGCCGTTACCGTGAACGTCGTATTCTCTCCTGCCACAATCGTCGAGTTGCTAGGGTGCGACGTTATCGCTGGCGGCGAATTCACCGTCAACGCAGCCCCGTTCGATGTTGCGTCTGGCGTTGCAGCCCCCGTCACCACGGCACGGTACATATAGCCGTTCATCGCGGATGTAGCGCCCGTAATGCTCAGTGTGGATGTTGTTGCGCCGCTATATAGCGCTCCGTTTGTGATGTTTGTGTAACCCGAACCCGTATTTACTTGCCACTGGTAGTCCATTGCGTAACTCGCCGTTACCGTGAACGTCGTATTCTCTCCTGCCACAATCGTCGAGTTGCTAGGGTGCGACGTTATCGCTGGCGGCGAATTCACCGTCAACGCAGCTTCGTTCGATGTTGCGTCTGGCGTTGCAGCCCCCGTCACCACGGCACGGTACATATAGCCGTTCATGGCGGACGTGGCACCCGTTATGGTCAACGTGGACGTTGTTGCGCCGCTATATGGCGCGCCGTTTGTGATGTTCGTGTAGCCCGAGCCCGTATTTACTTGCCACTGGTAGCCCGTTGCATAACTCGCCGTTACCGTGAACGTCGTGTTCTCTCCTGCCGCTATGGCCGAGTTGCTAGGGTGCGACGTTATCGCTGGCGGCGAATTCACCGTCAGTGCTGCTCCGTTCGATGTTGCCTCTGGCGTAGCAGCCCCCGTCACCACCGCACGGTACATATAACCGTTCATGGCGGATGTAGCGCCCGTAATCGTCAGCGTGGTCGTTGTTGCGCCGCTATATGGCGCTCCGTTTGTGATGTTTGTGTAACCCGAGCCCGTGTCCACTTGCCACTGATAGCCCGTTGCATAACTCGCCGTTACCGTGAACGTCGTATTCTCTCCTGCCGCAATCGTCGAGTTGCTTGGGTGCGACGTTATCGCTGGCGGCGAATTCACCGTCAGAACAGCTCCGTTCGATGTTGCGTCTGGCGTTGCAGCCCCCGTCACCACGGCACGGTACATATAGCCGTTCATCGCGGACGTGGCACCCGTTATGGTCAACGTGGACGTTGTTGCGCCGCTATATGGCGCTCCGTTCGTGATGTTCGTGTAGCCCGAGCCCGTATTTACTTGCCACTGGTAGCTCGTTGCGTAACTCGCCGTTACCGTGAACGTCGTGTTCTCCCCTACCGCTATCGTCGAGTTACTTGGATGTGACGTTATCGCTGGCGGCGAATTCACCGTCAGTGTAGCTCCGTTCGACGTTGCGTCTGGCGTTGCAGCCCCCGTCACCACGGCGCGGTACATATAGCCGTTCATGGCGGACGTGGCACCCGTTATGGTCAACGTGGACGTTGTTGCGCCGCTATATGGCGCGCCATTTGTGATGTTCGTGTAGCCCGAACCTGTGTCCACTTGCCACTGATAGCCCGTTGCGTAACTCGCCGTTACCGTGAACGTCGTGTTCTCCCCTGCCGCTATGGCCGAGTTGCTTGGATGTGCATCAATATGCGGTGCCAAAGCTTCACTGGCAACGGCTAATAAGTTATCGATGCCAATAGCACCACTGAGCGTGTAGCTATCATTCGGCAGAATCCTGAAGGCATCAATTCCGATAAAATGACTATTACTCGAAACATCAAAGGATGTTAAGGTCACATTTGGATTCGAAGCATTAGAAATCGTCTGCGATAATATTGCGCCCGGTACCGGATTCCCATTCCGGTAGCCTATCAACTCCACAGGTGCGCTGCCCGCTTCATTAACACCATCAATCGTAATATCAACCACATAAAGATTAAATGCTCTTCCGTCATGTCTGGATACATCAACATGCGTCAAATTGGTTACACCATTCTGCGAACTGGCGTATAACAGGGGCGTTTCAGCTGTGAACGGTTCAATGCCGATATCTACATCCTCAGCATCGTTCGATGAGTAAACAGTGAAGTCATACCCCTTAATATCTAATGCCGTTAAACCCTGATCTGCAGCTTTCGGAGCGCCGTTCACCAAGCTCACATAGGTTCCGCTGTAATAGGAGTCAAACGTTACAACCGGTTTGCCAATCTCTATATTGTTAATGGCAATCCACATCTCTTGATTTGCTTGGGGCGCTATACGTATTTCATCTACATTTTCAAAAAAAGACGACGTTAATCCGTTACTCTTATTAAACGTATTCTGCCAGCCGTTTTGAGTCGTATCTAGTTGCACGGTGCCTGTTGGCGCCCCATTATCGTAGCCGGTTACTTGAATGGCACTGCCGCCATAATCACTAATAAAAATAGATCGAAAATCAAAGTTGATCGCGGGGTCTGCACTTTTTATCGCAATTAAATTGGAAGACGCACTATTAAGATAGCTTGCAGCTATTCCAGACGCTGGAGCATAGGGTGTTTCGTAGCTCCAATTGTAACCATCGCCGCTCGTGATTTGCAGTGTTATCCCTGGAATCGCAGTCGAACCGCCTTGACCGGCTGTGACCGTAGATCCTGCAAAATCGTAATCATGCGTGAAGCTCACCAGGTCTGACGCTGGAGCGGCTTGAACGGAATAGTGAGGCCAATAGGTACTGATTAGAAGCATAGTCAACATGATGGATAACGACTTGCGCCAATACGGCTTTTTATTACGTTTCATGGGATGACAACCTCCACTGTCGATTCATTTACCTCATAAATTCGACAGAATAAGCCAAGTTACCTCTCTCCTCTTCGGAAAACTATTTAGCACCTGCAAGAAACCGCAGCAGAAGCGACCTTGCCTCTTCGAAGCTCCTGTATTCGCGATAAAATTGTTGATACGTCGTTATCCTTCCCTCTAAAAACTGATATTGTGGGAACATTTCGAAGAAGGAATACTTCAACATGTTCTGTTGACTCCTTGGAATTTTGAACAAGCTCCCCGTTAATACGTAGCTTCGAGACCCCGCTATGTTCATGCAATAGGTATTAAAATCGGCAATCAAGGAACTTTCATCTTCTTGCAGGTTTTGAAAATTGGTTTGAAAATCCTCCAGTAATTGATGGATATCCCCATATGGAAACGGATGGTCCAATTCAATACTCCCGAGCTTTTCAACTAGACTATTCATATTGTATCTCCTCTATTATTTAGCCCCTCTTATGCAATAGGAGTTCCATTGGCAACTGGGGCATCAGGCCTTAATAACACCACATCTCCTTCCTGTGGAGTTCCGCCTAAGACCAGTACCTCGGATTTAAACCCTGCTATTCGTCTGGGCGGAAAATTAACAATACACACCACCTGTCGCCCAATCAGCTGCTCCGGAGTATATCTATAGGTGATCTGGGCAGAGGATGGCTTAATTCCGAGTTCGCCCAAATCAATCATAAGCTTAATCGCGGGCTTCCTCGCTTCCGGGAATGGCATTGCCTCTATTATGGTGCCAACGCGCAGGTCCAATGCCAAAAAGTTATCCAAATGCGCAAATGTGTGGCCGCTAGAGCTCTGTTCCATTTCAATCCCTCCTGAACTAAAATAACCCCTTTCGTCCCCAGTCAACAATAAAGCTCTGTTGGCTGGAGGGACGAAAGAGGAACATCTTTTGGCAACACCCTAATTTGCAGAAAATTGTGATTCTAAGTCATGAGGTGAAGATTTCCTATACAATCTTCTGAATAGCAATTTCCAACACTATAGTTGCCATAACACTGATACAACTTGTGCACTTTCCGCGCGTGTTACCTCAGCCTGTGGAGCAAACAGGTTATGCCCGCGGCCTTGAATAAAGCCAAGCTCAGCTGCAAGACTAACTGCATCACGAGCCCATGTATGCACAGAAGCAAAATCGGCAAAGCCTGCTTCAGTGGAAGCTGTGACCATCTTTCCAGCTTTAACCTCATAAGCTTTGACAAGCATCATCGCCATTTCTTCACGTGTAATGTATGCGTTCGGCGAAAATCTATCCGCACTGTAACCCGATACGATACCCGCTTCATAGGCTGCTGCAATTGCTTCTGCATACCACTCAGAAGTGTCTACGTCATTAAAACTCACTTTTTGCGCTGCCTCTAAACCGAGAACTCTCACAAGTAATGCCGTAAACTCTGCTCTTGTTATGGACTGCTTCGGTGCAAATTCCGTTTCACTTTTACCTGCAACAATATGCTTCGCCGCCATAAGTTTAATCACATCATGAGCCCAGTACTTCACATTGACATCTTCGAAAGTCTTGTCGTATTCAAGCACCGCATATTTACTAAAGTGTGTGACTTCTGTTGTCATGACGCCATTGTACAGCTGACCTCCAACATATGCAAGGCTTCCGTCATCCGCAACATAATAGATGCCTAATAGATCAGGATCTGCTTCACTGTTAACAGCCAGTCTGATTTTGATCGGTTGTATGAACGCAATCAATTTCAATTCCTTACCGTCTTTCGTCAGCAAGCATAAGTTAAATTCGTAGATTTCACCAGCCGCTTTAACGTTCGCTTTATATTTGGACTTCGCTTGAGCCATAAGACGTTTGGTTTGTTCCGTATCAACCAAGTCCATGCTGAAAGCTATTTGTGCATCTCGTAGTGGCTCCGTTTTCCCAAGAGCCTTTAGCGCTTCTAATACCTCTGCAGGAATTTCTATTTGTGCGTTTTCTGCCGATAGGCTCAAAGCATTTTTGCCGTCGATTGCCGTTGCATTCGCTGGAAGCAACACCCGCTTTTTGCCTTTTGCAATCGTTACTGCAATTTTCCCATCCTTAGCCACAGGATTACTAATCACTTGTTTATCTTCCTCAACAATAACAACCGGAGCATATCCATTAGGATCTGCTGGTGAAGAGAGCACCATCTCCTCAACCTGCTGGACATACATATGGTCAATAATTACACCGCCTTCACGAGTAACAACGGTTATAGAATCACTCTGAATGCCGTTACTGACTTTGATAGAGTATGTTCCGCTTGGTACATTAAAGTAGTAATACACATAATCGTTAACGATATTCCCCTGATCATCTTTGAGATCCATGACACCATATATCGTTTCTGCTTCAGTACCGTACGATACAGAATAGAGAATAACCCCTTCTTCATCAGCGAGCTCCACAACAGTATTAGCCTTTTCGTTACCATTCAGCTTCACCCCTCCATATAGGTGATAAGTCGTTGGCAATTCCGGCTCTACAATCTCTTCAGGTGCAGCAATTAATTGCACATCGTCAAACCCGGTCCAATTGCCGCCTGTCGCGTCGGAATAGAGCGCAACTTCAACTTTACCTGTTGTCACTTCGAAAGGCTCGCTGACAAAGAGCGTCCATTCGGAAGAGGATGCACTTAACAAATCTATATGCTGCTCGACACCTCCATGCTGCTTGACTTCCAAGCGAAGAGCATTCTGACCGCCGCCTGTTCGTACCCAAACAGATGCTTGGTACTTACCGTTCTCAAGTTCAATAGTACGATAAGTGGTCTGCATATAATCCGTACTGCCCCAATGTGTAAGCTTGTATGTTCCTGTACGAGGATCTCCATCATCCACGTACTGAGCATTGCCGCTATTATCCCAGCCGCTCCATCCTGTCAGATCACCAAGCTCAAAGCCCGCGTTTTCAAATGCCACCACTTCATTGGGAACCAATGTTAAGATAGCTGATTTCATCGATTCGTTACCGTCTGTATCTACAGCACTGACGGCAAAATCATAAGCTTGACCATTTTCTAATCCTGTAACGTTATAGGTTCGGCTGGTAAGCTCTTGAAGGAACACGCCATCCTGATACACTCTATATGCTGCAAAATCATGTTCAGAGTTAGCTGCCCACTGTAGCGAGGCTTGACCTTCGCCGCCGACCCCGATTAATGCAGTTGGAGCATGAGGTGCATAGCTGTAAATCTCAAAATCATCAATTGCAGCCCAATTGCCAGCCTTCGCATCTGAGAACACTGCGATCTCCATCTGACCGTTAGTTACTTGAACGTGATTAATAGAGAACGGCGTCCACTTGCCGCCGTCAGCTGACCTTAAATCCTTCTTCAACTGCTCGCCGCCATAATTTTTCACTTCCAGCTGGAATGTATTTTGCCCGCCGCCTGTTCTTACCCACACTTGCACTTTATAAGTCCCATTCGGCACCTGCAAGGTACGATAAGTCGATTGCAAGTAATCTTCTGGTCCCCAGTGCGTGAGCTTGTATGCCCCTCTAGGACTGTCATTATCGACAAAGTTGGCGGCAGGCTGCTCTCCCGGGTGCCACTCATTCCATCCTTCGAGAGTACCAGACTCGAAATCTAAATTCTCGAATGCAAGCTTAATGCCCGATGCATTTGGGGCTGCACTCACTGTACTGCTGTGAGGCGATTCATTGCCATACTTATCAACTGCTGTGATAGTGAACTCATAACTCAACCCCGGTGTCAATCCAGAAGCGGTATACTGGGTCTGCGTTACCGGGTCGACGGAAGCAAGACGCTCCCCATTGCGATAAATATTGTATTTCAGAAAATCACTTTCTAAGCTATGTTCCCATACAAGCTCCACACTTTCGATGCCTGCCACAGCCTGAAGCTGTGTTGGCGCTGCAGGTGCCGTCAGATCATGGCCAGATGCAGTAACGATGTGAGCTGAAGGCGAAACCAACGATTGGCCATCCGCGTTAAATGCCGTAACGACATAATAATAAGTTCGATTCCCTTGCAGCCCGGAATCCCTATAAGAGGTGACATCCGCTGAAGTCAGACTAACTTCAGCAAATTCTAAGTAAACATCGTTCGTAACCGTTGCGTACGGAATATCCGTTATGGAACGATAAATCTTATAGCCTGCCGCATGCTCAGACGGTTCCCAATTAATGATGGCTTCAAAACCGCCATCAATGGAAGCCGTGACAGCTGTGGGTGCTGCCGGAACTCCTTCATTCCCAGGAGAAGCTGGTGCATTCGTCGTTACACGTTTTAATTCAAAGTCATCAAATGCAGCCCATTCTCCCGCCGGACTATTGGAGTAAACTCCAACTTCTACTTGCCCATTCGTCACATGGATATTATCAATTATTAATTCCTTCCACGAGCCGATATACTCAGTCCCTGCGTCAACCGATAGATTCGGCCCACCATAATTTTTCACATCGAACCTAGTCTCAATCACAGAGCCTTTACGCAGCCACACCGATGCTTTATACGTTCCATTCGGCACTTTAACTGTACGATAGCTAGTTTGTTGATAGGCCTCTCCTAACCAATGAGACAGCTTATATTCACCGGTTCTCGGTTCGTTAGCGTCAACCTTATGCGCAGAAGCTTGGCCCTCTGGGCTCCAGCCATTCCATCTTGATAGGTCCCCTGCTTCAAAGTCACCATTGTACTCAAGGTAGTTTAACGTGTCTTGCAAATAATCTTTACTGAATTGAAACCAGTTTAGATTCACAGAGCCTTTGAAAACGAGATACAAAGTATGAACACCGCTTACCCCGTCAATAGAACTTGATTTCGTCTTCCAGGTTTGCCAGCCGCCTGTATCAGATAAGCTAACACTGCCCACAAGCTCTCCATCCGGCCGGTCTAAACGAAATTCTATGCTGGCATCTTGCCTTGTAGCAGCCCGAACCTTCACACTCGCTGTTCCATCTACAAACTCTACATGATTAAAGGCGATATAATCACCGTCATTCGTTTGCCCTACTAATTGTCCGCCCCCATTGTCGGAGGTAATCTCTGTGCCAACACCGCTCATGGCGTCATAATCCTCTGCTTGAACAATACTATAAGGAGTTATGAATGGATCTCCTGCAGGTGTACCATCCCAGGTATAAGTAGCAACTGCACCTGCCGGCAGCGAGGTAGTAAAGCTTTGACTACCCCAGCGAACCTTAAACGACCTTGCTTCTTTGGATGAGTTCAGTGCAATGAGCACCTTCGAATTATCAGGATTTTTAAACGCAACGGTTTCAATGCTTCCATTACCGAATGTATTAGACTTAATGCGAACTGCACCCGTCGAAACAAATTTACTTGCATGGCCGAAAGCGTAGTATTCTTCGTTGTACAAGACCTCATTAGCTGTACGGTCAACAGTCACCACGCCTCTGCAATCCTCACAACCCCCAATATATGGTCCATGATTTTCATCCAGGGCCAAATTCCATTTGAGGGATGTCTTAGCCCAGTTTCTAGTGGCGCCAATGATTAAGTTTTGAACGTCCCAGACGAGATTTTCTCCGAAGTTAGGAGCAAATTCTCCCCCAGAGCTCTCAGTAAAATAAATGCCTCTATCCGGATGCTGATCATGAACAAGCGATTGATTCTCCACTACGCCTGCATAACCATGAAAAGCTGTACCATCGATATAGGATTTCGCTTCAGCATCGTTTAAAACCTCGATTGGGTATTCTGGCTCATCCCAATTATGGTCCCAAACAATAATTTTGGTATCGATACCCGCTTCCTCAAATGCAAGACCCAAGTGCTTTGCTAATGCTGCTTGATCCTCTGGCTCCATTCGCATTCCCGAATAATTGCTAGGTTCATAGTGCGGCTCATTTTGCAGCGTTACTGCATCAATGGGGATGCCTTCCGCTTCGTAAGCCTCAATAAATTTCACAAAATACTGTGCATAAACCGAATAATATTCTGGCTTTAATTTCCCTTTATACAGCGAACCATTATCCTTCATCCAAGCAGGAGCACTCCAAGGCGAGCCCATGAACTTCAGGTCTGGATTTATTGCTAACGCTTGCTTTAGAATCGGGATAATATAGGCTTTGTCATACTGAATCGAAAATCGACTCAATTCAAGATCAGTTTCGCCCTCGGGGATGTCATTATACGTGTAAGAAGTATCCGCTTGCGTAAAATCACTTGCCCCCATCGGAATGCGAACATAACTGAAGCCTGCGCCAGTGGATCGATCGAACAGTTGCTGCATAACCTCGTTTCTTGCGGCCTCATCTAATTGTGTGTATAAAAGCCATGCTGACGAATCTGTCATGGAAGCGCCGAAGCCGTCCATCTCTTGATAAGTGACATTTTCATCCACATTAATCGTGAGTTCCATCGGGCTTGTATCCGCCGAGAAGAAGAGATCAGCCTCCCTGTTCAACAGTTTATTCTGATCTCCTGTAGTTAGCCAAGCGTTTACCTGCTCTCCTGCAGCATATGTCTTATTAGTGGCTAATCCGGTACTCATTGTAAAAGCCAGAGAAAAGCATAAAAGAAAATAAATACATCGTTTCATATTCACCTTCCACCTTTCTATTCCTTATAATATGGAATCGATTTCACCAATAGTCTACGCCTGCAATCGCTTAGTTTGGCATCCAGCTCTTTGCCCCAGATACGGTGGCCTTCATACTTTCTATTTTCAAACCCTCAGCAATACGTGATTTCACTGTAATCGATTTCACTTCAGACAGGTTTATCCCCTCTGCTCGATATAGAGGAATATAAATCGGATACGAGGTTTTGGCTAGTATGTCGAAAGACGCATAGGTCCAGCTATTCCCCGCTTGATCCTCAAGAATAACATCCACGCCATTTGTAGACTGCTCACTGAACACATTTATATTTAAATACTCATAAGCGGCTAAATTAGCTTCTATTGAATCCAATGACAAGTGGTTTAATGCATCCTCTCCCTCATACAATAACAGATCCCGCTGCAGGTCAGCCCCACTTGCAAGACCTCGATTGCCTGAGATCGCCCTGCCATAGTCCCCGCGTATGATACTCACAACCTTCTTCTCTTCCTGTCGGTCCATATGATAAGCGCCAAAGGTATCTATCCATTGATTGTGGTTAACATACCAGTCATACATGATCCAGAAATCAATCCCCGCTACATAACCGTCTGCATTCCTGCTTCCATCCGGGTTAACCGTTCGCTTTTCGAGCAGTGCCTGAACCATGGCATCATATGCCTTCACCTGCTCAGCCTCCAGCACATCCCGATCTCCTGTCCAATGTCCATATTCGGTATTTAGTACTGGTTTATCCGGAAACGCACGATGAGCCTTTTCGAGAAAGAGTCGAGTCCCCTCATAATACGTGCTTCCATGAAAAACTCCAAAATACATGGTCCAACCCGCTACATCAAGCGGCTCCATTGAAGGGTCATTAAAGCCGGGCTGATCTGCTGCTGCACTTTGAGTAATTAGACGTCCATCATCATAATGCTCATGCAAATCCTTAACTAAACGCTTATTATATTCAAGCCTTAATTGAACATCCTTAGACTCATTCTGCGTACTCCACATAATCACAGACGGACGATTATATTGAGAGAACACCATCTCCCGCCACATCTGATCAGCGAATTGACGAGTATTCTGCAATTTGTAATGGATCGTTTCAAACTGCCATAATGGTATTTCGCTCATAGCTGTCAAGCCTAAACGATCCAGAAGCATATAGGTGTATACATGATTGGGATAATGCCCCGTCCGTACCATATTGACATTTAGATTCTTGATTTGCTGTAGATCCGTAAGAATTCTATCCCAGCTGGCAGTTCTTCCAAAGCTCGGCCATTCCTCATGTCTAGCCATACCTGCTAGAAAGACTGGCTTTTCATTCAACAAGATTTGGGTCTGATCCGTCCCAAGTGTACGAATGCCAAACTGGGAATAGAAAACATCTGAAACCTGCTTGTCTTCTTTATCCACAAGCATCAGCTTAGCTACATACAGGTTGGGCTCCCATATTGACCATAGCTTGGGATTGTTAATGGTCAGCTTGAAGGTCAGTACCTTGACTGTTCCAGGCTCAATCGTTAGCTCTTGCTGTATCGGCGTACTAGTTGCCGCTTGTGCACCCAAGCTGGCCGCAGGGCTTGGATCCGTTAGAAAATTAGGGGAGTTCGAGTCCGATTCATAGAATACCCCATCTAAATGTAAGGTGCGCTCTGTATGACCTCGGTTTTCCACAACAACATTCATTTTCACGTTCCCATTTGTATCAAGCGGAACCACATCCACTCTAGACATATGAACTGCGTTGGTTACTTCCAAATAGATGTCCTGCAAAATTCCTGTATAGTTAAAAAAGTCGGTGGAGGCCAGCGCAGGAATGACTTCATGACGACTCCCCCATGGCGGGTTGTCTACACGAATTCGAATTTGATTCTCCCCATCCTCCAGGAATGGCGTCACATCAAAGGCGAATGGTGTAAAGCCGCCTTCATGATAGCCAATCCAGCTGCCATTCACCCAAATATCAGCCACATAACTAACACCAAGCAGCTTTAGAGTGACAACCTGATCGCTGCCATCACGTTCATAGTTAAAGCTTCTTTTGTACCAAACACCATTCTCATAGGTCTCAGCAGCGTGCGCTTCCTCCCTCCCGCTCAGTTGATTTTCCGGCATTGGAATCACATGCGTACTCCAAGCCTCACCGTTGTCATTCAAGAACTGTCCTTCTATCTGTTCCAGCTTTTCCAGCCAGGCTTGATCTCTTGGTGCCATCGTTAGATCATGATCGGCATCAAACCGCTTTTTTCCCCATTCTCCGTTCAGGGTTATAACTTGCCTCTCTTGAGGTTCAAACGCTGGTACAGGTATACCATTCTGAAATGGAATTTGAACTTTATCAATCGACTTTAATGATAATGTTGTTTGGAGGTAAGGTCCCTCTGCGCTGTCTTCGATTGGATTTAAATTTGTATATATGTTTTTCTGCTTTGTATTGTTCGATTGCTGTATCATCATGTAGACCCCTCCCGCTGTCAGAAATATAATCAATACGATCACAAACCATTTACTCTTCATCCTTAAACTCCCTTTCCCAATCTAACCTTTCACTCCACCAGCATTAATGCCTTTCATAATATGCTTTTGAAAGAATATAAAGATGATGATTAGAGGAATGGCAGTAATTACCGAGGATGCCACCATGATGGGGTAATTCTCAGCTTGCTTTAATGTCGAAAGAAGAGCTCCTAACCCAAGCGCAATTGTGTAGTTTTCCGGGCTATTGATGACAACCAAAGGCCACAAGAAATTGTTGTAATTCCACATGAAGGTGAAAATCCCCAATGTGACGACAATCGGCTTTGCAAGCGGAAAGGCGATTTTCCAGAACACAGTGTACCAACTCGCTCCATCCACAATACCAGATTCCTCAAGCTCACGAGGCAGAGTCAGGAAGTGCTGACGCATCAAAAAGATGTTGTAAACCGACATGATAAAAGGAATCATTAAAGCACCCAAGTGATCGTATAGGCCTAATTCATTCACAATGATCATATTCGGGACCAGCAGCACCGTGCCCGGGATCATCATCGAGGTCAGGATCACCTTAAAGAGTAAATCCCTTCCCTTAAAGCGTAATCTAGCGAAGCTGTAGCCAGTCAATGAGTTGAAGAACGTATTCGCTATTGTATTTACCGTTGCAACTAAAAATGTGTTGAGAAACAATACAGAAAAATTCATTCGATTAAAAGCATTCTTATAATTCTCTAATGTGAATGTAAATTCACCTGTATCCGGATCTCTTGGAATCAACGAGAATACTGGCGAAAAAATATCTCTGCTTTCCTTAAAAGAAGATGACAGCAACCAGATAAAAGGGAAAATCAAAATGATTACAAAAACCCATAAGAATAGGTAGGTGAATATCCGTTCTTTAAATTTCACAGCCATCGTTGTCATCCCCTCCTATTCATCAAAGCGCTGCGGCACAAATTTGAAATTTATCCAAGTGACCAATAAAATAACCAATAGTAGCAAGTAAGACATCGCAGCAGCCGTTCCCATCTCAAAGTATTTAAATGCATGATTATATAAACTGAACAAATAAGTTGTCGTTGAACCGTTTGGTCCGCCCTTCGTCATTAAGTACATCTGATCAAAGGCTTGGAAAGAGGCTATCAATCCAGTCACAATTAAAAAGAATATAGTAGGCTGGATCATCGGTAACGTAATCTTAAAAAAACGCTGCAGCATGTTGGCTCCGTCGATGCGGGAGGCTTCGTACAGATCATCTGGAATACCCTTCATACTGGACAGGATAATCAACACATTGTACCCAAGACCGCCCCAGATCGCCATGACGCCAAGAGCAGGCAGAGCAGTATTTTCATTTGCGAGCCAAGAGGTGGTAGAGAATTGATCCAACCCCGGGATCTTCTCAAGAAGCTGATTCACCAGACCAAATTTGGGATCCAATAAAAAAACCCACATCGCAGCAACCGCAACTGCCGCAGTAATATTAGGTATATAATAGGCGGTTTTAAAGAAGCTTTCGCCTTTGACATTCGAATTCAGCACAGAAGCTAGCACTAAAGCAATGAATATCCCTAATGGCACACTATATATAATGTATTTTAGGGTTACGATCAAAGAAGGCCAGAAATCTGGATAACGCACATCATCCGTCAACAAGTTTTGGTAGTTGTCAAGACCAACCCACTTGGGGTCCGTACGCAAGTTCCACTCTGTAAAGCTCACACCAAACGATATCATCATAGGCAATAATTGAAACACAAGGAAATATAAAATTAGAGGCAAAATAAACAAAACACCTGCGCCAGCTTCGCTTTTCAACCAAGCCGGGAGACTTTTCCTTATGCGTACTTGCTCGCGATTGTTTTTCATTCGTCTCACCCGATCTCCCATCTAAATAAACGAGGAAATCAGGAGTTGATTTCCTCGTTTCATCTCTAGTGAACTTACTGATTGATAATTTGAGTAGCATTTTCTGCTGCTTTTTTCATTACATCTGACGCATCCTCTTCGCCAATGAATACTTTCTCTAATGCCTTGCCGATGATTTCGTCATTGATTTTTAACCACTCTGTAATAGTTGGTCTTGCGACTGCCGTTTCCATTTGCTTCAAGAAGACGCTTAGATCTGGATCATTCGAGAACTTTGGATCTTGTGCTGCAGCAAGACGAACAGGGAAGTTGCCAGTTACATCAGCCATTAAGATAGAATTTTGATCATTTGTTAAGAATTTAATGAAATCCCAAGCTGCTTCAGGCGCCTTTGTGTTTTCGTAGATAACAAGGTCGTCGCCGCCAATGTTAGAATAGGACTGTTGGCCTTCAGCGTGTGGAATTAAAGCTACGCCATAATTCAAGTCTGGAAAGTTGCTTTTGAATCCGCCCATTTCCCATGGTCCGCTGATTTTCGTTGCAATAAGACCATTACCGAATGCATTATTACTTTCACGAACTGCCTTATCGGAGTACTCTAACAATTGATTAACAAGCTCAACTGCTGCGATACCCTGCTCACTGCCGAAGGTTGCAGCTGTTTCTTCGTCATTCACCATCGTGCCGCCTCCACTGTGTACCAATGCCGGAAGCAGCCATGCACCCCAACCGCCAGTGCCTAAGCCTTCAAATGCTGCAATTTCATTAGCTTTGTAGATTTCACTGGATGCCTGCACCCACTCTTCCCACGTTTGCGGTGGAGTTGGCATCAAATCTTTATTGTAGAATAATGCAACTGTTGTTTGGTTTAGCGGCAAGCCGTATAGTTTACCGCCAACTGTTACCGTACCTAATGCGCCTTGATAAAACTCCTCTTTATTGATACCGTTTTCACCATTTGCGTAGGCTTCAAGCTCCAACAGCACGCCGTCTTCTGCAAACTTAGGAACCAGCGGCTGATCCAAATAAGAAACATCTGGATTTTGACCTGCAACAATGGAGCTGTTTAGCTTTGTATTGAAATCATCTTTGGGAATAAAAGTTGTATTGATGGTATGACCGGATTGCTCTTCATATTGTGCAATCAAGTTAACTAATACATCTTTACGTTCTTGTGTCTCAGGCTCATATACCCAGAACTCAACTTCTTCAGGCGTAATCTTCGTCTCTTGAGAAGCATCATTGCTTGGCTTGTTGCTGCCATTAGCTTCATTGTTTCCAGCAGCATTATTATTGTTTCCACCGCAAGCAGCTAATACGGCTACTAAAACGATAACTACCATCATTTTCATTGTCTTTTTCACGTATAACCCCTCCAATAAATGAATTCACAAATCCAATCTTTTCTGGTGCCATTGTCTCTTCCTCTGCCCAAAACCACCGCCTCTTCGTCATATCACCCAAGGTCTGGAATCGATTTCATTCTTTGCAAAAAGACTTCAACTTCTATACCCTCGGACTTATATTAGATTTTCAATCCCTTTTTCTGCTTTATTATAGCATTGGATGAAATCGATTTCAATAAGAGGCTATCAATTTATTTGAAGAATCTCGATAGAAAATTTGAGAAGCTTTTATAATTACTCTTTCCTTGATCAGCTCTTCATTTAATTGATTTATGAACATCTGAGTAACCAAATACCCCATCTCTGTATTCGGTTGTTTTACTGAACTTAAGGGGGGCGTTACATACTTGCACATTCTGTTATCATCAACGCCGATCACCGCGATATCGTCTGGGATCCTTAAGCCAAGCTCCTGACAGGCCTTGTAGACTCCAATAGCCATTTCATCATTCGCCGCATATACGGCAGAGATGTTACGATTTTTGTTATATATGCGTTTAAACGCCTCATAACCTTTCTTTTCATTAAACGCTCCATCCTCAATAAGCTCCGGTTGAAAAGGAAGCTGACTTAGCTTCAATCCTTGAATGTACCCCTCTAATCGGTCAATACTATCGTTTGAATGCTGTCCGCCGCTAATAAAAGCAATGTCTGTATGTCCTTGTTTCGCAAAATGCATGATAATTTCCTTCGAGAATTCCACATTATTCGTCACACAACAAGGAATATTGTGACAGTCAATGATCCTTCCAATAACGGCCATCCGATATCCCTCATTCGCATATTCCTTGATCAGATCATCCGATATCGTTGGGAATACCAGCACAAAGGCATCTACCGTCTGATTCTTGAGTAGAGCTAAATATTCATGTTCCTTAACCATGTTATTATCCGCATCACAGATGATAACATTATAATTTTGACTTTGTGCGGCTCTCTCAATTCCTTTAATAAACTCAGAGAAAATAAAGACATTGATATCGGGCACTAAGATACCGAGAGTCATCGTTTTCTTATTCCGCAAACTTTTAGCTGTTGCATTGGGATGATAACCGAGCTCCTGAATAATGTGAAGCACTTTAATCTTCGTTTTTTCTTTCACTTGCTGACTGTTATTTAGTACCCTGGATACTGTGGTAACAGAAACTCCTGCATGCAGGGCAACTTCTTGTATGGTAACTCCCATTCGACTCCATCTCTTTTCTTTATATCTCTTTTCTAATTCTGAGGAGGCGGCCGATAGGACCGCCTATGTTTGAACACATTCATACCCTTAGTGCTAATTGAGTAATTCAATTTGCCACAGCTGATTATCGGCGCCGGACCAATCCCATTGGTTGACATTAGCCCCATCCGATATGGACGCACCATTGACATTTAGCACTTTGCCGCTGTATTTGTTTGTCAGCTTAAAGAAACCATTTCCAGCATTCTCAATCAACCATTTTTTGTTGTCTTCGTTTGCCCATTCCCATTGTTGAATATTGCCCCCGTTAGAGGTTGACCAATCCTGTACATCGAGCACCTTCTGACTATAAATCGATCGCACTCGGTAATAACCATCACCGGCATCTTCTATAATCCACTGCTGATTACTGCCGCCAGTGTAAGCCCATATCTGAACATTGGCTCCGTTTGAAGCCGATTGATTGGCAATATCTAACGCTTTTCCGGTTTGCTTGGATGCAATTTTATATGTCTTTCCAGAAACAATGGCGACAGGCTCCTGTGAGCCGCCTCCGTTGCCTCCTGTCCCTGAATTAGAAAACTGAATCCAGTTCACATTCATTAAGCCGCCTGAGCCGCCGACAAACACCAAATACAGATTGTGCGTATTGCTTGCGCCGCTTATGCCGCATTTCACTGTCGTCCAGGTCTGCCAGCCTCCAGTGCCTGGCACATTACAAGTGCCGACAGGTGAACCAGTCATGCTATCTAGATAGACTTCAATAACACCGCCCGCGTTTCCGCTTGCGACCCTTACATCCAGGCTATTTGCTCCTGAACCGAAGTTCACACCAGCGTAGGAAGTCCAGTCGCCATTATCAATCCATCCAATGTTTTGTCCACCGTTCGTATCAGAAGTGGCCTCTGTTTGAATGCCGCTCATGCTTGTGAAGTTCTCGGCTTGAATCCGACTGAAGGCATCAAGTTCAACTGCCGGGCCACCGCCACCTTCGCCGCTCTGATTGCCAGCCCATGTGAAGGTAGCCACCGCTCCGGCTGGGAGAGTGTATGTGAACGCTTGAGCTCCCCACTTCACTTTGAAGGTACTGCTTGCTAATCCATTGTTAAGAGCGATTAAGACTTTCTTCCCATCAGGATTTTTAAAGGCTACGCTCTCTATGCCGCCGTCGTAGGTATTACTTTCAATTCGCACCGCGCCTGGATCCACGAATTTACTTGCATGACCAATAACGTAATACTCAACTTCACGTTGATAACTTCCCGCGTTCTGATCAATAGTGACGACCCCTCTGCAGTTTGTGCAGCCGCCATTAATTGGACCATGATTCTGATCCAAAGCCAGGTTCCAAAGCAGTACACTTTTACCCCAATTACGAGTCGATTTAATAATCAAGTTGGATACGTTCCATTTCAGATTGGCGCCGAAGTCTGTGGACCAAGCGCCTCCTGAACATTCCGTAAACCAGACCCCTTTATCCGGATGGCTGTTATACACCGTTGTTTGTGCCGATGGGTCTCCCGCATAACAATGAAAAGCCGAGCCCGCTACATAAGCTTTCGCTTGTGCATCATTTAGAATTCCCAGCGGATAATCCGGGCGATCCCAATTGTGATCATAAGCTAAAATTTTAGTCGAGATATGATTGTTGCTGAATGCTGGACCCAGGTGATTCTTGATAAAATCCGCCTGTTCAATGGATTCCATTCGCATAGATGGATATCCAGCTTCATGTAAGGGCTCATTCTGCACCGTAATGGCGTAAACAGGAATCCCTGAAGCTTCATAAGCATTGATATATTTCACAAAATAATTGGCGTATTCATCATAATACTGGGCCTGCAGCTTACCGCCATTTAGATGATTATTGTTCTTCATCCAAGCCGGAGCACTCCAGGGAGAGCCAAGCACTTTAATACTGGAGTTCTTTGCGATTACTTTTTGAAGCATGGGTACGACATCATTCAAATCCTGTGCCAATGAAAAATGGTTTAAGCTCGGATCCGTTTGGCCAGACGGCATATCGTTGTAAGTATAACTGCTTCTTGAGAAGTCAGAAGCCCCAATCGTATGCCTAACCATACTCATTCGAATTCCACTATCTGTAAACAGGTCATTCAGGAGCTGATTGCTTTGCTGACTGGACATTTTTTGATTCATCAAATAACCAGAAGAACCTGTCATTGCAGCCCCAAAGCCGTCCATCGTTTGATAGGCTGTATTCTCATTTACCGTGATTTTTGTTGAATGCGAGCCGAGGTCTGGACCAAAGCTAACATCTGCCTGTCTCTGCAGCAGTTTACTTTGATCTCCCGTAGTCACCCAAACCTTAACCGTTTCTCCAACGGCCTCAACCTTAGAAGCATTTGTGATAAAGGATCCAGAAAGCACTAACAGCAAGGCCAGCAATACATTCGTCATCTTTTTAAAGTGAATCCATGATGTCAAAATTCTCACTTCCTTTCCGTTTTATTGGTTTGCACTGATTAGACCTAGTTCACCTCCTTATTAAAGTATGACGAGTGAAATCGATTTCATTTTAGTGTATAAAGTATGCTCTTCATAAATGCCTAATGTTAGAGTAACACCTGCTGAAATCGTTTTCAATGCTTTTTTTACTTTGGTATAGCTTTTTCACACATAGCAACAAAGCAACCGCTGCGAATCCCATTCGAAGCGGTTGCCTTTACTGCCGTAAAGCGTTTATTGCTGCCAATAATTCTTGTCTTCTATACATTTAGAACCTTGAAATCGGAGGAACCTCGAATCAATAATTCTGAATCAACCTTAAAGACACGTTGATTGACAAATTGATTTTCATTAATCTGATCAATGATTTTCTCCACCAGCAAAGCACCCATCGTATATTTAGGCTGATTAACTGTACTTAGCTGCGGAGAAATATACTTGCTAATTCTATTGTTATCTACTCCTACGATTGCCAATTGCTCCGGTATCATAATATGGAGCTCTGCACAGGCCTTATAAACCCCGAGAGCCATTTCATCGTTCGCTGAATAAATCGCGGTAAAGGATAGTTTTTTTTCAACCATTCTTTTAAATGCGTGATAACCGCCCGTTTCATTAAAGTCTCCATTTTCAATAAGCTCCGGACGAAACGGGATATTATGCTCACGCAGCGCCTTCATGTAACCTTCCAAACGCTCATAGCTGTCAATCGCATCGGGGTAGCCGCTTAAGTAAGCAATATTCCGGTGCCCTCTTTCAATAAGATGTTCCAGGGCTTGCTTGGAAAACTTCACATTATCCGTAAAGCTGCATGGCACGTTCGGATGATCCAGATATCTGCCAATCAAACCTATCACAAAACCTTTATTCACATATTCCTTAATCGTTTCATCTGACAGCATAGGTGTAATCAGAATCATGGCATCTACCGTTCGATTCAGCAATAATTCCAAATACCCCAGCTCTTTTTCCTTTTGATTTTGTGCATCGCAAATAATTACTTTGTATTTTCTCGAATAAGCCATATTCTCTATGCCTTTTACGATTTCTGCATAGTAGGACACATTAATGTCAGAGACAATAACACCTATCGTCATCGTTTTTTGAGACCTCAAGTATTTGGCCGTCGCGTTCGGATGGTAGCTCATTTGTTCAATGGCTTCCTTCACTTTACGCTTTGTACTTTCAGCCACTAACGAACTATCATTTAATACTCTTGAGACTGTAGCAGGAGATACACCTGCCATCTTCGCTACGTCTTTAATTTTTGTATCCATATCCCTCTACCTTCTAACTGTTGAAGTCACTTTCTTTGGTATTGGTGACCTGTTTGTAAATCGATTTCATTGGTTGCTAGTTCATTATATTATCTATTCAGAAAAACAATCAAGTCTAAACCGGTGAATACATTCCCTTTCACCCTGGCTTGAAAGCCACGAATTCACAATTTGTTATCGCAAAAAAACAAAAAACCTCTCGTCCCTAGTCATCAGCAGTATGCTGTCATGACCAGGGAGTCGAAAGGATGATGTTTCGTCGTACCATTCTGATGTATAAGAAGCTTTAGAATTTGAACCCACGAGGCAGGCAGACCTTGTCTGCAACACTGTACCCCATGCCATTTTACAGCAACTCGCGGCGGAGCTCCTCGGGTGATTTGGGAGATAAATAAGAGAATGGCACGTCGAATACCGTTTTAGCGCCGCTTAGCCCCTCGTTGCTCATGCGGTTAGCCGCTCTCGCGTAAGCGACCAAGACACTTGCCGTAAATTCGGGATTGCTCTCCAGCTTAAGCCCAAACTCGATAATTTGCTTTGTGCCAGCTCCCGTGATGCCGCTGCGGATGACAAAGCCTCCATGCGGCATGCCTTGGTGCTCGGCTTGCATTTGCTCCTCCGTGATGAACGTAACCGTTGTGTCGTAATCGGAGAAGTAGTTCGGCATCGATACAATTGTCTCTCGGATAGCTTCCTGATCAGCGCCTTCCTCAGCCACTACAAAGCACTCGCGCAAATGCTTCTCGCGTGTCGCCAAATCAGGTGTTTCGCCTGTCCGAATTCGCTCGATGACCGACTGTACGGGAACCGTGTACTGGACGCCTGCCTTCACGCCAGGAACGCGGCGAATCGCATCCGAGTGGCCTTGGCTGACGCCCTTGCCCCAGAACGTATAGTCCGTTCCTTCCGGCAGAATCGCTTGGGCTAACAATCGATTCAATGAGAACAAGCCTGGATCCCAGCCAGTGGAAATAATGCTTAATTTCCCGTTTTGCTTCGCTACAGCGTGCACCTGGTCATAAAACTCCGGAATCTTCGCATGAGTGTCGAAGCTGTCGACCGTATTGAACATGCTGGTCATGAAGGGTGTTTGCTCTGGAAGGTCCGTCGCCGAGCCTCCGCATAGAATCATAACATCTATCTTGCCTATATATTGCTCAGCAGCCGAGATATGCTCGAACTTCACTTCGCCCGTCGCCAGCTGCTCCGGCTCTCTGCGAGTGAAGACAGCCACAAGCTCCATGTCTGGATTCTGTTTAATCGCTTTTTCGACACCTTTGCCAAGGTTGCCGTAGCCGACGATGCCTACCTTCATCATTCCTAATATCCTCCTATTATCAAGGCGAATCGATCCTATAAAAGTTATCCGATTATACCCATTATCGCCCTGGTTTCTTCTTCAACTTCTATTTATATTATAGAATGAAATGGAAAAACGCAATCAAATATTTGCGTTTTCTCATCAATAACTTATCTAACATGATAGATTACTATACATTTCATCATTACTATATGGTTGAAATAATAACATTAAGAGTTAACATTATTAACGTGTTAGAAATCTGCACCATTTTTTCAACCTTGACGATCGGCAAACGTATGACTACCATGGAATAGGGATTGTAAAGATAGGAGAAGAACACAGCATGTTCACTAGGGTGACGCTTGAGCAAAATCAAATTTGGCTTTATCTCGTCATATTAATACTGGCAGCTGGACTTGGTTTATTGACCCCAAATGCTATGACGCCATTAGATAACCACATTCTGATATCTGCCGTTATCGCTTAAGGTGGTTCCGATCTATGCCGCATTCATGATCATCATGCCGTTCATTGCTCGCGTAATTGTAAAAGGCTTCCGGCTGGACATAGCGTCAGGACGGGCTGTGATATTCAGTGCAGGGACACGTAATTCTCTGGTGGTGCTGCCTCTCGCCCTAGCCTTGCCTGATCCTTGGAGCACATTAGTTGCAGCCATTATCGTAACGCAAACGATTGTCGAGCTTGCAGGAGAACTCCTATATATTCACTTGATCCCTAACACGATTCTACGAGATAAGCTTAATACTCATATTCCACGTCAGGAGTAGATCTCATGATAACCGTCTTCATTATTGGCTGTGAAATAGCCTTCTGGGTGCTTGTGCTTGCAGGCCTGGCCACCCGCTATCTGCTTCGCCTTCCCAAGCTTGGCGCCGCTCTTCTCTTTCTTACGCCGGTCGTCGATCTATTCCTCATCGTCGCAACGGTAATCGACCTTCAGAACGGCACCACCGCAACAATTATGCATGGCATATCCGCGATCTATATCGGCGTATCCATCGCGTACGGTCATAGAATGATTAAGTGGGCCGACATCCGGTTTGCACACCGCTACGCAGGCGGACCCGCTCCGATCCCCAATCCGAAGCATGGCCCCCAGCACGCAGCCTATGAGCGCCGTATGTGGCTCCATCATCTGCTGGCCTGGGTCATTGGCGGCATTGTGCTGGTTGGCATGATTCAGTATGTCGACGACGCTTCACGTACCGAGAGCTTGCTCAGCATCCTGCGTATCTGGTCTGTCGTTATCGTCATCGACTTCTTGTACAGCTTCAGCTTCACCCTCTGGCCCAAGAAGGAGAAAGATAACGCCTCTATCCTGCCGTAACCGCCGTTATGCGGACATGCTTAGCGACATATGCGGCTGCTGCCCAGTCGACGGGCTGTCGATCGAGCGCACGCTTGAGCTATAGGTCCCAACTGCGGATACATGATCGAACGAATGCCTATACATTCGTTCGATTAATGCTTCAGCATCGCCCTCCTCGTAGGCTTCCACAAGCTCCCTCAGCAGCTGCTGCTCTACCATTCCATGAGGCATATATACATCCTCTGATTCCAATTCAGCCCTGATTGCACATAGGGACTGACGCGCCCGATACAAGGCCGCCTTGATCGCGCCCTCCGTCGTATTCATCAGCTCCGCCGTCTCCGCAATGGAATAACCAAGTCCTTCCCGCAGGACGAATACCGTCCTTTGCAGAGGGGGACAATGGTTCAACAGACTCTGAAAGATACGCTCCAGCTCCAGACTACCGCCCTCCAATTGAACCTCATCCGGGAGAAACCGAGAAAGCCGATCTAACAAGGCGGATTGTCTGCGGCAATGATCGATCCAGCTGTTTTTGGCAATTCGCAGCAGGAAGGCTTCCACATTCTGATGTCCGCACTCTCGCAGGATGCGCAGCGCCTTCAGCCAGACGGTCTGGGCAAGATCGTCCGCATCCCATTCCGAACCAGTCAACGACAAACAGTATCGGTACAATATATCCTGCCAGACCTCCAGGCATTGCCTATCCTGCCAATCACACGCGTTTTTCTCCGTTGAATGAAGCTCCATCCTCCATCCCCCTCCCAACCTACAATCCTCTTTGATAAGTAAACGAATACGTGCCGGCAAAAGATACGCCGAAGCCCTCGATTTATTTTACACTGCTGCCGTATCCTTCTCCCCCAGCCATTCGTCTTCGGAGTGAAAGTCATCTGAATATATGGAGGTTATATCATGACTATACCTATTCCTTATGTTGTTGAGCAATCTACTCGCGGAGAAAGGTCTTACGATATTTATTCACGGCTGCTGAAGGATCGGATCATCTTCATCGGCTCAGAGATCGACGACACGCTCGCGAACAGCGTGATGGCCCAGCTGCTGTTCCTGACGGCTGAGGATCCCGACAAGGACATTCATATGTATATTAACAGTCCGGGAGGCTCTGTAACTGCCGGCTTCGCCATCTTCGATACGATGCAATATGTAAAGCCGCCAATCCATACAATCTGTACCGGCTTCGCCGCCTCCTTCGCAGCCATCCTCTTGCTGGCCGGAGCAAAGGGCAAGCGTTACTCCCTGCCAAACAGTGAAATTATGATTCACCAGCCGCATGGTGGCGCCCGCGGTCAGGCCAGCGATATTGCTATTAGCGCCAAACGGATTCTAGGATTGAGGGAAAAGGTAAACCGGATAGCAGCGGAGCGAACGGGCCAGCCCATTGAACGAATTGAAAAGGATATGGACCGTGATTGCTTCCTAACAGCGGAAGAGGCCGTTGAATACGGGATTATCGATAAGGTTATTGTTTCTTTAAAATAACTTGACGATTGGCATCTGTATGACTACCATGGAATAGGGAATTCACCCTCTTATAGGAATTTATTTTACAGACTCATCCAACTCGAATTCAACTTCAATTATTACAGGAGGGGCACAGGATATGCAATTATTAAAATCTACTCTCACGAAAAGTGAACCTCGTACAACAAATTCTAATACTCTAGTGCTCTTATTCATTCAACTGAGACCTAAGCAATGGACTAAAAACCTTCTCATATTCTCTGCGCTCTTATTTTCCTATGAAACTATGAGTATCGTGACCCTATTCAACACCATAATAGGCTTTATACTGTTCAGCTTCATATCTGGATGCGTATATATTCTGAACGACTATGCGGATAGAGAAACCGACCGATGTCACCCAGTAAAAAAATTTCGCCCAATGGCGTCTGGTGCTTTAAACCCCAGATTGGCATTGATCTTTGGTTCCATTCTGTTATTCGTTTCATTGCTAGGATCGTATTTCATTAATCCGCTGTTCACCTTGCTGCTGACTGCCTACTTAATGATGAACCTGCTTTACTCATTCAAGCTGAAGCATGTGGTTATTGTAGATATTATGATCATTGCAGCCGGATTCGTAATGCGAGCCATAGCGGGCGGTCTTGTCATTCATGTCCCGTTAACGCCGTGGTTCCTATTGTGTACAATGTTGCTCTCTTTATTTCTCGCGATCGGCAAACGTAGACATGAGCTGTCTCTACTTGAGAACGATAGCCATACACACCGCAAAGTACTGGATCGATATTCGTTTGCCTTACTCGATCAGTTGATCAGCATTGTCACCGCCGCAACCATTATCAGTTATTCCCTGTTTACATTCACATCTGGTCGAACGATCCATTTAATGTGGACCATTCCGTTAGTGATCTATGGGGTCTTTAGATATTTGTACTTAATTCACATTGAAATAGCCTCTCGGAATTAGAGCCTGGCTGAAAAGGAGAAAGCGGGAGTACAAGAGTTTTGTTTCTGGAAAATATGGATAATGAAAACCAGTTTTCAAAAAAAGACAGACCTCACCAATTTAGGCGGAGCGCATTTTTAAAAAAATTAAACGACTGTAGGGCAAATGGTAGCTTTCAGCTTGTCCCATTCATCTTTCTGGCTCACATACCAGGCATCCATGTGCTGACAGATCATAATGGCGTAGATGCGTATGTACCACATCATCGTCGAGCGGTGCCGACCGGATTCGAGCTTGTAATCGATCTTCTCCCGCTTGTTGGAACGCTCAATGGATGTGCGGCGTTTGTAAATCAACTTCCACTTTTCCGACCCACGAGCGGTTCTGGGGAACAGGCGAAGATTATCGCTGCTGTATGTATGGTACGTCCGCCCGTATTTGGCATCGGAGCACCCGCAGGCTACAGAGCATCTCCACTTGCGACGATTCTGGGATTTGTCAAAGCCGTTTGGCTTCATTTCGTTGCCTTTCGGACAGATCGGAATACCTGTTGGAGCAATCTGAATGTCGCTTTCCGTCGCCGTATTCTTCTTGCTACGGTTGTTGAGATCGATGAATGGCTCGATGTTTTGGTGATCCAGAAGCATGTAAATCGCCTCAGCATCATGAGCGGCATCAAGCAATATCTTATCGATGACGCCAAGGTTGAAACGTTGCTTGCATTCCATCATACTCATAACTAGACTGACAGCGTCATGCCGGGAAGCAGGCTGCAGTCTAGGGTACAAAGGCAAGTCGTATTTACTATCAGCTGCTGACATCATGTAGAGATGGTATCCGTTATAATACTTCTCTCTGGCGCTGTCCCAGCCCGAGTCGCAATCGGGCTGGGAGTAAATACGAGGATGGTTACAACCTATCATACCTTTGGCATAACAATCGCAAGTGGATTTGCTTCTTGGATAGGCAGAGGTGACGATGGGTGTTCCATCACCGGCAGCACTGAGCGCTGAAAGATCACCAAGCAATCCCAGATTCGCCGATACGCTGAGGATCTGTGACTGGAAGAATTCGAATAAGGGATCGGCAGGCAAGGCTGTTCTCTTATCTGCATGACGCATCATCCATGTGACGAGACGTTTCACTCTACCCGGTGTAGCCGTAGGTGCTTTCTCTCCTTTCTTCCCTTTCTTCGGTTTACTCTTGCGTTTGGGTTGCTTCATCGGTTTCAGATTTTTGTCTACCGCAGGCCAGAGGCGCCTGAAGAAATCATAGAAGGTCCCGACGCCAGGAAGATCGTCAAAGTCGAAGCCGCAAAGTATGGCATAGATAGGTGTCCGCTTCAAGACATTCACACATTCGGTTAATCCCTTTTCAGGGTTGGTCATGAGGAACAAGAGAAAGGATCGAAACATAGATGCTGGATCTCGAGGTTCGGGGCCTCGATCAGAATAAGCGTCTCGAAGAAACGTCGTGATGGGGGAAAGATCAGTCATCCATAGTTTTGCAAGAAGCGGCCAGTCCTTATTGATGATGACGATACCGGGTCCAACATGAGTACGAAGTTGCTTAAGAACAAAGCCTTGGTAGTCCGCATGCGGAACAAAAATAGGTTTCATGAGAAGTCCTCCAATCGCGATTAATGGGTTAAAAAACAAACCCTTACAACGCGATTTTGGAAAAATGGAGAATTTGTCAAGTCTTTTTCGAAGAAAATGACCAAATATTCCTAGAATATTTCCCATAATGAAAAAAGGAATTATATGAAAAAATCCCCCTACGAAGTAGGAGGAGAGTAAGTTTGGTGGTACGAGGAAACCCTTGTCCCATCTGCCTCGGCGAATACCGAGAGGCTATTGAACACAAAGGAGGGGCGCCTGACCGCGTATTAGTGGAGGATAAACACATTCTAACCACGGTGGTTATGTATGTGGTTAGTGTGATATTTATTCTCGCATTCTTTGAATAAATGGTGGAGGCTACGTCATGCTTTTAGCGAATAACCCTCATGCGGGGAAGCTGCTCATGCTCGGTTCAGCACTATTAACGGCTACTGGACAGCTGTTTTGGAAATGGGGCCATGACCATCTCCTTTACATGATTCCGGGATTCTTATGTTACGGGACTGGCGCAATATTGATGATTCGAGCTTTCGCCATTGAAAAACTTTCTGTCTGCTATCCTTTAATGTGCACCAGTTACATCTTTGCACTCGCCTATGGCAGCCTGTTTCTAGGAGAAACCTTTACCATTCAGAAAGCGGCCGCTGTCGTATTACTGGGGATTGGAGTGACTCTAACATCCTATGATAAGTAACGCATTTCATTTCCTTCTTCTCCTGGCGATGACCCTTAGCGGTGCTTTTGGCGCCGCATTCTTGAAGCTATTTGCCATGCACAGGAAAATGCTTTATGTGTTAGCTGGCCTCATGTTTTACGGGCTGGGAGCCTTGCTCAACATCTATCTATTACCTGAATCCGTGATACAAAGTTTATAAAAACCGAGATATTTAAAGGAAAATGCATCTCTGAAGTCGAAAATTAAAGATAATCGCTTATTATCTACTTTCACCAACGAGGTGCTGAATATGAAGATCCAATTCACCCAATCTAAGGAAATCCTCTTAACAACGCATGCAGGCTTGGCTGCGGTCGGTGCGCTGCTTTCCCATACACAGTTGTCTCAGCGTCTTAATCGCTCAGCCGTTAAAGGAATGGAGAATCCGATCCACGGGAACGGCGAAGTCATGAAAAGCTATCTTGGTCTGCTCTGCCAAGGTAAAAGCGATTTCGACCACATCGAGCCTTTTCGCAAAGATACGGTGTTTCAAACATGCCTGGGTATTCGCAAAGTGCCTTCAAGCCCTACGCTCCGTCAGCGACTGGATGCCGCTGCACAAACAATAGATGCCAATTGGAATGACATTCTGTTGCAGGAATCTGCCGACCTCATCCGAAACCTCAATGCCCCGGTAACTGGACTTGACGCAGGCGAGCATACGGTCATACCGCTGGACATTGACGTTTCGCCGTTCGATAACTCCGGCACGAAAAAAGAAGGTGTCTCCCTCACGTACAAAGGAACATTTGGATATGCCCCCATCTTTGCCTATTTGGGCCGAGAAGGGTATGGCGTAAATCTTCAATTGCGTGAAGGTAGTACACACAGCCAGAAAGATGGTGCTGATTTCCTTCGGGAAACGATTCATTACGCTCGTCGCATTACAAGTGATCGTCTACTCGTCCGTATGGATTCTGCTCACGATAGTCTTGAAAACTTGCAAGTTTGCCACGCGGAGAAAGATGTTGACTACATCATTAAAGTCAATCTTCGCGGCGCTTCCAAAGAAAGCTGGCTGCGAGTAGCCGAAGACAAAGGGATATCTTGTGAGCAACGCCCTGGGAAGACCACCTACATCGGCGCGATTACATTTCCACAGAAAGACTTCGATTGTAACCTGCGTCAAGTGTTCCAAGTCATCGTGCGTACGATCGATCGGGATGGGCAGGTGCTCATGTTTCCAGATGTGGAAGTGAACGTTTACTGGACATCTCTGACTTGCTCGCCATGGCGTGTCATTGAGCTTTATCGCGATCATGGCACAAGCGAGCAATTTCATAGTGAGCTTAAGACCGATCTAGATTTGGAGCGATTGCCGGCAGGCAAGTTCGATACGAATGAGCTAGTCCTGCACGCTGGCGTATTCGCCTATAACCTGCTTCGCATCATGGGACAAGAAAGCTTACGTCAAGATGATGCACCGATTCGTGGAGGCGTCGGGCGCCGTCGTATCCGAACTGTCATTCAGAACATCATCTACATCGCAGCTAGAGTCAGCCGCCATGCCCGACAAACGTCCTTCAATTTCGGCCGTTACAGTCCATGGTTCCAAACCGTTCGTCGAATCTACCAGGCATTTGCCTGATTATTGTGAATGAAACGCAAGCACAGCCACCAGTCGCCTCCCCCCTGTAAAAAAGGAGGTTTATTTCGCATGCCTTGCTTCCTGTGAAAAGCGCTTCTTGTTTGAATCCGAAGATGGGAATGTTGTAAGATACACAATCTTCTACGCCTGTTTTCCAAAATACGGACTGCCTAGGAGGTAGGGGACCTAAGCTGTCACGGATTCAGGTATTATCCATACTCCCATATACTGTTGTATTACCCGCTAACGCCATCACTTTTATATGGGCTTTGCTATTGGCTAAATGGATGTTCCATGAATCAATTGGAGGCTATAAAGTAGTCGGAATTATTTTCATTATTGTTGGAGTTATCGTGTTGCTTGTATGATCGTCAATTTATAAGGAAATGGTGGAGCATGATGAGTTTCGGGAAATTTCTGTTTAAGGAAAAACAAAATAATTATTGTGCGCTTGGGCTTTTCATCGCCTTTTTTTTATTTTATGTGGTTATTAATTATCCCTATATCCTGTATATGGAGCGGCATAGCTCTGAATTAATAATACATAGCCCTTTTTACGGCGTGCCCTTTACCCTGAATCTTTTTAACTTTGATCCTTCTATCTACTACGGTTTTGGGAACGCGTCCATTATTCACCCCTTTCTCAATTTCCTAGCGGGATCATTAACTTACTTGTCCGAGTATTTGTCAGGCCATTTATTTTTTCTCATTATCCACTCTGTGATAAATGCCGGCAGTGTCGTCATGATCTATTACTATTTGCAAAAAACAGAGACGGGACATATCATTTCTTTGCTGTTTGCTTCATTTTTCGGCATAAGCTCCTATACAATCTTCACAGCGCTTATACCAGATTCCTATCCCTATGCACAGTTTGTCATTTTGCTGTCCGTTGTCTATCTGCTCTACTGCAGAATGGAAGACCGTTCCCCTCTGATTCCAACAGCACTTCTAGCCATCACTAATTTTGGCATTACGTCAACCAATATTGTGCCGTTTGCAGGGGCATTATGGATTAATATGTTCCAAAAGCGAGGTTACAAATTTATCACTACATTGCTGTTAATTGCGGTCTATTTTTTAATTGGCGTCGCTGCACTTACATGCCTGCAAACTTTAATCGGTTCCTCCTGGATTCAGAACTGGCTGCAAAGCTTGCACAATGGCGGATTCCAATACACGGCTCCGTTCTCCTTCAGTCAGCATTGGAAAGCAATCTATATGTTAGTCATCAGTCCAGTATTGACACCAGACATTGTTCTAATTGATCCAGGGATTGTTGCCTTTGCGACCGATCTTCTAAGCCCCTACCCGCTTTATGTTACAGTGATTGGTGCGGCTGTCCTTCTGATGGCTGCTCTGGGCTTTGTCCGAAACCGCAGAACCAGAGAACCTTGGGTGCTTGCGCCCTTTCTCCTATTCGCGTTCGGTCTGCATATCGTGATTGGATACGGTCTGGCTGTTTTCAAATATGATCTATTCCTGTATGCGGGCCATTACTTGTTTGTCTTCTTCCTGCTCAGCGCAAGATTCATTGCCACACTTAAGCACACGCTGACCAGAAAAATCTTGATCGGCATCATACTGGTATTCGTATTAACGACTGCAACGCACAATATCATCAAGCATGGAGCAGCTCTAAATGAAATAAAGGAGTCTTACCGCTTATTGATGTAGATAAACTGGAGAGCAGCTTGCCGTCGGCAGGCTGCTCCTTATAATTTTGAACAATTGTGATTGGTTGTTGTAGGGTGGGCGCAGGGTGAAAGCATGGTTTATATATAAGTATTCACTAATATTATTGTTTACTTATATAATGAAATTTATATATAATACTAATGATCAGAGTCGTACCACACCACCCATGTCAGGCAACACTTAACCATACTCGCACAATCAAAATAAAGGAGGATACACATATATGTCGATTAAACGAATGCACGTTGCTCTCAACTGCTCCGATCTTGAAACTTCACTCACTTTTTACCGCAGCTTTTTCGGGTCCGAACCGACCAAGGTCAAAGAAAATTACGCTAAATTTGAACTCGAGCATCCTGCGCTTCATTTTTCCTTAAACGTAAGGCCCTTTGAAAAATCAGGTGTACTTAATCACTTAGGATTCCAAGTCGATAACACCGAAGATGTACTGGCAATGGGAGATCGTCTCCGCCAGGCCAATCTATTGACGATTGACGAAATGAACACCACTTGCTGCTATGCCGTACAGGACAAGGTTTGGGTGTATGATCCGGACGGCAATGCTTGGGAGATCTTCTACACCAAGGAGGATTCCGAATTTGAATCAGCCGGCGAAGCAAGAGATTTATCTCTTTGCTGTGCTCCGCCTGCAGCTGGACCAATAGCCGTTGAATTTTCATCCTTCAAACAAAAATAAGGGGTGCAATAACATGCAAAAGAACTATCATAGCCTCGTGGAAGATAAAATCTTTTTCGGTGGGGCTGCTGATGTCGAGGATATGTTTAAACATGAGGGTATTGAAGTTGTTGTAGATTTAAGAGGTGAAGCAACCGAATGCGCGTATCCAAACGAGAATTTAAAGTGGATTCAGGTGCCGCTCGGGGACAATGCAGATGGTCCGCAAGATCAACTATTTAAACAAGCCATAGAACAGGTGGTAGAGGCGTACAAGCTTGGTAAGAAAGTGGGATTCCATTGTGGCGGCGGCAGCGGGAGAACCGGTGTTGTTGCAGTCGGAACGTTGATTGAGTTGGGAAAAAGCCAAACCATTGACGAGGCGGAAGCTCTAGCAAAGTCTATCCGACCAAAAGTGAATATCAAGCCTCCACAACGTGAGGCGTTAGGAAAACTTTATAAGTAAAACTAAGCAAAGCGGAGAGCTTAATGGGCTCTCCGCTTTCTTGCCGCCGGCAGGCTGCTCCTTGTAGATTATTGTTCTTGGAATTGCATTTCGGAGCCTGTAATTTTGAAGCCTTCTTCATCCTTCGTAATTACCTTAATGTAGTGGTTGTTGGCATTAATAATCCATACGGTATTTTCATCTATTCGCACTGTGGAGATCGGCTCCTCTGTCGGAACATGGGGAATCCCCGAAACATGAATTGTATTTTGGCCCCTCATTATTGACGTCACACTATTAACGGCCCATATAGTTAACCATGTAATCCATATCATAATGACAATAGCAAAAACCTTGTTATTAACCATTTGGTCAGTTCCTCCCTCCATTGAACAGTAATTTTCTTAGCATCTCAATCTTGGAAAAACTAGGCGTAATATAATTTCTTCACTTAGCAAACCAATCTTCAGCTTGTTGTCTATGCTCATCCGTAATATGAATGCTAATCACTTTAAACGCCGTCCAGAAAGCGGCGGCATCATCTGTATAACCTAAACCCAATACAATATCTGGCATAAGGTCGAATGGAAGCACAATGTAGGCAAGAGCACCAAAGGCAGTCATTTTTGCTGATACCGGTGTCTTGCTATCTATTGCACAAAAATACATTGCTAATGCGTCTTTGGCAAATGGAATCTTCGAGGCATGCTTCTTCAGTTTTTTCAAAAAGCCCTCTTTCACATATTGTTCTTGCTTGTCGCTCCCACCTATTTTTGAAGTCCATTCATTTACATCGACCTTGTCCTCTTGAGGGAACTCACCATCCATCTCAAGCGCTGATGCTAATTGTTCATTTGATTTGTATGTTACGAATGTCTCTTCATCAGTAAATTTAGCTTTACAAGTCCCACATATTTCTTGAGAAAGCTTCTGTGTATCAACATTATTTAATTGACCGCAAGCAGGACATTCCAATGTTTTAAGCATTTTATCGTTCCCCCTTTTTATCAATGGTTCATACTCATTCGACATCTTTCCGTTTTTTTCCTTCACTTTTCGTTATCCTACGAATTTCAAAATTTATGGTCCTAAGGGGAACCTTTTGATGAAATGGAGCCGAAACATGATGTGGCGGACGATATCACCCAGGATACTTTTATTCGAGCATTTCGTTCACTTACATCCTTTCGAAGTGAGAGTACGATTAAGACTTGGCTACTCAAAATCGCAAGGGACGCATGCATCAATCATAAGAAATCCGCTTTTATCCGAAAAATGGTTTTGATTGATTTTATACAGGACACCAAATCCGCTCCATCGGCAGAATTAGACTATTTTAATACGCAGTTCACCAATCAAGTATGGGAAATTGTTTTTAAACTGTCCCTAAAGAAAAGAGAAGTGATTGTATTAGATGCATATTATGAGATGCCAATCGCTTCAATTGCTGAATTTCTAGCTGTACCTGTAGGAACTGTAAAGTCTAGAGTACGGAGGTATGGTTTATGGCAAATCCAGAATGGTATCGTCAGCTAAAAAGTGATCCACTTCAACATGAACCGAAGCCAACAGAAGGGAATATCAATAGGATTGTAAACGAGGTACTTGTAATGAAAAGAGGGAATCGATTGTTCCTGACATCGCTTGTGTCATGTGTTGTTGTGGGGGTAATTATGTTTGTGATATGGCTCTTACCTCCGGATATAAATCATCAGGCAGCAGCTCCAAACATTGATCAGGCACTTGTTAATGTCATCAATGAAAAACATAAATTCATGGCGTTTGAGGTCGATGAAATTATTCATAAAGAATTCACCAAAGATGGAATTCTCGTCTTTTATTCAAGGGAGTATGACACAGATTACGAAAACAAAAAACGGTCAATTCATCTGGTTCCTAACCTGCCCGATTACTATGGAAAGTCACCTTCAAGTTCAGGCAAGGGATGTCAACGGGAATGTTATTTCGAATAATAATATACAAATCAATGCTAATCAATGATGTAGTGTTGAAGGAATCAGAACCACGGGCCAATATTCAAGCAAGTGAAGAGGCTATCTAGGAGATAGCCCGCTCTTTTATTCCCAGCTTCTCCCGCCTGTTGTACCAATACTGAAAAGGTTGCAAAGATATCGCATTACCTTGATATGGCTATGGATCGCGCCTCATGTTTGTTTTCGCCGTGTCCTGCACCGAATATATTTAAAACAACTATGCCGATATTAGATTTCTCTTCTTCAGCCTCTTCCATTCTTTCAACTGCTTCCTTCCATTCGCAAAGTATTATGGGTGTTCAAGATTTGAAAAGTTAAACATAGGCACTAAATTCGGCTTATCTCTATAGTCACGAAAATCATGACCATATTCCACGAAAGCTGCTGTTCCAAGATGGTTCTTTACCTTTTCTCGAATTTCTTTTGGGATAGCCTTATATACATCTTCTTGAAGTTGTATTGAAATAAAATCTTCGCCAATCTCCTCAATATTAAAACATGGTGTTGCCAAAATACGCTCTTTACTAAACAAATCAATATAGGGGCGCCCAAAAATAGCCTTCCATTGCAATTCTGGAGCGATTATCGTTAAATCAACTGCCTCTCTTTTCTCGGGAATAGAGAGGTTTGATATGTTTGCATACACAGGTTTACATATTCGAATTAGTTTTTTGCAATTCGTCCATAATATCCCCATATTCTCTTCATTTTTGAAATAATCTAATGACATACTCATAGACAATAAATTAAAACTTGTGACATTTCCCTTTCCCCATATCACTTGAAAACTACATTTGAACCCAGAATTTTTTTTCATAAGAATAGATCCACCATAAAAACTGTTTTCCTGAAGAACTCCTTTATCTATGTTATCCTTATTCAACCAAACTGACACTAGATCACTAAAGTCTTTGGAATTCACTTTATTTTTTAATGGTTCTTCAGTATCGAACTTTTGAGGAGCATAATCTCTTCCAAATGCTTTTATTGAATCCAAAACTTCTTTTGCTAGCACCTCATCCTCAAAGTCCTCTAGACTAAATAATTCAAAGTTTATGAATGGGAACGTTGGTATTATTTCGTACATGGATAGTATCCTTCCTTTCGTGAAGTACGCTAAGGAGGAGAGGAGATCTCATCTCCTCCAAACGTACTTTTAATACATTTAATTCACTTTAATTAGTGTTACCGTAACGTGATCGTTTCGTGCTCGAGCAAGTAAAGTTTCACTTAGTCTAGTCGTATTTTGAAGGCATCCTCCGAAATGATGGAGCTCGCCTGCAAATCTTTGCCTCGCAGCTACTTCAGAAGCCCAAGCTGCATGCCGATGAAACGGGATGCCGCGTGGACTGTATTTCGTCAAGCAAAATTACCCCAAAAAATCGTGCATTTTTACCCATCATGAGCATGGGTATTTTTTTGCCCGTGAACCTTAAAAATCGGGTCTAGTCAGCTCCTCGTAAAGAGCTAGATTCCCCTGTTGAAGTGCATCCCGTTCCCTCGTTAGCCTTTGAATTTCTTCGCGTAATCGTTCAACCGCAGCTTCCATCTCTGCGATCCCGTTTCGGGAGTCAGCTTGCTGTTTCGTTATATTGTTCACTCGTATCATTCTCCTTGTTTAGCGCTCTTTCATCAGCGCGTTCTTCATCCGGTAGCTCTCGCCTTCAAAAATCAGCAGATGCCCATGGTGGGCAAGACGGTCAATCATGGCAGCGGCCATCTGGTCATCGGTGAACACCGAACCCCACTTAGAAAACTCCAAATTGGTCGTAATGACAAGGCTGCGACTCTCGTAGCTATCTGCGATGACGCGGAACAATAATTGGGAGCCCTCCTTGTCTACGGGGATGTAGCCCCATTCATCGAGAACAAGAAGCTGTGCGCGCTGAATGTCCGCTAATAGCCTCTCCAGCGTGCCGCCGCGTTTCGCCTCTGCAAGACGCATCACGAGCTCCGCAACCGTATAAAACTTGGCGACCATCCCGAGTTCGCAAGCACGCAGTCCCGCTGCGATCGCAAGGTGCGTCTTGCCAGTACCGACAGGCCCGTAGAGGACGAGATTTCGCTTCGCCTGGATGAATGTCCCGTCTTCCAGGTCACTCCATTGTAGGGAGCCCGGCAGCTTCACGCCTCTTCGCTCGTATCCTTCAAGTGTCTTGTAGACCGGGAACCCCGCTCGGCTCATTAGCCGACTGCGGCGGCTGCGCTCCCGGTTCTCCATCTCTTCCGCAAGCACGCGGTGTAGAAACTCCTCTTGTTTCGGTGTGGCTTCGGCCTCGCATAACTCGACAGCACGCTGGCTCAATACGAGCTTCTTGCAGAATGCAGAGATTTCGCTGCGCACAGCGGCGCGTTCCTTCACCATACTCATAGCTGTACGCCTCCGCTCGGCTCTAGCATCTGGTCATAGATGGATAAATCCACGCCACTGCTATCCTCCGGCTCGAACGTCGCTAACCGTGCAGCTAGCACCATGCTGTTCGCGCTGGTCAACCGTCCGAGTTGCGTCGCCTCATCCATTGCTTGCAGTGCGTATCAAAGCCATAGCGGCTAGACAAATCCTGCATGGTCCGCAGGGCTTCTTTCAACTCCGCACGCTCGAGCGCATCCATGCCAACACGTAGTTGCTCGGGCACGGCATCGCGAAGCAGACTGTTGCGCCATGCGCCAGGACTGTGCAACAGACGATTAATGGTCGTCCGTACATCCACGCTGTCCGTTCGCTGCTTACCATACATGCGCGCATGCACGCTAATGACTTCACCGCTGGGCGTAAGCGGCTCTATGGTATGGGCACCGATTCGCACTACGACCTCTTTACCGGCCCACTCTGGCGATGAAGAGTAGAAGTGCTTGCCGTCCAACAGAAACTTGCCATACCCGTCCGTCTTTACGCGGAGATACCGGCAAACGGGGAAGGGCTTCGGCAAGTACAACAGCGCCTTCTTGTCTTCCTCAAAAAGGACGGTCAGCGCTTCGCCTTTCTTGTAATGCTCCCGCTGCCAATCCGCTTCGCAGCGCTCGAGTAGTTCCATGTTGAACGCCTGGATGTCTGTCACCGTTGGGACAGGCACGAACAGGTTCCTGCGCATGTAGCCGACCTTGTTCTCAACGTTTCCTTTCTCATGACCGGCATCTGGATTACAAAACGTCACGTCAAAGCCGCAATGTGCTTTAAAGCGTAGGAACAGCTCTGCCATCCGTACGTTGTCTTTCACGCGCCTACCGACACCGCTGGCGTTGTCGAAGATGAGCCGCCCCGGTATGCCACCGATTCGTGTGAAGATGTCCTGCAGACCGTGAGCCACGCATTCTGCGGTCTCGCCGCCGAACAACTGCACGTAACCGGCATTGCTGTGCGGGAAGCTGACGCAGAGGAATTTATGAGGCTTGAGTTCTCCGAATGCATCGTAGAAGTCCGCTTCGCCAAAGTCCACTTGTGCTTCGCCAGGCGGCCATGACAACTCATTTGTTCCTTCCTGATGACGGTATTCCCGAAGCTGTTTGACGTACCGTTGGACGAGCGCGTAGGAGGCATCGTACTCCGGAAGTTCCTTCAGCCGATCATGAATGCGCTTTGCAGTATGCCGCTGCTTGTATCGATGTTTGCGATCTTCTTCCAACCATTCTCTGATAGTCGGTTTGAACGGATCTAGCTTTGAAGGCAGTTCTTCTTTTGCGCGCGGCGCACGTTCCGGCATCACCTCAGCGTTCATGTACTTGCTCACCGTCTTCCGTGTAATGTTAAGCCGCTCTGCGATCTCCACCGGCCCCAAGCCCTTCCCCCGCAATTCATGGATAAGCTCCACTTGCTCCATCCTCAACATCTCCCCGTTAGCACCCCTCAACATCTATCTAGCAGAAGGGTACTCTATTCTCTGAAAATCGTCTATTTTTACCGCGATGAAATGGGGTATTTTTGCACGATTTTTTGGGGTAAATGGCTTTGATTATTTGGGGTATTTTTATATTACGTTATACAGTGGACGGTAAGACGCAATGGATGCATGTGATTTCCGATGAACTCTTCACGTTGCTTAACTTCCATGCCAAGCACTGAAACGAAGCCATAGATGCCATAGGCTTTTTACCGCAATACACCGGCACGGTCGTTGATGACTTTATGCTGGGGTATTTCAAGGACAAGTATGACTTCAATCATGCGCTTTGTAATGTGCATCTGCTCCGGGAATGCCGGGCAGTAACCAAAATAATAGCTAAAATACTAATATACTATGTACTTCCTTATGAAGCTGTTTACAAAGAAAACCTTTCCTTTGGTATGTGGTTAGGTGATCCTCCACTTTTTCAAGGAAAGGTTTCTTTTCGTATTAAAAATTAAAGAAGGTTGTCCTTTAGTCATCAAGTGACTTATAGGACTACCCCATAATCTCATGTATTATTAATCATCTTTTTCAAAACAATACTCGCCCTAAATTCTAATTCATTTTTACTTGAAAGAATAATCTCTTCTTTTGTAACAGGATGTCTCCCAACGCTAGCAGCAACTTCTTTAATAGCAAAAGTCCCAAAATCCTCGAGCACTACTTTCTCTCCATCCTTAATTGAAGCGCATATTACTTCAATAAAATTATTAACTATAACTTCAACTACCTCATTATCGATTCGCACTTTCTCCACAACTTTATTTATTGCATCCACTTTATTCATTCAAGTCTCCTCCTGAACTATCTTTAACATTTATGCATTTCTCTAACTACATTTAAAACATTTCATATAATTTAGTAAAAGTATATGGCATTAAGAGAATTAAAATCAATTATTTCTAAAGAATTTACGATCATCATCACCAATGTTGGGCTGTTCAGAAGGAATTTGGATGGGCGATGAAAGATGGATTGAAAAGCACGCTTTCTTCCCCCCACTCGTCTGAGCAACGCAGACTTCCCGCGCCGACCTCGCCGGTCAAGACGCTACCGCCATGTTTTATCGTTCAAATGCTTCTTGGTGGGCCCCAAACGCATAGAGTTGATAGAGGAACTCATCATGTTCATTAGTAACAGAAACAAGTATGTATGGTATTCACCACCATGCAGTATGTATCTTGATAAATCATTACTTTCTGCTAATTATATCTGCCAACTGCATTTATTTATTCTTTCGTGTAATTTTCAAATCGATGATATCCACTATCTCACCTTGGTCAAGTGTTACTGCTGATCCATAATGTCCAGAAAATGATCACGTTAGTTGTCCAAGGTCTGATCGTAATCATGTCCATAGAGACTCAATGAATGGGAAAGCCGAGAGTATTACGGCTTTCCCATTTCTGCTAAACGAATCGAATGTGGTAAATGTCTTTGTTTCTTAAGTTAAATCGGGTTTCTCTCATGATCACGTACCAATAACGGTCAAGCTCGAGTCGACATGGGATGCCGCGATCCCCAATGCGAATTTCAAAACATTCACCGCAGTAAACAGGATAAGCGTTCTCTCCTAGCTGGACAAACCAACTATTTGCGTCCCGATCGTACGTCATCCGGTTCCAAGGCTCGTTCATGACAATTCACCCTGAATCACGTGCTTCACCATATGATCGTCAATGATGCGGCGCTTGATCTGGGCTCCGTAGATGAGGCAATGAGTGCTCAACTTGTTGATGAGTCTGGCCGATCCGCCCGAGAATCGGTAAACTTCATTTACCGCCTCATCCGAGAATATCTCATGATCGGTGCCGGCATATGCTAACTGACGCTTCAAATATTCGCCGACTTGGGAACGGTCGAAATAGGGCAGCTTGCACTGAAGGTCAATCCGCTGACGAATCGCTGCATAGGATTGGAGACGAAGCTTGTCCCATAGCTCGCTCTGCCCGACTAGAATCAGTGCCATAGGGCTTTGCGCATCCATCTTGCAGTTGAGCAGGAAGCGCACTTCCTCTAGCATCTCCCGATCAAGCAGATGGGCTTCATCTACGACGACAACCGGTTCCAGTCGATGGATGCCGCGCATGAGCTCCACTTCGCGATGTAGCTGACGCTTCGCATCGCCCCGGTAGAACTTCGACTCGCATCCGAGTTGTTCGAGCAGCCCTTTGTAGAAGTGGCGCGGCGTTAGCTTGGAGTCCGACAGGTACAGCAGCCTATACTTTGCGGCATCCAGCATGGCGGCAAAACGGCGGACGGTCGTCGTCTTGCCCGTCCCGCAGTCGCCGCTGATGACGGCGAATAATTGGCGCTCAGCAGCGTATTGCAACCGGTCCAGCATCTCTTCCATAGCACTCGCCGGATAAAGCTCTGTCACGGGAATATCCCGAGCAAATGGTGTACGGGTCATGTCGTAGAAGGATTCAAACATCCTTGCCAGCCTCCTTCCTCAGCATGCGGTAGGAGACGGCCGGCGTTTGGGTTTGTGCGCGCTCGTCATGCTTCCGCTCGGCACCTCGGAGCAAGCGGGATTCCGTTGCTGACTGCTTCTGCAAATGCTCTGGAAGGGCCGGCCGCTTGCCAGCCCTTTCTCCAATGATGAGCTCCCGTGCTTTCCAAGGCGTACATCCCTCGTATTCGATCGTCACTTCTGTGATATCTGCCGGGTCATAGACGACTTGAACCGTTTGCCCAATGAACAACAGCCCAACTTCATACTTCTTGCCTTGAAAGCTGATACAGCCGGCCTTATCCACTTTCCGCTGTTCCGCGTGGAGGAAGCTGGCCGCGAGGTGCTCGGAATTTACGAACTGAAGCGCTGCCGGATCGCTCCGAAACGCAGCTTCGGGTGTTTGTTTGTTCGCCAGCGCGGCATGGGGTTTATTCTGGTAGCACTCCGAAAGCCATACTTGGAACCAGTCGTTAAGCTCGGTGAGTGTCTTAACGTTCTCAAGCGCGACCTCGTCCAGAAAGCTCTGCACAGCGCCGTTTAGACGCTCAACCTTGCCTTTACTTTCCGGAGAGTAGGGCTTGGCAAAGAGCAAGCGAATACCGAGTTTCGCGCACGTCCGGTTCATCCAAGTCGTGCGGTATTGCTTGCCGTTGTCGAAGTACACGGCCTCTGGGACACCGTATTTCTCGATCGCTCTTCGGAAACTGTCCTCGACGATGGCTTGCTCCATCGACGCGTAGAAGGCTCCATGCAGCACATACCGCGTCGCGTCATCCACGAATAACACCAGATAGACTTGTTTCTTCGAACCGCCAGGACCAATGGGAAGGTACGGCCCATACTTGATGTCACTCTGCCATAAGCGATTGCGGGACTGCTTCTGAAAGCGCCGCGCGGCCGTACCGCCACCGGCATACATCCGCATCTGCCTTGAACTGTAACCGCGCCTGGTTAATCTCGCCTGCAGGGTGCTGCGTTTAATTATTCCAGGTGCGATCTTCTCCTCCCATTCGAGGATCTGGATAATTTGGCGCACACTCCGCTTCGGCACCTCCCGCCGAAGCAGGATCGCTTCTTCCAGCACCTCAGTTGGTATGGTGTCTGGCAGCGGCTTCCGGCCTTTGAGTTTCGGCTTGAGTCCGTCGAACCCATCCTTGCGATATTCGGCCAAGTACCGGCGCAGCGTCCTCTCTGATAAGCCGGACTGCGCACAAATGGCCGACTTTAACTGAGCCGCCTTCGCCGCATCCAGACCGGATGCTAGGAGCGGCGACAGCAGTTGAAAGCGTTCCGCCGCAACCTCGTCCGATTTCTTTTGTCTGTTCATCCTCATGCCTCCATTTACTAGGGTTAGCATGAGTCTAAAACAAGCTTCAGCGGACAGACAGGCAGAACGGGTCTGTAACCCAAAGATTTAAATTGGCGATGGGGCGGACAGTTCTTCCTAGCCATCCGGCTGCGTCACCGACATACCGTCCTAAAGCGTGGAGTGCGGACTGTGGAGCAACGGACGCTTGTTCCACAGGAAGCTGAAACCGGGTACTAATGGCGTGTAGAGCTGCTGCTGCATACACCGCCCAAACCTGAAACCAGGCCAGCCATCTAGAAATGGTGGATTCGTCTGCGGCTACTACCGAAGCATCTGGTTCTGCCCATACACCTTCGATGCTTTCAGCGTCATAACGCTTGTAGGGGACAAGCAGATCCGGCAGTTCATGATGAATTCTCGCGCATGGCCTACAATACAACCTCCGAATGATGAGCTTCGCCCGTTCTCCGCTGCTTCTGTACCACACCCGCCTCCGGCTGCCCGCGACCTCTAACCGGCCTCCGCAGCAAGGGCAGGGAACCAGTTCCGCACTCCTAACAAAAAACGCCGGATGCAGACTCCTTCTCAACCAGCGTGAAATCTGATACAATGACCATATTCTTGAGGTGACGCTTCCGGTTATGCTGCTACCAACAGCATGACGATTACGGGAGCGTTTCTTCTTTCTTTAGACTGATAGTATGGTCACTATATCGGTCTAAATTCGGACATTTATGAACGTCAACTTCCGGCTATTAACGGACGACAGAAACAGTCAAGAGCAGACAACATTCTAAACTGTGTAACTAAGCTATTCTCCATCTGATTAAGTTCTCCCACCAGTTGTTCGAGGTCATCTTCTTTTGTTGTATCGCCGAATAAGCCGAATAAGAGCCATGTTGGATTAATGTTAAATTCCCTGATATTAGCCAAAATTGTTTCCAGTGAAGGATTGTATTTGTTTTGCTATAATTCACTCAGAATCCCTTGGGACACCCCAATCTGGCTTGAAAACTCCATTTGGTTCATCTGATTTTTCTTTCTAATTTCATGAATTCACTCCCCTAACACTGGCTACAGTCCCTTCTTGATAAAAAAAGTCCCGATGATCTAACAAAGCATCATCGGGACAGTTCTAGGAGTTCCATACTTTTTTACTGGTTCCAGACATTCTTTACTGGTTCCACACTTTTATTTCATCGGACACGACTGTCAGGTGTAAAAAATCTCTGGAACCAATTTTGTTGATTTTATTGGGTTTGCCGCGGCACGTGATAATCAAGAAAAATAAAAAGTCTGGAACCGCTAGAAAATACCATGAAAAGAAAGTTGGAAACTGGACAGCTAAGTTATTGAGAGTAGTAGCCCTTTTTTTATCAATTTCTGTGGTTAAACTTAAAGCTCTTTGAATATATTCTTTAGCTTCTTCCGGAGCACAGGATGAACAAGAAACGAAATATCTTTTGTAAGGTACTGATAGCCTTATTCTCCCCCTAAATCTATAACCCTCTACGAGGGACCAAAAACTCTTCCCCTGTAATCTCAGAAGCAATTTCATGAATAAATTGATAAGGAGCACTTTTAATGAATTCCGATATCAACCAGTTTTGTTGACTATTTAGATGCTTAGATAAAGTTATTGGTTCATATCTGGATAACTCACTCAGTCTATGCATAGCTGCAAATGTAATGGACAACGCACTCAAAGGAATACTCTCCTTTGTATTCGTTCGTTTTATATACCACCTACTTGATATACCAGCAATATACTGCACATTTCTTCTAACTTTTTTATGATAATTAATAAATTTTGTAGTGGAAATAGTTTGATTACCCTTCCAACTTGTTCGATCCTTAAAGCGAACTACAAACCGGTCTAGAAAATTAATATCCCTTTCAAAACAATCATCTATCTTGTTTAACGTGTGTTGGGTTGCATATTTCTCATCGACTTCTGCACAAAACCAGCATTCCGTCGATTTGTCTTTTTTCACCCAAAACACATCATTCAATGGTATAAATAATTCTTTACTCCCTTCAGATGTATAGGTAAGACCATAAGTGCGATGAATATAAACTAAATTTCTCAACAATTCCTTTAAGGTATATTCGACCTTATTACTCCCTTGAGGTAGACAATCATTTAAACATCTGCATAAAGCCGGTAAGATACCACCTGATTTTAGAATGATTATCTCATTGCTTAAAGAAAGCTTTGATCTTTTCTGGTATCCAGAGACCCCATGTTGATCTGAAAAACTAATATTTCTAATTAATAATAATGTTTTTGTAGCATTTAAAAAGCAATAATATGAAGTTAACGGGGCTGATGTTAACGGCAATGAAAGTGTAGCTTCGTAAAACTGTTTCGCTTGTTGCCAGTAAAAAAGTCCTGAATCCGTGATACAAAGTTTATAAAAACCGAGATATTTAAAGGAAAATGCATCTCTGAAGTCGAAAATTAAAGATAATCGCTTATTATCTACTTTCACCAACGAGGTGCTGAATATGAAGATCCAATTCACCCAATCTAAGGAAATCCTCTTAACAACGCATGCAGGCTTGGCTGCGGTCGGTGCGCTGCTTTCCCATACACAGTTGTCTCAGCGTCTTAATCGCTCAGCCGTTAAAGGAATGGAGAATCCGATCCACGGGAACGGCGAAGTCATGAAAAGCTATCTTGGTCTGCTCTGCCAAGGTAAAAGCGATTTCGACCACATCGAGCCTTTTCGCAAAGATACGGTGTTTCAAACATGCCTGGGTATTCGCAAAGTGCCTTCAAGCCCTACGCTCCGTCAGCGACTGGATGCCGCTGCACAAACAATAGATGCCAATTGGAATGACATTCTGTTGCAGGAATCTGCCGACCTCATCCGAAACCTCAATGCCCCGGTAACTGGACTTGACGCAGGCGAGCATACGGTCATACCGCTGGACATTGACGTTTCGCCGTTCGATAACTCCGGCACGAAAAAAGAAGGTGTCTCCCTCACGTACAAAGGAACATTTGGATATGCCCCCATCTTTGCCTATTTGGGCCGAGAAGGGTATGGCGTAAATCTTCAATTGCGTGAAGGTAGTACACACAGCCAGAAAGATGGTGCTGATTTCCTTCGGGAAACGATTCATTACGCTCGTCGCATTACAAGTGATCGTCTACTCGTCCGTATGGATTCTGCTCACGATAGTCTTGAAAACTTGCAAGTTTGCCACGCGGAGAAAGATGTTGACTACATCATTAAAGTCAATCTTCGCGGCGCTTCCAAAGAAAGCTGGCTGCGAGTAGCCGAAGACAAAGGGATATCTTGTGAGCAACGCCCTGGGAAGACCACCTACATCGGCGCGATTACATTTCCACAGAAAGACTTCGATTGTAACCTGCGTCAAGTGTTCCAAGTCATCGTGCGTACGATCGATCGGGATGGGCAGGTGCTCATGTTTCCAGATGTGGAAGTGAACGTTTACTGGACATCTCTGACTTGCTCGCCATGGCGTGTCATTGAGCTTTATCGCGATCATGGCACAAGCGAGCAATTTCATAGTGAGCTTAAGACCGATCTAGATTTGGAGCGATTGCCGGCAGGCAAGTTCGATACGAATGAGCTAGTCCTGCACGCTGGCGTATTCGCCTATAACCTGCTTCGCATCATGGGACAAGAAAGCTTACGTCAAGATGATGCACCGATTCGTGGAGGCGTCGGGCGCCGTCGTATCCGAACTGTCATTCAGAACATCATCTACATCGCAGCTAGAGTCAGCCGCCATGCCCGACAAACGTCCTTCAATTTCGGCCGTTACAGTCCATGGTTCCAAACCGTTCGTCGAATCTACCAGGCATTTGCCTGATTATTGTGAATGAAACGCAAGCACAGCCACCAGTCGCCTCCCCCCTGTAAAAAAGGAGGTTTATTTCGCATGCCTTGCTTCCTGTGAAAAGCGCTTCTTGTTTGAATCCGAAGATGGGAATGTTGTAAGATACACAATCTTCTACGCCTGTTTTCCAAAATACGGACTGCCTAGGAGGTAGGGGACCTAAGCTGTCACGGATTCAGGAAAGTGCTTCGTTACTATTGTTATTTCTTTTCAACCATAATTCTACATACTCCCAAGGGTCATTTACCAAGATACTCTTACCGCTAAAATTCGGTTCATTATATGATCGCTTTAGAGTTAAATTTCTACGATTGATTTTTATAATGTTAACCATTTAGAACCCCCGAAATAGAACTCTCATTTCGTTTACTTAACTGTACCCTGACGAACAATTAACATTGGCGTGTATTTGTTTTGAAACTTATTTCGACTAAGGCATTCCGTTATAATCTAAATACTGAATCGAAACCGAAATTAGCGAAAGACATCTCTTGTAAAAATAATCATAGTGTCTATGATCCTCGATATCTGTTTTAGTTGTTTCATGGTGTCGAATTCTAAAGTTATTCCCAATTTGTGTGAGTTCAAGAAACTCCTTCTCAAAGAGTTCTTTATAATGGGCTTTTTGACCACTCATATGATTAATAATCCTGCTAATAGATTTCTTCTTATCTAATGTAGGAGAATAATATGTTTTAAGCCTTTCAAAAGCATCCCACAGCTTTTCAACAGCAATTTTAAGGTTACCTTCATCATAATAAATAGCTGCTTCTTGAAGTAACTCTTTGAGACCTGCTTCCTGGATTGGAACTAATGTATTAGCTTTTATTTGAGAAATAAATGTACTTTCAATTTTACCATTATTCAGCTTTAGGGCAATATTATTCAGTTTTAATATTGCATTAACTTGAGCCTCGAAATCAGTATTCTGGTTATACTTCTCAAAAAACTCTATTGCATCGATTACACAATAGGGTGAAGTATGGCATACAAAATCTTTTAGGTTATCTGTTTCCACATACTCCCTCTGACTATTGTAACATTTAGGTATGTAAAATTGCTGAATGTCGTTGAACACCTCTTCACTTGTCTTAACATTATAGTTCCAACCAGTTTCATCTGTTTTTTGAAGAACATCATTATGTTTTTCTAGAAATTGATAAATTTGATTTCTTGCACTTAGTTTGATTGATAGTGACATTCTCTTTTCTTTAATTGCCTTTTGATATCGTTGAGAAAAAGGGATAAATAGTTTGTTTTCTATCAAATCAAAAAATCTCCAACTATACACATCACGGTTAGATATTTTTTCTGCTGGGTAAATTTCATATCCATCGTTTTGTAGCAATTTGTTGACCTCTATAAGAAACTCTTTCCAATACCCTTTTTCATCTCTTACTGTGGGATGAAATATTTCGCAGATAAATTTTAAATATATTTCATCACTTCCGTTTTTTAATTGGAAGCGCTCGTCCTCAAATACCCAACAAAATGGATAATCATCATTGTTTACTGTATGTTGCCAGATATCTTCCTCAGCATTGTGGTATCTTGTATCTAGGCTTGGCATTCTCTTAAAATCATAAAGTCTCTGGAGAAACTCTCTTTCTTCTAACCGTCCAAAGTAATTGTACTGCACTCTTCGCATTTCCCATAAATCGGGCATATCCATCCCATGTTTAAACAAATCAAAAATATCACGCTTGGTTATCTCACTTATGGAATTCATATGTTTGAATTCTGCTCCTTTCTTACTTTTGTTGACAGAATAATCTAATCCCCATTATTTATAACAATTTGAGGGTTGTATGATCGCAATTGCCACTTGTCATTTTCATATATGAAGAATAGCCCCGAAATGTTAGCTATTTTGGAAAACGGCAAACTATCTGTTGATTCAACTTTCTCATAAAAATGACCGTCACTTGAAGTAAGAAAATACTCCCCATTGACCACTTGAAGATACAATTTATCGGGAAGATTGTGTTTTTCCCAAGTGAAATCAGGAAAACTAACCTTTTTTCGGGTTTGTGTTCTTAAGGATTCTTTAAACAACTCTATCCATACCCTAGAGCTGTCTGAAAGAGTATGATTACCTACTGAAAGGCCCGAAAGTGCTTGCTTGATATCAGAAATACTCTTATTATTGAAAATATCAAAAGCGGACAACTCTAAAGCGGCACTTCTAGAACGCACACCTGCCATATATATATTCACAGCTATATTGTTAGGAAGGCCCAGCTCAACAAACATGGCAAGTGAAGTATATAACTGAACTACATTCTCTTCTGTTTCACGATCAAATAATTGAGAAACAGCGTGTATAATCCAAGGTAACGTAAAGCCGTAGTAGTCTTTTGAGATTACGGCCGCATCTAGTTCAAGCGTCATAATGGTTGCGAGCGCATCTCCACTTATCCAAGAACGACGCATATTATCTAAAGCAGCTTGCTCTGGTATAGAATTCATTAAGTTCTTTGCTTTTTGGTTACTCCAGATTTCCAATTCACGAATAATACTATCTATCAACCCAATATAATCGTGTTCGCCAACAGTAGCTTGAATAAATGTCAAAGCAAGGCTTCTAAAAAATTCAATATCGTCTAGCATAGCTTTAGAGACAGACAATGGTACGCCAGAAGAAATTAACTTTTTTCTATCCGTCTTATTTGGTATTCTGCGCAACAGGGCAGTGGTACGTGCTTTTAAAAGAGCTAGGTAAGACTCTTCGTTCTCGCTTTCTGCCTGAATAAGTGCTAGCGAATTTCTAAAGACATCATCAATCCAGCTAATATCGACTTCATTTACACTAAAATTTTCATGCATTGCAAGAAGCTCATCATCTATGAAATCAAAAATATGGTTTAACCACTTAGAGAAATCTTCACGAATATTCCCTTCACTAAAGTCATTTGCAATTGTTTCAACAAGCAATGTGAAATCAGTTTCAGTACGATTTGCATTTTTGTATATAGCCTTCAACGCAAAAAGTAAACCACTTCTTACTATCTCCATTTGTCGATTATCAAAATAATTTTGGGCAAGTTGTCTATCTTTATTAACATGCCATTGTGACCTTGCTGTATCAATTGCATAGAGAATTTTTCCTTCAATATCGGAAAAAGCACGCCCTGCTCTTCCGCAAATATTCCAAAAATCTCTGTTGCTTATTGCTTCGTCACTATAATATGGAGTAGAAACAATCACAGTTGAAATTCCAACATTAACCCCTTGTCCGAGTGTTGAAGAAGCAATGATTATTCGTGGAGGTTTAGAGCGCATGAGCCTTTCAATAGCAATACGAACAAGTGTGGGTAGTCGATTATTATGACAAATGACCCCTTTTCTTGCGGCTGTTAAAACAATATCTTCATTCCCAAGCTCTTCATTACAAACACTTTCAAAAACATTCCATAAAGATGCATCCCATAGATAATCTTCTGGGTGCTTTCCTAGTGCTAGAAGTACATCCTTAGCCAACCCATTAATTGAATTCGCTCTTGCGGAATAAATCATAACTGTCCCATTTTGGGCCAATCGAACTGCTGTTGCTGCTACAGCTTCATTCTTATCATTTGGAAAAGGAGTTCTTCTGCGCCCGAATCCCAAAGGGCCTTTTTGAATAAAATTTGGGTTAAATGGTTCGCCCTCACTCTTCCACTCTAACCTAACCCGATTGCCGTCCCACAGTAGTAAGCCTAACCGTTCTAAAGCAGGCTTCCATTCTGACTTTGCTACCAAATTCGAGTCGCTTGTGATCCATTGAGCTAAATCTTCTGCATTTGGTAATACGGCAGATAAAAGCAGCATTCTAATTTGATTTCTAGAAGCAAACTCTTTGATATGCGTAAGGAACATTTCATTTTTAATATATCTTTCTTCTGCCCCCAACAAGTGACCTTCATCAACGACAATTAACTTTACTTCTGTTTCCAATCCTGACCCACAACGAATAAGTGCTTTTGCCTTTTCAGGCGTGGCAATTACGATTTGCGATTCATTTATTAGCTCAAAATCCGTAACATTTGCAGTTGAACCTCCATATAGCTGCGAAACTGTAATGCCTAATGGTCCAAATGTGCTATTTAGACTTTGTTCAATTTCAAAGGCTAAGGATCGAAATGGTGCAAGATACAAAACCTTTGATAATACATGGGTAGATAAGGTCTTAAGGATCGCTATCTCTGCTATTCTTGTTTTGCCACCGCTTGTACGAAGATTAATAACAGCACCATCATTATCACCAAGAGCAAGTGGCAATGCAGCTGTCTGAGATGGCCATATTTCTGTAACAGGAGATCTAAACCCGCTGAGTAAGCGAATATACTTTTCAGCGATATACTTTGCAGGAAGAAGTGGTGGTAAAGTAGACCATAAGGACGAAGCTTGAAAAGTAGAAAGAATAATTCTTAACAAACGAATAATTAGCCAATATAGCGTCAAAGCACTTTCGGAAGAAAGTGCTAATAGCTTCTCTAGAGTATCTTTTATAAGTGAAAAGTTGTCTTGATTGCCTGTGTAAATGAAGTCCATGACAATAAAAAAACAACGTGCTATTTCATGTGATATTACCCATTCATCAAATTCCCGAAGATCTAATTGTTCTGGTGCTTGTGTGAATAGAACTTTACTTGCAATTTGAAGCATGGATTCAAAATCTTTTTTTATAAAGCAAATGATTATTTGTCCAATTGTAAAATCAACATCAATGTTATGTAGGACAATAAATGCACGTGAGTACTGTTTAGCAGCATATAAAGACATCCCGGCAATGAGTAAATTATAGTTCTTCGTCTCAATCTCATCCGGATTAAACTTAAATGCATCCGATAATATCTTACCCGCTTTTTCCAATGCTACTAATCCCTCAGCAGGCTCTACCTCTTCATTTTCTATCAATGAACAGCCGCAGGAAATCAAAGTGTATGCTATATAGGTTGCTTTTTCTGTAAGTGCAGAATCAAAATTAGGATAATTCTCTGAGTTTTCTCTAACTTCTTGTAATATTCGTCGTGCATCAGTTTGAGTTATGAGATTTTCAATTCTACTTTGTTCTAAACTACGGAGCAATGATATTGCATAATCTGTAGGGATGCTCATTTGTTATCTTCCCTCCAATTGTGCAAATGCTTGTTGCACAATTGCATCTGGTGATTCAAAATTTAACGATATCATTAATAAATTATGAAGTTCACTTGAGGTATGGGTATTTACAACATTTTTGGCGTTATGATTACTCATTAGAAAACCAACATAATCTATCTGCAGTTGATTTGATAGAAATAATACAGCACAATTCTGAACCTTCTGTGCAAGCTCCGAGTTACCAACTTCAAACAAACGCTCTGCAACAAACATTAATGAAATAGGTAGTCCAGTTCGATTTGAACGTACAAGCCCTTCAACTATATCGACAACTGCTTTCTTATCTGGAATTCCTCTGAATTTCGATTCCCCGACAATAATTCGTACTGGATCAGAATCCATATCAAAAAGCAAAACATCGTCGCCTTTCATTGATTGTTCCACATTCGGATTGTATCTCAACCTGTATATAGGGAGCTCCGCCTGAGTCGTTGTACACAAATACTCCGCCAAAAAAACTTCAGCAAAATTCCCTTTCTGGGTTGTAGTATTTTTGGGAAAAGGGGACACAAGCATTGGTGCATCCTTTATCTGAAGAGTTTCGATTAAATCTCTACGGCGTTCTAAAGCCTCGGGGCTAATGTGATGATTTTGCAGTGCCAACGTCATATAGTCCAGAAATACATCTCGACTACTATTTTCTAATAAACATCTATGGGAAACACCATTTGTAGAGCTTTCATCATTAGATAAAAGTGATTCGGCAAATGGATGGTTTTCAGATGGATGATCATTTATAATTGGCATAATTCCCTCAACTCCCTAACCAATAAGAATTCTCATACTATTACGGAAAACTTTCATTATATACCAATCTTCAGGTTCTAAATATTCGACAAAAGAAGGGATCACTCCAATTTTACAGAAGGCGTACGGAATGCTCTAAGTGTCTGAATCCTTTAAAAGACTTCATTGTTGGTTTAAGCCCACCTTAGCATAAGCACCTTCGTTGCGGATTTCAAAAATTGAATATCTTAGGTATGGAAATTCTAAAATTAAGTCGTTTAATCTTTTGCTTAATTGTTTTTTTGCAGTAGTATGTCCATTACTCTGGTTCTTAGCTTCAACAACTACCATAAAAAAATCCTCGGGATTTTTTTGCGGCAAGAAGAATACACCATCAAACTCAGCATCATTATTGGGATTCTTGGGATCATACTTGAGTTCAGTTGACCCAACGTACACAAAAATTGGCCCCCTATGATTAAGTTCTAGTACCACTTTTTTAGATAATTCTAGTTCATGTAGTCTGTCTGAGGATATGTTTCCTCTCACCCTATCGATATAACGTTTAATTTGTACTTCTGTGTTCACTCTTCCACGTTGAAAGAAAAAAGGGCCCTCCCCACCTGGATCAGATATCCAATCGAGCTTAAATAGACTTTTCGGGCCAAACACATTCTTTAGAACAAAACGATATATTCTTTCCTTATTCTCAAAATCTTTCAATTGGAATGTTTGATTATTAAACTTCCTTATTTTGCTGACTTGATTTAAAATACTCAAACTCTTTACAAGAGCAACCCGACTATGAATTCTCACATTTAAACCAAATGCAATACGTAAAAGTGAAAATGATGGGTCAATTTGAACTCCTACTCGGCATGCAGCCTTTCCTATATTATTTCTCAGATCATTTTCCCACTTAACCAAGTCAATATTGAAGCTTTCTCTATCCATCGAATCAATTACTACATCCACTTGTAGCACTCTGTCCAGATCCCAATCCGGCTGGGTATATTGCCTTCGATTACCATTGAAAATCTCCATCACTTTATTATCATTAGAGATAGGTTCAAGTAAATCCCTAACAACTGATACTCTATTCCAAGATCGATCTACGTCATTAAAATCACTTGCTATTCTTTCACCTAATCTCTGGCTTGCTAGAAGTGCATTCGGGTGTAGGTATACAGTATCCTGTAAAACAGTTTCCAAGTTTTTAAGTGCCAGTCGTAATTGAGAGCTTCGTATTAGAATATCCTCAAAGACATTCTCAAAATCTAATAATATAGAAGATATATCTAAAGAAAACGGTACTGGTGAGTACAATGAATCTAATATTAAGAACGATAAAGTTCGAATACTCCGATATAATTCAAACAACCTTTTTAGGCCAGGAGGATTATCTTCATCTTGTGTGATATATGATTTCAACAAACTTTCTGGAAAGGATATAAAATCTTCATTGCCTCCATTACGCCTGTATCTCTTTAATAGAAAAAGACCGATTAATAGATGTGTATCATAAACACCGTACGTTTTATAATTTTTATTGAAAAGTTTCGGTTCATTTAAGCCGTGTTTAAATCCCTTTTTAAGTTCAGGATTCTCATGTAATAAATGCTGAAAAACTCTGGAGGCTGCAAAAGTCTCAGGTAAATGCCCTAGATTACATAGAAGCACTAGACATTGCAAAATTTCAGCTCCACTAGGATTTTGCTGTAATCCTGGTAGTTTACCAAATTCTTTTCTATTTTTTGCACTAAGTCCGAGTCCCTTTTGTTTTTGAAGAGCACAGATTAAACTCCATTGTAAAAAAATATATTCAAACCTTGTATGGTGGGATCCTGGAAAAACATCACGAAGTGAACCCAATTGATTGGTTGTATGAAACTTATTCTCATAACCCATTGGCTTTAAAAAACTATATAGTTTCTGTGCATACGGGTATAAGGATACCTCCAGCATGCCAAAACCTGGAAGGTTATATCTAATAATCTCAATACTCATTTTTGTACCCCTCATTATTGTATTTCAAGAAGACATTTTAAATTTATCTTGTTAAGCCTTTTGTGATTATGAATGTATATATTAATAGTATGACACTTTGAATTCTCTTTTCTCCACTTAACACAATTGTCGCCTTGTAGCCACAATCGAAATTCACGGTTTACCGATGTTGCCGTAAAGTGAGATCCGTTCAGCCACTCTAATAATGCACAACATGATTGGTTACGTTGCTCCTTACTCAGACTTCATAAGCTCGTTTCTATACTCATCCAATAACAATTGGTTCAATTCCGAGAAAGCCTCAAGTTTCTTAATCCTCGAAATTATAGTCTTTCGTTTTTTTTCATTTTGTTTCTGGCCTTCTCCCCAAATATCATTATGCAAATCTCGAAAGATTACAGAAAAATGGTCGTCTTCCTGAAGTGCTACTGAATTCTCTAACCATTCGATTGTAGAATCATCAGTTGCAGCCAATGCAGCTTGTTCAAGCACATATTTTAACCACACACGCGCTGCTTCATCTATTCCATCGGCTATATCCAGCCACTTTTGCACCTCTTCAGGGACACCATCCTTTTTTTCCTTTCTATTTTCAAAGAAGAAATGACGTTCATTTTCAGGATCAAGCCGTGCAAGTGTACGAATTATAGGCTCAAAATTTTCAAATGGCCTTGAACCCCTCGGGAATGATAACCTGTGTTTCCATAATTTTAATATCGTTTCAACACAACGTTCTTCCGCCTCTTTTTTTTCAGCTCCAGTGCTATTTTCAGCTCTTTCAATTTGCTCAGCAATATAATGCGCCATCCATCGAGCAGTGGTGTCTACACCAGGGTCCAAACTAAACTCTTTGACTAGCGCTTTGCCTAAGTTCATAGTACGTTTCTGTATCTCTGAGTCTTCCATCGGCTGAGAAGATAAATAATTTGCTAAGCGGTGGCTTATACTCATCCGACCCACTCCCTCTCATGTATGATTTCTGTCTAAATCTTCTTCTAATTTGAACTTCAATAATTAATTCACTTTGGAATTCAGAGCAAAGTCTTTTTAGAAATGAGAGCGATGCTGTTAGTCTATTGCCGCGGCACATTTCCTCATCTTCATGACTATCATGAATAGGCGCCCAGATTTCACAAATTATTGATGCTCTACTCTCATCCGCCAAAGTCCATTCCCTCTTCTCATAATCAGAGGATATCTTCATTTTCTCAGCGATTGAGTTCCCTATTTTATAAGGCGGGTAATCTACTTTAGCAGAATGTGGATCGAACTCATCCAGACGCTTAGATGCTTCTTCTTGATATACCCAACCTTTAAGTTTAAAAGTATCCACGTTTATTTCCATTTCCTCTTCTTCGTAATCAGGTAACTTAAAATCATGAGGATTTGAACATGTGCTCAATGCATGCAAAAGAGATTGCGCAGTGGCCGATGATACAAGAGAGCTTGCAATATAGAAACTTTCCGATCTTTCACTCTCTCCATCCTCCCAAGATCCGAACACGTTTAGCCATAGTTCTCCGTTTCTTTCAGACAATATGCCATCAAGAAAATCATCATTTGATATCTCTTCACGCCAATCTGGATTTCTCATTTCATTAATCCAATCCCTTCTATACAAAGGAATAGGATCTCTACGGTCATATAGCCAATAACCATCACTTCGAGTCAATAAGTGTCTGTGTAACCACTCATGCCACTCATCTTCATACCAATCCGAGCTGTGAACAACAGGCATTTTCTCCAGCAACCTCGAAGCCACAACAAGCATGGCATGATATGAAAGATAAAAATTATAATTATCTATACGAGGGTATCCTTCATGGTGATGATACACATCCTGTTGGACTCTAGAGGATCTCCACAATGAATGACGCGGATCATTTATAAATCTATCATCTTGATCTATATTCCACTCATTTATAACAACGTCCGTAGCAAGGTCTTCAACTTGCTCACTTGTAATACCAAATACCTCCGCTAATGGTTCAAACCAGTACCTATCAAAATCATACCCATGATGAAAAGTTAAACTTGTATTAATCGTTTCGTTAGCATGCCAATAACTATCTCTTGTTTCCCAACGATCCTCTAATTCAACCTTACCAAATTGACTTTTCCCCACTTTTTGAAGTGAATCAACTTCTTCTTCCGAGTAAGTCCCTGGATAAGCCTTTTCGATATTAAGTGCTATATCAGTTGCATATTTTTGAATAAGTATATGAAGTGAAGATTGCAAGGCATGCTTGTAGAAAACATTCTTATGACGTAGTAAAATGTGCGGATTATCTATTGATACTCGAGCAAGTGAAATTAATAAATATAATCTTGCATGTAAGTTGTAGAATGGAAATTTATTAGCCCCAAATGCATCAACAGTATCCCTTTCCATCCAATCAATTAAAGCATCGATCTCATCCCTGCATTGAGCTTCTGCGAGTCTACGAACACAGTGAACGGCACACCAGCGTGTTGAAGATCTTGGAGAACCTAAAGCAGACCAAACAAAACCTGTAAAAGCACTATCCATGTGAACCGGCGGTAACCACAATTGAGACCATGGCCCATCAGCGTACTCAGAATCAATATGTAGTTCGAATCTCGATAATGCGAAGTCAAGTAAATCAGTTGCTTCCTGTGTTGAGATATGTTTCGAAGCAACAGTTACAAAGCCAAAAAATGTAGTTGCATGAACCAAATCTCCATGGGTTGCTAATCCTTCGATTATTCCTTTTTGAATAAAAGGTATATTTTCCGCCCCTAAATGAAGTCTCCTAGTGAAAAAAGAGATTGATCCCCTTTCCAGCAGAAACGTAGCAAATCGTTTCCCTACGTATTGCATGATTTGGGGCCACTCAATTTTAATGCTCATTTTGCGATGCCATTCTTCCGGCACTAACAAAAGCGCATTCTGTATATCATAAAAATCGGCTTCATCTACTTTAATAAGCTCATAAAAAAATTTCTTCGCTTTACTATCGGAAATTCGATTGTAGACTTCACGCCATAAGGACTCGCTGTTTCGCACAGTCTGAGGAAGTCCATCATAACGTTGGATAGCTTGTCTTAATCCATTAGATGAAACCAAGTCCAAATCATGCAGCAGATCGTTCCAATCGATCGCACTCTCTTCCGACTGTACACGAAGCGAGGAAGTACTTTCTTGGTTAATAGTATTCACTTCTTCATCAATAATTTCGCGATTATAAGCAATAACTTCATCCAATAGATTACTTTGTAAAGAGTACTTTTTAGCCGTTTCAGCAATCCTTTCCCAAACTTCCCCTCCAACTCCGTTTATCCTAAGTTCTCTAATGACTGAATCAAAAATATACTTCCGGTTATCATGCGATGTTTCCTTCTCTATACATAGTCTTGAGAAATCCCCTATTTCATACTCCGTCATAAACGCAGAAAGAGACCATGCTACCGTTGGTACAACGTAGCCGCTTCTTACAATTTCCTCGGACAAAGCAATTAATTGACGATTAAATCGACCAATTTCCCGGTCCCGCCATCTGCTTAGTGCAGCGATTCCAGTTACCGGGGACAATCGAATACAAGTCCTAACAGCCTCGTCCCTGTCCCAATACTTTTCGCGAGCTACATTTTCTCCGATAAGCTCTGCACAACGTATAAATCTGTAAGCTAAATCGTAAGGTGCAAATTCATCTACTTTTCTTTGGTTAGCTAGGGAAACAACTGCTCCCCATCTCTCGACGATTTCATCGCCAAATTTCGAAACGGCATCGATGGCAAAATTGAAGTAAACCGCGGCATCATCACGATTTACATTAATCAATGCTCGTGCAAGATCAATGTAACAGTTTGCCCTTTCCTCTGGGCCAATGTCTGTAGCAGAACGGATTACGTCATAAGCATATTGTTCAAAATCGCGCCTCTGTTCAGCTAAGTGGCTTAATCGGAAAGCAGAACGAACTAATTTTAGATGGTCAGGAAGAAACATCCTGTTAGCCTTTATATAATTTTCATAAAAAGTTTTGGCTGACATTTGTCCGGAAAATTTATGAAACATCAAAACGTCGCAACATATTCTAGCTATTTCCGTTGGTAAACTATCAAAGTCTCTATATCGACTCGCTGTTGCTGATCCTGACTTCTTTTTCACTTCCGCTACTTCATTTTCAAAATCAAGAATATCCCCTGCTAAACAGCGTATCCGCAGCATATACCAAGGTAACAGTCCGTCAATTACCTCTTTTATTTCTCTTACCTCTTGTTCATCCTTATATTTTCTATTCTGTTGTAGATTCTTTGGAAGCAATTCATTAATATCGAATTCGAGATCTGAAAGTAATACTTTCTTTAATGCCAGTGCACGCATAAAAATTGCACGATCTTTATTATCGTAATCGCTTGTAATAGACCGTGTAGCACTTTGAGGGAAATAATGATTTAGAACCCTGATGATTTTCTCCTTCGGTAACTTGTTTGCTGCGCAAGATTCAAGAAAACAGATAAGAGATTGAAGTGTTGTGTCTTGAAAGGTGTCTTGTATTTTTGAAATTCTAGCTCGCTTTGCAGTTAGTAAATCAAGGCAAGTGCAGAGAACATCCGAATTAGGAATATACCCGATATCTAAGGATTCATGTGCGAAAGCAATTATCAAATACTGATTATGTTTACCTAGTTTTGCAAACTGCGTTGCAGCAGATAATTCCCCTAGGTCCATAAGCCGTCTAAACAGTTGCCTAGAAATATGATAGATTACTTTCTCCGGGTGCCAACTAATAAGGAATTCGAAGGCCTTCTCTATCCCATATAAATTAAAATGTGTGTATACGAGTTCCACAATTTCTTCATTTTTTAATTGTTCATGATGAAATGGAATATCTTCTTCTTCCTTATCTCTATCCTGGAAGTATAGACTTAACCAGTTCTCGGCAGCCCTAAGAAAGCTTCTGGCTTCCCCTCTAAAATTCTTGACTGTTGATAACAATGCTGCTGAGTAAACATTCTCTGATCCTCTCCAAGAACCACTAAACAAACGACGAAAAGCAAACTCTTGTACACGTTGTTCATCTTGTAAAGGCGCAATCAGATCAATATTGCTTGTAAGAAGTTCTAACTGTCGTTTATCACCGGCTACTTCCTCACCTGCTCGTAAAGCTAATTTTATTGCCTCAACAAAGCTTTCTTGTTTCAACGAAGCCTTAAATGCAAATTGAAGACGAAACACTCGAACATTTCGCTTATCAATGAGATTATCGGGAAGATACTTATCGGATAAAGCTAATTCAACAAGATCGGTGTTCTTCCCTGCTTGTAATAACAGAGCAGGCATAGCAGAAGCGACATATGAATACTCGTTAGCTAATGGTTTGATTTGTTCAATAAAAAACACTATTTGTTCCTTCGATGCTGCATACGTTTCCCTAAACCAAGTTTCCGTAGGCTCATCTCTAAACTGAACTGAGGAGTCAGAAAGCCATAAGGGACGTCCTATATCTGCAACAAAACTTCTTATAGCAGACTCCTCAACATCAGCTGCCCTAGATAGTATCTTCAGTGGAATAAAGGGAGGTAATGTAGCAAGACCTACACAGATAGAGTCGATTTGTTTTCTGTAATCATCATGAAGTTTATCTCTTATTGAATCAATTGCTGACATTAATTGTCCTTCTATTTGTTCGTCGACAGTGGTTCCAATACTACCAAGTCTGGAGAATACTTCAGCAATCGTACTACCATTTAAACTTAAAGCATTTGACTGTACACGTGGATTGCCACTAGTAAGCCTATGAAATTCTATTCCATCCTCTTTAGACGCTTGCGGATAATGAGACCTTAAATAATCAAAAGACTCTTTCTCCGAAAATGGCTTCAACTCAAGTTGTTTGATGTTACTAGGCGGCTGGAGTAAATGTATCCGCTCGGTTCTACAAAGGGCAACTATTTTAGCACCTTCAATTATACGTTCACGGAGAAGTTCATGAGCAAAGCAATTATCATTGAACTCCGCCGCGGCCATTTCAGCGTTATCGGCTGCATCTATTAGAATCACTAGGACTGCATTGCTATTTGATTTCTTCATAGCAATAACTGCTGTTTCAATTCTGTCGAGGAACTTTCTTAATATATCTGTTTCAGATGCGCCGGAATTCACTATTAGTGGATCACAAAGGCCTTGTACAGCCAATTCATTAACAATCTGAACAAATGCTTGGCGATGGTGATGCCTCACTTCGCTCCGATTACGATAACGTCCACCACCAAAGCAATCATATACAACGCCGAAAGATCCAACAGGTAATGATTTGGCTATTTGGCGAGCAAAAACCGTTTTTCCTACTCCTCCAGGAGCATGTATGATCAACGGAGCTGCTAATTCTAAAATGGTTTTCAACAAGTCATTATGCTGCTCTCTATGCACAAGAGTTTCAAGTTTTTCAAACTCAGGTGGAGCAGGAAAGAGATCACGTTCAGACGTAACTTTAAATTTCTCAAGTATTTCTTCACGAACAATTACACCATTGGAATCAGGTAAAGCCTTGTCGCGAACTAGTCCAGTAATACTTTCTATTTCAGGATTATCAATGCTTCCGGCAACCAACTGAGATATTTCTACATGAAGCCTATACTTCTGTCCATTATAGTCACCTTCACCGTCTGCGAATTTTAAACAAGCACAAAACCTTTTTAAATCTTCCTCAGATAACTGCGTATATTTTGATAATGTGTTCTTATACTTTGAATTGGCTTTCTCACCAGTAGATAACTTCTCAATATTTTCTTTAAGATTTTGATTAATTGGTCTATTGGTGACGATAGTAAAGATGACACTATCGATTTGGGTAGTGGCACTGGTAAGCTTTTGAAACCTTGCTGAAAAACCCTCAAATGTTTCCCTAAGATCACTAAGATCAAACGGGTTATTTTTATGAACAGTGGTGTGTTTCAATTGATAATAAGCTACATCTTGAAATCCTTGTCTAGTTAGCGAATCAGAGTACTCGGCAACATCAATAACATATTCTCCTGCAAGTTTATTCTCCTTAGAACCCTCAACCACAATTTGATTAATTCGAGACTTGGGTGAGATTAAACGCAGGCACCGGCGGGCAGCCCAACGGTAATGAAAAATGTCACCAGCTCTTGAATACCTAACAAGTTCGTTCTCCATTAATTAGCCCCCAAACTAAATCAAAATTAATTTTCATCATCTATGCGTCCGAAATTTATGTGGAATTCCCTTCTGTTGTTTAACTTTCCAAAGAAAGTCGCCGTCTACAAAAACGCTTGCTTTATTCATTGTTGCAGAATATCTATTTTCTCGTGCATCCACTAGTAGAAGTTCAAATTCAAATTGATCAGCACATATGCCGTATTCATCAATATTTAGTCTAAAAGGATCTGATGACTCAAAACCAACCATCAAATGTCCAACTGCTTCTGACTTTGGTGGCAATGCTAATTTGAAGTCTGCTCCTATGAATTCATCCAATCCATACACGTGATGCCTTGATAACTCTTTTCCATGACAATTACGGATGTACAACGTGCCCCCGATTATTGTTATAGGCAATTCTGTTGTATTCGCTAATACAACTTCTATTGATGCGCAACCTTCTGTATCATGTACGGCGTGTAGCGCATGTCCTAGAAATCTTATCTCGAACTGTCCTCTGCTTAAATACATATAATCAAAGTCGCTGCGTTTAGCCACTGTATTCGTACTTCCTTTGCGAATCAAGCAATATCCCTCGTTCAGTCTGTCAAATTTCTTCCTCATCATGTATGGCTTATTATCTGTTTTATAAATTTTAAAAACGCCTAGTACTGAATCTTTATATTCATATTTGAAATAATCAAACTGAATTTCCGGTTCGATATTATTCAGAATTAACTGCATATAATTGGAAGAATCTATAAACTCTTGCGGATCTATCCCCTTTATCTCCTTACCTTCTGGTCGATCCTTGACTCCAACAATGATAAATTTTTCTCCATTATGCCGCGAATTAGCCATCGCCATTATATCCATTAGTAAATCCATACTTTTGTCTTTATGGTACTGCTTCTCTTTAAAATCTAGGTAATCGCACTCATAGCCGAATTCGATTAGTTCAGCAATCTTATCCATAGGCACCTCACATTAACCTTATGTACAACGGACTATATGTTCACTGTAAAAATTCGACATCCAACAAGAAAATCCTACTTTATACACAAGAATTCTCCAAAAAGGTGGGCTACAGTAACAACATAAAAAAAGGAGGAGTAGCAATCGTGTTAATAAATGTGTCCTTTGTTTTATCGAGTAGATAGAGTATTACCTGTTCCTAAAGATATCGTGGATTGTCATGGCATTATATAGAATTATTTACTTGGTTCAAAGCGTAATGGTCATCTTTTCAAAAATGAATACCATAAAAAAAGTTGCCCTGAAAACTGGGCAACCTTTTGTAGTCAAAATAAATATATTCTTGGTTTTTGAAAAACGTTCAGTTACCAACATTAATATCCGTAGACCAACTTTATTGTCACTGAAAAGGCTCCAACACACCCAATCGCCCTTACTCCACCGTCACGCTCTTCGCCAAGTTCCGCGGCTTATCCACGTCATGGCCTAGCGCCAGCGAAGCGTAATACGACAGCAGCTGCAGAGGTACGACGGCAAGGGCTGGCGACAGGATCGGCAGCGTCTTCGGGATGCCGAAGATTTCGTCGACGGATTTGGCGACTTCGGCTTCGGTGCCGTTGTTAGCTACGGCGAGGACGTGGGCGCCGCGCGCCTTCACTTCCTTGATGTTACTCAGCGTTTTTTCGTACAGAGCTTCCTGCGTGACAAGAGCGATTACCGGAATGCCCTCTTCGATCAGCGCCAGCGTGCCATGCTTAAGCTCGCCGGCCGCGTAAGCTTCGGAGTGGATATACGATATTTCTTTGAGCTTCAGCGAGCCTTCCTGCGCGACTGCATAGTCCACGCCGCGGCCGATGAAGAACAGGCTCTTGTGGTGAGCCATGGACTCCGCCACCTGCTTCAGAACCGTCGCTTGCTCCAGGATGCTTTCGACTTGCTCAGGCAATGCATGCAGTCCTGCGATCAATGCTTCCACTTCGCTTTGCTCTTGCGTACCGAGCACGCCTGCAAGATGCAGACCGAACAGGTAGAACGCGATCAGCTGCGACGTATAAGCCTTTGTGGACGCGACAGCGATTTCCGGGCCTGCCCAAGTGACGATAACATCGTCCGCTTCACGGGCAACGGAGCTGCCGACAACGTTCGTGATAGCTAGCACGCGAGCGCCGTTCTTCTGAGCTTCACGGAGCGCAGCCAGCGTATCTGCTGTCTCGCCGGATTGGCTTACGACGATAACAAGCGTGTCAGGCGTAATGATAGGCGAGCGGTAACGATATTCGGAAGCGACATCCGTCTCCACGGAAATACGCGCCAGCGATTCGATGACCGATTTGCCGACAAGACCTGCATGGTATGCAGTGCCGCATGCGACAATATGCACCTTGCGGATCGACTTGATGTAGTCGCTCGACATCGACAATTCCTTCAACTGAACGGATTTGCCGTCGTCAGCGATCCGGCCCAGCATCGTGTCGCGATACGCCTTCGGCTGCTCGTATATTTCCTTCAGCATGAAATGATCGAATCCGGCTTTTTCCGCTGTCACAATGTCCCAATCGACATGGAATATTTCCTTGGAAATATTTTCTCCCTCAGTCGTCATCAGTTCGACACCATTACGTGTCAACACGGCCATTTCGCCGTCGTTCAATATATACACATCACGGGTATGCTCCAGGATCGCGGGAATATCCGACCCGATGAAGTTCTCGCCTTGGCCGATGCCGATGACGAGCGGGCTTGCGAATCGAACCGCAACCAGCTTCTCCGGCTCATATTCCGTCAGTACGCCAAGCGCGAATGCGCCACGCATACGCTTCACTGCGCGCTGCACCGCTTCGACAATATTGCCGTCGTATTCGTCAGCTACAAGATGCGAGATCACCTCGGTATCCGTCTCCGACACGAATACCCGGCCCTTCTCTATAAGCTCTTCCTTCAGCTCCAGATAGTTTTCGACAATACCGTTATGCACAACGGAGAACTTCAAGGAATTGTCCGTATGAGGATGGGAATTGACGTCAGAAGGCTTGCCGTGCGTAGCCCAGCGCGTATGGCCGATGCCCACGGAGCCCGCCAGCGGATCGCCCTTCAGCTTATCCTCAAGCACAGCCAGACGGCCCTTCGACTTCTTGATCTCAAGCCCGTTCGACGTGAACACAGCGATGCCTGCGGAATCGTACCCGCGGTACTCCAGCTTCTTCAGACCCTCCAGCAAAATATCCTGAGAATCGCGATTTCCAATATATCCGACAATACCACACATAATAAAATAGCCTCCGTTACGGTATATTTCCCATTGTCTAACGGACGCCGCCTTCCTTGCGCAGCAGTGCCAAGTATGAGGTTGTCACATCGGCCAACATCTATTACGCATGCTTGAAGAGAAGGCCGCTCCGAGGCGCCTTACACTCTTCCAGGACTTGCGCATGAAATGGCTAAGCATGTAACCCTTGGCCAGTGCCTGCCCCTCAGGCGGCAATCTGGACATATGGGAGCAGTATAATAATGACTGGCAGCCTGTCGTACGTTTGTAGGATCGGTCGCCCGATCGTTTTCCGTATCGACTTACGGTTGGCCGCTATATACCGGAAGGTCCCCGCCGAAAGTTCGAACACCTTCACCTCGTCAGCTTCCCGTATGAACGTCCTTAGTCTGCCCTGTACAAGCGGCTTCATCCGATCCGTTCATCACGCAAGCTCTGGCGCTTATGAATCTGCAGCAACCTCTATCCTCGCTTTCCTTCTGGAATCCTATGCTCTACTATATTCATTTCCTCCTATGGGCGCAACCACTTTTATGAAAATGATTGAAAATTGACGTCGTCTATCACATTTCTGCAAATCCATGCAAAACTCAATCATCAGCTGACAGATGCTGTCATTTTTTTTGCCTATTTTGTAATCTGCATTCCCTCCTCAAAAATAAAACACGGCCCCAAGCAAACGCCTGCGCGTTTGCCTGTGAGCCGCTTCATATCCGTTCATGGAGCTAATCGTTAGCCCAATTCACTTTTCACCACGCTAGCGATCTGGTCGACGTATGCCTCCACCTGCTCCTTGTCCGGCCCCTCTGCCATGACGCGAATCAGGGACTCCGTTCCGGACGGACGTACCAGCACGCGCCCATTGTCGCCCAGCTCCGCCTCCACCTGCTTCACCGCCGCTTCAATCGCGGCATTGCCGTTGTACAGGCTCTTGTCCGCGACACGCACGTTAACCAGCTTCTGCGGGAATTTGCGCATAAGGCCCTTCAGCTCGCCCAACTGCTTGCCCGCTTCCGCTACGGTATCCACCAACTGCAGCGCCGTCAGAATGCCGTCGCCCGTCGTAATGTAGTCCAGGAAGATCACATGGCCGGATTGCTCTCCGCCCAGGTTGAAGCCTCCGCGCCGCATCTCCTCCATCACGTAGCGGTCTCCTACAGCCGTCTTGGCCGTGTTCAGGCCAAGCTTCTCCGCCCCCTTGAAGAAGCCGATGTTCGCCATCACCGTCGTCACAATCGTATCGTGCGCCAGCTTGCCCTCCCGCTTCAGACGGTCGCCGATAATACACAGGATAAAGTCCCCGTCCACCTCTTCGCCCTTCTCGTCGATCGCGATCAAGCGGTCGGCATCGCCGTCGAAGCTGAGGCCGAGATCCGCGCCCAGCTCCAGCACCTTCTCCCGCAGGTATTCCGGATGGGTCGATCCGACGCCGGCGTTAATGTTCAGGCCGTCCGGCTCCGCGCCTACCGTGGTCACCTCTGCGCCCAGTTCGCGGAAGATGGCCGGCGCCAGCTCGAATGCCGCGCCATTGGCGCAGTCCAGCACAAGCTTCAGACCAGCGAACTGGCCCTTCACCGTTGTTTTCAAATATGCTAAGTATTGCTTCTTCGCGTTCTCGTCTGTCGCTACAGAGCCAATGTCCCCGCCTGCAGGACGCGGAAGCTCATCCTTCTCGGCATCGATCAACGCTTCAATCGCAAGTTCTGTGTCGTCGGATAGCTTGAAGCCGTCCCCGCCAAAAAACTTAATGCCGTTATCCTCCACTGGATTATGAGAAGCCGAGATCATCACACCCGCGTCAGCCCCCAGCTGCTTCGTCAAATAAGCGACAGCAGGCGTGGATACTACGCCCAGACGCACAACGTCCGCGCCGATGGAGGTAAGCCCCGCGATCAGCGCCGCCTCCAGCATAGGGCCGGATATACGCGTATCCAGACCGATGACGACCTTAGGCTTGCCCGTTGCCGTCTTCGTTAATTCATAGCCGCCGCAGCGGCCGATCTTGTAAGCAAGCTCCGGCGTCAAGCCCTGATTCGCGACTCCGCGCACGCCGTCTGTACCGAAATATTTCCCCATTAGTTACGTTCTCCTTTATCCCATATCTATTGCGATTCTTGTTACGATTACGTATACGCGCGAGGCTAGGCAGCCGTTACACGGCCAGACTGTCCGCTTGCAGCAAGCCTGGCCTCATTGAGGGCACCCCCCGCATTGCCGGAGGTGCCCCCGTTCCCTGACGCGGCATCCGTCTCGCCGTCCCCGCTGCTGCCGCCACTTGCGGAACCGCTGTCCCCTCGGTCTCCGTCAGGCGGCTCCGTCTGGGCGCCGCCGACCTCCAGCTCCTCTTGCTCGTCGGCCGACGCCGACTCATCCAGAATCTCCACGGTCGCGCTCAGCGTCTGACCTTCCGACAGAATCGGCTGCACGTAGGAGGGCAGCTCCAGCTCAAGCGCAATCGTATGGGTACCCGCTTCCAGACCGTCAATCTTCGCGATCACCGTCACGTCCTCCGCGCTTACATTCCTCAGCACAGACTCCGCTCCGCCGATAACAAGATCGATTGTCCCGCTGGCGGGACTGGCGATATCCGCGGTCATTCCATCCTCTGTTCCGATGATGGTAATGGGAAGATTGGACAATCGCTTCGTCGTTGTGCCCTCCACAATGACGGCAAGCTCAAGCTCAGCCGGATTCACCGCTTCGATGCCGTCCACCGGCGTCGTTTTTACCTTGACGGTGCCTGACTGCTTCACCTTGGACAGATCCAGCACCGCGCCGCCATACACGGTAATGGTATCCAGCACGCTCTGCTCGGCGTATACCGTGACCTGGTCCATCTCCGGCGTTACCGACACGAGGCTTAGATTGTCTGCAAGGGTGCCGGTATAGCGAATTTGAACAGGCACCTGCTTGTACGGCCTTGTAATCTTGGTCTCGACATGCAGGGTCGAAGGCTGTACGATTGCATTCGAAATTTCTTGGCCCTCTGTGTCATAGACGACAATCTTCGCCTTTTTGTTCTCGACAGATTTCACGGCGCCTTCGACATTCATCGTCACCGCCACAAGTCCAACCTTGTCCATGTCGTCTCTTGGCAGCGTGACCCCCACGACATTGCCGCCTTCCGACAGAACCTGAGGCGTTCCTGCGACATAGCCCTCAGCCGGCTGGCCTTCTATAATGACCTGTGCGTCGAAGGTCTTGCTGACAATCTCCTCGATCTGCACCGTTACCTGGCGTGGAGAGAGCTCCACCTCCTCGATGCCTTTGGGCAGCTTGAGCGTAAGCGGCAGCTCCTGAATACCCGGCTTGACATTGGTGAGATCGACGTTGACGACGTAATCCAATGGTGTATTTTTGCGCAGGTTCGAGATCGAGCCCTCTACAACTAGCCTCACGACTGTCGGCTCCATTGCGGTTAATACATATTTCTCTTCATCCAGGCCTATAGGCTCGATTGTAACTGCCTCCAAAGCCGACGTATCTACGCTGGACACAGTTGCTTGCGGAGCCGTCTCCGGATCGATATGTACAACGGCGAACAGCAGCACGCCGAGCAGCACCGATATTATCTTAAGAGCAGTAGGATGACTCAGCCACTTGTCCATTGTCAATCCTCCTTCCGTTTCCAGAACGAAGCCAAGCCGCTCTTTTCCTTGCCGTTCACCTTAGGGGTCAGCTCGTCGAACAGCTTGGAGATCAGCGATTCCTCATTAATGTCGCGCACAATCATCCCGTTGATGGAGAGGGACACCTGTCCCGTCTCCTCGGAGACGATGACCGACATCGCATCGCTGATCTCGCTGACCCCGATAGCGGCGCGATGCCGAGTTCCCAGCTCCTTGCTGATGAACGGATTCTCAGACAGCGGCAAGTAGCAGCCCGCCGCCATTATCTGATTGCCTCGTATAATAACAGCTCCGTCGTGGAGCGGCGCATTCGGGGTGAAAATATTAATCAACAGCTCCGATGTAATACGCGACTCCATCGATATGCCGGATTCGATCAGCTCGCTGACGCCCGTCTTCCTCTCGAACACGATAAGCGCCCCGATCTTGCGCTTGGACATATACTGTATGGCGCGCATAATCTGCTCCAGCTGCTCGCTCAGCGCGTTCCGCTCCATGGACGAGCCTCGGGAGAACAGATCGCCCCGGCCAAGCTGCTCCAGCGCTCTTCTCAGCTCCGGCTGGAAGATGATCATCACCGTCACGATCCCCCAGGTGAACATCTGATTCATCAGCCACTTGAGCGTGTACAGGTTGAACCATGTGCTGATCGCCCATGTCGCCACAAGCACAAAAATGCCTTTGAGCAGCTGCACAGCGCGGGTTCCGCGAACGATCAGAATTAATTTATAAATAATATAGCTGACGATTCCGACATCAATCGAGTCCTTCAGCCAATCCTGCCAGGTCGAATCTGTAAAATAACTCACCTTTCGACAACCCCTAACTGCAGAGCACGTAGTATCTCTATATTCGTGTTTCAACTTTATTGTTTTCTATAAAAGGGGAAGGAAATCCTTTATTCTAAAATTATTTTCAGAAAATTTTCTATTAGTGCGTGTTCAAAAAGTCCAGTTTTCAGCACCGAGAAGATCGGATGAAGCTAGGAAGTGAGGAGTGGTACACGTTTTCGGAGAAAACGACATCGTAAGCATCCTCTTAGTGGAGCTACGTGAGCACCTCCAGTGTTTCCGGAGGAAACACACTTCGTAAGCATACGCTTGTTTCGGCTGAATTCGATATTCGATGCCGAGTATGCTTCCTGATTAGCTTCGTGATCAAAAGTGGGCTTTTTGAACAACCTCTATTAGACTTGTCGAAAAAAAACGCCCCCCTTTCCAATGGAAAGGGAAGCTTTCGTCGTTATTGCGGCAGCACGCCTCCGAATACGGAGGTGACCTTGAACCAGAACCAATCCAGCGCTTGGTCAATTTCACGGCTCTGTCCCGCGATATGTCCTGTTGAGGCGAGCACCATCGAGCCGTCGATAACGGTCACGTCTCCGTCCACGGTGCCTTGCACCTCTACTTTACCGTTCTCCACGGTTAAGCTGCCCGCAACTTGCACGCCCTCCGGCACAATGACGGTGTCACCGTTGATGACGACATGCTGCAGATCCTCGCCAGAAACGACCATCTGCGTATCCTGATCCCACGTCGCCATGAAGCTGCCCAGTATAACGAGCAGGAACACGGCTGCGGCCGTCAGGCCGGGATACTTGTACAGGAGGCTCGCGAAGCGGCCGCGCCCCTTGCTTCTAGACTTCGGCAGCTGCGCCATGATGCGCTCCTTCAGCTGAGTGGACGATGCTTCGTCCAATTGAGCGGACGGCTTGACCGACTCCCACGCGGAGAAGGCAGCCGCGTCCGCTTGCTCCAGCTCCTTGAAGCGAGCGCTGCAGGAGGAGCATGCCTTCAGATGCGACTGCAAGGCGAGAATCTCCTCGCGAGGCAGCTCGCCGTCCAGGTAGTCATGGATTTTGACGATGGCGACTTTGCATTCCATAGCAGCCATTCCTTTCCTCTGATGCTTATGCTTGTGAATGTATGGGCACTGTCTGTGCCAAGACCTTTAAGTGACGAGTAACTGAACACACATTATAGGATACGTATGACGAGAGATGATGTTTCAAAAAAAACAAAACACCCGCTGGTCCCCTTATAATCGGTGCTCCAGCTTCTTGCGCAGAAACTCCCGCCCGCGATGCACACGCGTCTTGATCGTCGTCACCGGCATGCCGAGAATATCTCCGACCTCCTGCAGCGACAAATCCTGTATGTATCTGAGCATCATAACCGTCTTGTATTTGGGCGGCAGCGACTCCATCGCTTGATGGATAATGCGCTGGGTATCGGACAGGATCAGCTCCGTCTCCGGCGTCTTGTTGTCGCTCGGGATCATGGAGTAGCCGTCCAGCCCTTCGTATTCCTGCGATTCCGCATCCAGCGAATACGTCGGCTTCCGCTTCCGGAGCCGGTCAATGCACAGATTAGTGGCAATGCGATAAATCCACGTTGAGAATTTGAGCGTCTCATCGAAGCGGTCCAAGTTTTTGTACACCCGCAAAAACGTATCCTGCACAACATCCTCCGCCTCCTGGCGGTTGCTCAGCATACGGTAAGCCATATGGTAGAGCTTGTCTTGGTACAGATCCACAAGCTCCGCGAATGCCTGCTGGTCACCCTTGAGGGCAAGCCGCGCAAGCCTGTTCTCCAGCACATTCACCTATTTATTCCTCCAAACGTCTCGATCGTCCGCCCGCTTTCGACTTTGCATGACTTCCATTCATGAGTTCACCTACTAGAAAAATGGTAATCCACCAGGCGGCAAATTGCAAGAAGTTATCTGCGCGGCTTGTCGTTAGGGGCGAGATCGCTGCGGGAGGATTCCGTTGGAAGCGATTTGCTTCTTCTATAAGAAAAACGCCTGACGGCGTCCTTGATTAAAGCGATCGCCCGCGTCATCATCTCAACCGGGCTTCTAACGGTCAAAAAAAAATCCTTTAGACTAGTCTAATCGGCCATTCAAAGTTGTAACGCACATTTTCGAATGTTAGAACGACACTTGAGGGAAAGTCAGTGCGTTTAGGAGGGCTAAGCGTCCAGTTTGACCGTTACAGCCTGGAAAGCGCTACATTCGAGCTCTAAGCGCATTTTTTGTCCGTTAGCGTCGCGGCGTTCGAACCGCGTGAAAATGTTATACGCTATAACTGGGACAAAAACCAGCGGCTTGTCGCCGCTGGCCGAATCCACCTTGCTTATCCGTGAAGCGTGTTCGTCTTCAGTCCCTCCAGCACCTCGCGGATGGTCGTCGTCGGGATAGCGAAGCCGATGCCCTGCGCCTCGGCGTTGACCGCTGTATTGATGCCGATGACCTCGCCGTTCTCGTTCAGCAGAGGACCTCCCGAATTGCCGGGATTAATGGAGGCATCCGTCTGAAGCAGGTGCTCGAAGGTATGCTCCCCCTCCTCGTCGACAATCGTGATGGGGCGCTCCTTGGCGCTCAGCACACCCATTGTCAGCGTCTGATCAAAGCCATAAGGATTACCGATCGCCAGCACCCAGTCGCCGATACGGGTGTCGTCAGAATCGCCCAGCGTCAGAGCCGGGAAGGCCTTGCCGTCCGGATTCACAACCTTCAGCACCGCCAGGTCAAGCTCAGGGCTGGAGCCCAGCACCTCAGCCGTAAGCGGCTCGTCATAGCCCTGCACAGTCACCTTGACCTCAGCCGCATCGGCAATAACATGCTGGTTCGTCAGAATATAGCCCTCCTTGTCGAAGAAGAAGCCTGTTCCCGATCCGCTTAACGTCAGCTCGCCGCCGCTTTGCGGGGTCTGCTGTCGCGAGGCCCCTCCGCGGCCGCCTCGCGACTCGCTGCCATAGAAGGAATCAAACCAAGGATTGCCCGTCATCGTCCACTGCTGCATAAGGGCATAATTTTCAATCTTCACGACAGCCGGACTTGCCTGCTCGTAGATCGAAGCAATATCTTCCGCCGAGCTGAAGGAGGCCGTCGTCAGCCCCGCTCCCGCGCCGGTCGATCTACTATCCGCCGTTACGCCTGCCGAATAGGCTGCGCCTGACGTCCCGCCTGTAAACAGGTTGCTTCGATCAGCCGTATAGGAGAAGCCGCCAATGACCATCGCCCCCGTCAGGAATGCCGCCACCATCGGCATTGCCTTAGCCCTCTTCTTGCGGCGGGCCGGCTTGCTCACAGCCACTTCCTTATAATAAGCCTCAAATTGGTTTCTATAATCATTCGATTCGTTATACATACTGTCCATCCTCCCTCATGTGCTGCTGTTGTATGGCATATCTCTATCATGAGGGACGCACCTTAAATCAATCTTAAGTCCAACTAAAAGCAAACTAAAAAAAGCCGCCATCATCAGCCTTTTGGACTGATGACAGCGGCTTTCTCATTTCTATGGACGGGGAAGCCTGCAAGCGACGCTTGCGAGCAATGCTTCTAGCCCGTATTGCGAAGGCCGGCTGCAATGCCGTTGATAGTGAGCAGCACCTCGCGAAGCAGCTCAGGATCATCCTGATCGTTTGCGCGCAGCTCACGCAGCTCGCTAAGCAGCTGAACCTGCATGTAGCTGAGCGGATCGACGTACGGGTTGCGGAGTCTGATGGACTCCTGGATGACCGGCACATTGTCGAGAATTTCGTCCTGGCCCGTAATGCTCAGGATGAGCTTCGACGCCAGCGCGTATTCTTGCTCGATCTGCGAGAAGATACGATCGCGAATGCCCTGATCCTTGATCATGTCCGCATATTCCTTCGCGATGACGAGATCCGCCTTGGCAAGCGCCATCTGCAGATTGTCGATCAGCGAGCGGAAGAACGGGAATTGCTCGTACATCGTCTTCAGCGTCTCCAGCTTGGCAGGATCGTCCTGCACATATTCCTGGAATGCCGTACCCGCAGCATACCATGCCGGAAGCAGGTAGCGGCTTTGCGTCCATGCGAATACCCATGGAATTGCGCGCAGGTCCTCGAAGCGGTCGCTGTTCTTCCGTTTGGAAGGACGGGAGCCGATATTCAGCTCGCCAACCTCAGGAAGCGGCGTGGATTCCTTGAAATAGGTCAAGAAGTCCGGATCGCGGAAGATCAGATCCTGATATTTCTTCAGCGCCGTCTCCGAGATGGAGCGCGCGATAGCATCCCATTCCGCTTCCGCCGCAGTCTCCTGCTGCGGATATTTGGCCAGGCGGGCGGCTGTAATGAGCGCCCAAGTGGCCTGCTCCAGGCTGCGGTAAGCAATGCCCTGCATGGAGTAACGCGAGGACAGCACCTCGCCCTGCTCCGTAATCTTGATGCCGCCGCCAATGGTATGTGGAGGCTGCGCCAGAATACTGCGGTTCAGAGGCATGCCGCCGCGTCCCAGCGCGCCGCCGCGTCCGTGGAAGAACTTCAGCTTGACGCCGTATTCCTTGCCGGCCGCTGTAATTTCCTTCAGCGCAACGCGAAGCTCCCAGTTCGCGGTAACAACGCCGCCGTCCTTGTTGCTGTCAGAGTAGCCCAGCATGATCTCATGCTGATTGCCGCGAGCCTCAACCGCCTTGCGGTAGATCGGCAGCTCGAACAGCTCCTTCATAATGCCAGGCGCCGCATGCAGGTCGTCGATCGTCTCGAACAGCGGCACAGACTGCAGCGTGCAGCGTACGGAGCCGTCTCCTTCGTGACGGAACAGACCGACCTCCTTCGCGAACACCATAACCTCCAGCATATCGCTGGCTGCCTGCGTCATGCTGATCAGGTAGCTGGTAATGCAGTTCTCTCCGAACTCCTGTTGAGCCCGGTAGATCGTATGATAGACATCCAGGCATTCGCGCGTCGATTCCGTGTAATCCAGATGGCTCGACGTCAGCGGACGCGGATCGTTCAAGAGCTTATGCAGAAGCTCGGTTTTCTCTGTCTCGGAGAGGGAAGCGTAGTCGCTCACGATATGCATCTTGGCCAGGATCTCAGCCATTGCGTTCTCGTGCTCCTTGCTATGCTGACGAACGTCCAGCGCCATCAGGTGGAAGCCGAACAGCTCCACTTGACGAACCAGCTTGGCCAGATCCGTGTCTGCCACGTAATCCGCGTAGTGATTGCGCAGGCTGCGGTCGATAACCAGCAGATCCTCGCGCAGCTCATTAGGATGATTGTACCGGCTAGGTTTGCCCTTGAGCGCTTCCTTGCGCGTGTTCGCCAGCTTCTCCAGCATGAAGCCCAGCTTGATGCGGTATGGCTCCTTGGCGTTGCGCCACAGCTCAATGTTCTTCAGCTCGACATGCTCGCGGTCCTTCTGAATGGAAGCCATCAGCTCATCGGATACCGTCACCAGATTCGTGCTGAAGCTGAGAATGCCCATAAGGCCGTTAAGCTTCTCTTCGTACTTCTGCAGCGCCAGCTGACGATGCAACTGCAGCGTCTCCCAAGTAACCTTGGCTGTTACGGACGGGTTGCCGTCGCGGTCGCCGCCAATCCAGGAGCCGAAACGCAGGTAATCCGGAACATGCCATTTCTCCTCCGGGTAATACTTGGCCAGGCAGCGCTCCAGCTCCTCATACACATTGGGCAGAACCTCGAAGAGCGTCTCGTCGAAATAGTACAGGCCGTTGCGCACCTCGTCGACTACTGTCGGCTTGCGGTCGCGAAGCTCGTCAGTCTGCCAGAGAACGAGCACCTCGTTCATCAGCTTCTCCTTCAGCTTCTCGCGCTCGCGGAACGTCAGCGTAGGGTTGTCCAGCTCCATGACGTCCTCCGCAATCCGCTTGTGAATGTCCAGCACCGCGCGGCGTGTCGCTTCCGTGGGGTGAGCCGTCATCACCAGCTCCAGCGAGATGTTGCTAATAATTTCCTTCACGCCTGCCACCGCGATGCCGCGTTCCTTCAGATCCTGAACGGCGCTCTCGATGGAGCCGCGCTGAACCGCCTCGCCAGCGGATACCTCATAATCCCGCTTGCGTCTGATCCGGTGGTTCTGCTCCGCAATATTAACCAATTGGAAGTAGATCGCAAACGCACGAATGACTTGATGGCGAATCTCCGGATCAAGCGACGAGATCGTCGACTTGAATTGATCGAACAGCTCCGGAATGAAGTCGGCGCGCAGCGCCTTGCTCTGCTCCCGAATCTGCTCGACGATATCGAGCAATTCCCTTCCGCCTTGGTGCACGAGCACTTCGCCAAGAATGTTGCCAAGGAAACGAACATCGCGTCTCAGCAAATTGTTCGCTTGTGTCCGACTAGCCGCTGTTGTTGTTACCGTTTGTTCCGACATATCGTTCCTCCTATAAATCTGTGCAGCAAACTCACTTTGAAAGCATCCGCTCTTATTATGCGCACATGCCCGTTTTCAACAATGTAAGGTTACTATCAGGTAATGGCCTAATCACTCCTAACATCATACTACAAAATGCTACTCCGTTGAAGCCCTAAAGCGCAATCTGTCGCCATGGGCATTCCTGCTCCCCGCTTGATAGGGCAAAGGCTGCCGCCCTATTGTGGCTCAGAGTATGCGTATTTCGAGGCCTATATCCCTTTTTGCAGGAGGCCTGCTGTCAGATATGCTGCAACACAACCCTCCACATGGTAAAAATACTAGTAATTTGTGTAAAAAACCAGCGATGAAAGCGCTTGCGGACTTGCGATACCATAATAGATGTCCCTGTATGGGGCCATTCCAATCGGTCAACAGAGGAGGATTTATGGATGAAAAAAGTCAAAGCTTTTAGTGCCCGACTACGCTTTGCGGTCATGATTGCCGCGCTCATAGCGGGGCTGCTGCCGGTTTCCGGCACACCGAGCTCGTATGCTGCGGCAACGGATATTTTTTTGGACGGTAATCAGATTCAATCAGGCAATATCAACGGTCTCACATTCAAAGGCTTCGGCGTGCTTAGCGGCAACAGCTCCAGCGCCTTGCTTATGGACTATAAGGCGGAGCAGCCCGAGAAATACGCGCAATTGCTGCAAATTCTGTTCGGCGGGGAGCGTCCCGTCATGACCCATGTAAAAATCGAGATGGGCAATGATCGCAACAACTCCACAGGTCCCGATCCTGCCACAATGCGCACCGCCACCGAGTCGGCCAATGTGAAGCGGCATCCCGGCTTCCAGCTGGCGGCAGACGCCAAGAAGGTCAATCCCAACTTAAAGGTAAGCATCCTGCGTTGGAACGCTCCGGGCTGGGCGAATACCAATGACCTTATCTATACCTGGTACAAAAATACGATTCTCACCGCATATCGGCAATATGGCTATATGGTGGATTACGTGAACCCGGGCGTGAATGAGCATTCTGCCGATCTGAATTGGACGAAGCAATATGCCAATCAGGTGAAAACCGACAGCGCCGGGTTCCAGAACAGCACAGAGAGGAGCCTGTACAACGCTATACAGGTCGTAATCTCCGACGAAGTGTCCATCGGCAGCTTCGGCAATGCGATGGTCAGCGACGTCACGTTAAGAGACGCCGTCGCGGTCGCGGCCTACCATTATAATACCGATGATGACAGCGCGGGCAATTACAAGAAGCTGGCGGAGCAATTCGACAAGCAGGTCTGGAATAGCGAAGCGCAGGCGACCTTCAGCAATACAGCCTTCCGTCCCAACAACAACGTCAAGGACCCTACGGTTGCGGGCACCGGCATAGGCGGCGTGGGGAGCTCGCTTGAGATGGGCAATACCATTATTAAGGGCTTCGTCAACTCAAGGCGCTCCCACTTCATCTACCAGCCAGCCATCGGCTCGTTCTATGAGGGGGGCCAATATTCCTTCAAGGAGCTGGTTAGCGCCAGAGACCCCTGGTCGGGCTGGATGCATTACGATGCCGGCATTCAGGTGCTGCGCCATTTCAGCTGGTTCGCTACAACGGGCTGGGAGAACGCGAGCAATACTGCGGGAATTTGGCGCGCTGTGCCTCAGGCCAGCTCCACCGGTGCAACGGGCACCAATCCCGTTAATGGACGGAACGGCACTCCGAGCTATATGACGCTTGCCGCTCCTGATAAGAGCCATTTTTCGACCATCCTCATTAATGACAGTGAATATTCGAGAGACTATACGCTTCATACAGCCAACATGAATATTTCCGGAAGCCCTAATCTAGAGGTATGGGAAACTCGCGCCGCCGCAGCCGGGCAGGCGTTCAACAGCCAATACATGAAATATCTTGGTGAAATTGCCGCAAGCAGCGGTATCTATTCCATTACGGTGAAGCCCTATTCCATCGTAACCGTCACGACGCTGGACAACAGCTCGAAGAGCGCGTATCAAACCCCGCTTCCCGTAGAGGGGGTGCGCACTGTGCTTGATACCGATGCGACCGGCTCTGTTCAGAACACCTCCGACTCCATCCTGTACGCGGACACCTTCGATTATACCGGCAAGACTGTGCCGATTATCGGGGCGGGAGGCGCCATCACGGGCACCCAAAGCTATATTGAAGCCCGAGGCGGAACCAAAAGCGTTATTCCACGGTACACCAGCGATCGCAACGGGGCATTCGAGGCTTATCTGCCGGATGGCTCCAGCAACTACGTTCTGAGGCAGCAGGTCGACAAAACGACTATGGGGCTTGGCGGTACGTGGAACAATGGAAATCCGATCACAGCTATCGGAGACAATCGCTGGATGAATTACAAGGCCAGCATTGATGTGTCCTTCGAGCACAACAGCACCGCAGGCGGCGACAATTATGCGGCAATCGGCGCCCGCCAGCAAGGCGGCAGCTCCTCCCACACCATGACGGGCACACCGTACTGGCTGAAATTTTGGTTCGACGGCGGATGGTCCATGCACGTGAACGGCAGCTCCGTCGCCAGCGGCAACGTCGTAACCGGCAGCGGTGGCGTCACCATCGCGGGGTTCAACACCGCCCATACCGCGTGGCATAATATCGCCATTCAGGTCGCGGACAATCAGGTAACCGCTTATCTGGATGGCGTAGCGTTATACACCTATACGGATGCGAATGCCAAGCTTGCAGGACGCGTCGATCTTGCCTCCGGCTATTATCATGTCCGGTTCGATAACCTGCTGGTGGAGACTATTCCAGGCTATGCCCCGTATTATACCGAGCTTCTGGACAATCTAGAGATGCACACCCTTGCTTCCACTCCGTCGCCCAAGCTAATCTACAGCGGCTCCTGGGCGCATGAGAACGGCAAGTCTATGTATACGTACCATCGCTCTCTCTCTACGAGCCAGGGCGCAGGCGCTGCAATGCAATACACCTTCACGGGCACCGGATTCGATATTCTCGGCGCCAACACCGGAACAGCTGTGCTGGAGGTTACGGTTGACGGACAGATCGTTCAATCAAGCGCTGCAACTAAAGCTTCTTCGGAAATGTATCAGACCTACACGCTTCGCGGACTTTCCAGCGGACAGCACACGGTGCAAGTGAAGGTGCTGAGCGGCACGCTGGCCGTAGACGCGGTTGCGATCATAGCCGCCCCCACCTCCTCAAGCAGCTCCTACGTGCTTATCTGCAATCGGGCAGCGGGGTTGTGCATGGACGGCATGGGCCGAACCGCCAACGGAGCCAACACCGGGCAATGGACCAATAATGCCGGGCATCATCAGCAATGGCTGATTGAAGCCGCAGGCAGCTACGTCCGCATCAAAAACCGGGCGACCGGACTGTACCTGGACGGCATGGGCCGGACAGCCAATGGCTCTATTGCGGGTCAGTGGAGCGACAGCAACAGCCATAATCAACAGTGGAGCATGGAGACCGCCGGCAATTACTACAAGTTCAAGAATCGGGCGACAGGCTTATACCTGGACGGGGCCGGCAAAACCGTTAACGGCGAGGATCTGAAGCAGTGGGGCAGCAGCAGCAGCTACAACCAGCAATGGTCCGTTGCTTCAACCCCTTAATCATTCATGCGCATAAGCAATACGCTCCCCCGCTGCAGCTGCAGGCGACCGCTTGAATCAAGCGCCGCTGCAGCTGCAGCTTTTTTTGTGGTTGAACGGAGCGAGGGCCCCTCCGTTGCTGCCATAACGACATGGTGTGTCGCTGTTGACCAAACATGGTGCTCTTGGCACGCTATAACGATCTCTCGTGTCGCTGTAGCGCGTCAAATCGCCTCCGTTGCTGCCATAACGACATGGCGTGTCGCTGTTGACCAAACATGGTGCTCCTGGCACGCTATAACGATCTCTCGTGTTGCTGTCGCGCGTCAAATCGCCTCCGTTGCTGTCATAACGACATGGCGTGTCGCTGTTGACAAAACATGGTGCTCCTGGCACGCTATAACGATCTCTCGTGTCGTTGTTGCGCTTCAAGTCGTCTCCGTTGCTGTCATAACGACACGGCGTGTCGCTGTTGACCAAACTAGCTGCTCCTGGCACGCTATAACGATCTCTCGTGTCGCTGTCGCGCGTCAAATCGCCTCCGTTGCTGCCATAACGACACGGCGTGTCGCTGCAAATTCCTCACATGACGCCACAAGCAGCTAATATGTATCATTTCAAGAACGCAAAAAAACCTCCTGCACCGCAGAAGGTTTCGAAGTTTAGATACTGGAGCGGGTGATGGGAATCGAACCCACGCTATTAGCTTGGAAGGCTAAAGTTCTACCATTGAACTACACCCGCATATAAGAATGAATGGTCGGGACGACACGATTTGAACATGCGACCCCCTGGTCCCAAACCAGGTGCTCTACCAAGCTGAGCTACGTCCCGATGTGATAATTCATTCCTGAAGTAAAAGATGGCGCGGCCTAAGAGATTCGAACTCCTGACCTTTTGATTCGTAGTCAAACGCTCTATCCAGCTGAGCTAAGGCCGCAAATATTATGGAGCGGAAGACGGGAATCGAACCCGCGACCCTCGCCTTGGCAAGGCGATGCTCTACCGCTGAGCCACTTCCGCACATTAGGTTTGTCGTCGTTTCATATCATCCATCATCGCGGCGACAAGTAATAATATATCATCTTGCGAAATGAATTGCAAGCGCAAAATCAAAAAATAAGTAAATTTCTTAAGCCGGCAACAGAACGACCGCTTTCCCGGAGGAAAACGGTCGATGTACATAAGTTATTTGTTGTTAAAAAGTACTCGCAAGTGGGACCCTCTTAAGCGCCCGCCGCAGTCAGCTGCTCACGTTCAACCTGATCATGACTGCCCATGACGCGGTCGGCAACCGATTGTCCAGCCAGGGCGAACGGCAAGCAAAGCGGCAAGCCCGTACGCGGATCAGGCACAATATCGGCTTCTATGTTGAATACTTCCCTCATAATGTCCGGTGTAATGACCTCCAGCGGCGAGCCTTCGCCCTTCACCACGCCGGATTTGATCGCAATCATATGATGCGCGTAACGTGCAGCATGATTAAGATCGTGTACGACCATGACGATAGTCCGGTTATTCCGCTCATTCAGCTTCTGAAGCAGATGGAGCACCTCAAGCTGGTGAGCCATATCCAGGAAAGTCGTCGGTTCGTCGAGGAACAGAATGTCAGTCTCCTGCGCAAGCGCCATTGCAATCCAGGCACGCTGGCGCTGCCCGCCGGAGAGCTGGTCGACAGGACGATCGGCAAATTCACCCATGCCAGTAGCTTCAATCGCCCAGTTCACAATATCACGGTCTTCCTTCTTCATCGAGCCGAAGCCCTTCTGATAGGGAAAGCGTCCATATGACACTAGCTCCGAAACGGTAAGGCCGTCTGGCGCCGTGGGATTCTGGGGCAGGATAGCCAGCTGCTTCGCCACTTCCTTGGTGGACTGCTTGTGGATGGACTTGCCGTCCAGCATAACATTGCCTTGCGCCGGATTCATAATCCGGGCCATCGTCTTCAGGATGGTCGACTTGCCGGATCCGTTCGCTCCCACCAGCGCCGTAATTTTACCTTGCGGGATTGCGATATTCAAATTCTGGACAATTAATCGATCATCATAAGCAATGTCGAGATTCGCAGTCGTTAATCGAATCATTGGACAAGCACGCTCCTTCCGCCAAGCTTTCGCAGGCTCTGTATCTCCATGTCATCTATATGGACAAAAAATGAAAATTATTATCAATAACACACAATAATGATAATGGTTCTCAGGTCTAATGTCAATGACAATCTTCACTTTATCAGCATATTAGTGCAGGGGCGGGCTGTGGGCGGAGTTGAACGATATTTCGTTCAAAAGCGATGTACGAGGTGCGTTACTTTGCAGTTTTGACGATATTTCGTTCAAATGCAACATTCGAGACGAGTAACTAAGCGAACTTGAACGATTTTTCATTCAAGTTGCTGCGCGCGCGGGGATGCTTGTTGTGATTTGTACGATATTTCGTTCAAAATCGATGTTAGAGGAGCGCTACTTTGCAGATTTGAACGATAATTCGTTCATATGCGGCACTGTCGAGAGCTGCTGAGCGAGGTTACCTACCACAGCGCGCGCGCAAAAAGCCGTTGCAGGGCTGACTGGCTGCCCGCAACGGCCTCATTGCTTCAATTACCACTTTAAGTTGTTGCCGAACACCAGCGCATTGCTAATGAGACGTCCCGGCGTGGTCACCAGCTTGCCCCCCATATATAAGCCGGAGGAGGCGCCGCCGTCCAGATTCATCGCGTGCTGGGCGCCCAGCTTGACCATGATCTCGCCCCACTGGTTGATCGTCGCTGCCGGTACGGTGGCGATGACGATGGTTCCGTCCTTTTTGACCAGGATACCGCTTCGAGCCGCCGCATTGGTCAAAATCTTGGCTTCCGTGAAGCCCTCCGCTTTGGCTTGGATGGCTACCTTGCCATCCTTCACCAATCTCGGCCCAGCTCCAACCGCAGTATGCACTCGTGACCAGTCGATGAGCTGACCGCTCAGATTTTTGGTCTCCAGCTTATAGTCAACCCTGTCACCGACTTTGAACCGATCCGCCAGCTTCTCCTCAACGCCCGTGAATACAAGCACATAGCCGTCACCTGGAATAGCGGCATTCTGATTTTTGCTCTTCAGCGTAACGACGCCGTTCCGCACCGTTACGGCTGTGCCGTAAGCGAACCCAAGCTTCGCTCCACGCTTCGGAGTGAACAAGACGGCCGAGGACGTTCCCTGCGCCGGCGTGCGATTCACGAAATAAGCGTACCAGTTGTTGGGATGGGAAAAAGACCCGTTGATGCCTCCTAAATATTTGGCGCGGAGGTTGTCCATTAACACTGTGCCATCCCAAGTAAAGCCGATGGTCGTACCCGTATTGCCGATAAAATCAACCTTGCCGTCGGACATCATCATCCCATACGGCTCAGGCAAACCCTCATACGCCGAAAAATAAGTTCCGTTAACGGCGGCTTCCGCGCCATACGTTTTGGCGATATCGGCGAGCGCCTGCGACGTGCCTACCGATCGTTTGGCAACGCCGAGCGTAACTGGCATTCCTCTCGGAATGGTCACCGTCTGCACCGTATACGTTGCTCCATTGGACAGCTTCACCTTCTGGGAGGCGTGCTTGGCCTTCAGCTGGGTGGAAGCGGCGCTCACTTCTACGGGCAGCTCCAGCGACCCCTTATAGCCCGGAGCAGTGACATCCATTATTAGCCTGGCTTTGCCGGCTGCAACCGGCGTCACGATGCCCTCCGGGCTTACGCGCACAACCTTCCCATCGGTTGTGCGGTAGCTGACCGCGACTGGAACGGACAGCTTCAGCTTGTCCGTGATCAGGAGCCGCGTCCCCAGCGGCAGCTTCAGCGCCGCTGCCGCATAAGTGACCGCGACGGGCCGATACGGCCCCGCCGCGACAAGCACGTCGGCGGACGCGTACGCGATCCGTCCGCCGCCAAGCGCCAACACGCCGCCCGCTGCGCTGACAGCGGCGTGCTTATAGCTGTACGCGATCCGCCCTGCGGGATCGATCGCGAACACCGCGCCGGAGCGCGCGGCGGCCAGCACATGGCCGCTGCCGCCCTCCGGCGCAAGCGCCGCGGGGCCGAAGCCTCCGGCCCCGCTGGCGCTGGCGCGCCACCGTTCCGCCCCGTCCCGGAGGCGGAACGACACAATGGCATTGCCGCCAAGCTCAGCGGCAATGAAAGAGCCGTCGTCCCCGGGCAGCGCCACCGGGGACGACCAGCCGCCGCCGGCGGGCGCGGCGGACAGCTCGCGCGTGAAGCGGACCGTGCCGTCCGCTTCATAGCCCGCAAGCGCCTTGCCCGCCGCCAGCACGAGGCCGCCCGTTCCGTCGGCGGCCAGCTTCGCCTGCCGAAGCGCCGACGGCAGCTCGGCCTGCCACAGCAGCTTGCTGCCATGCACGGCGTACAAGCTGCCGTTGCTCCCAAGCGCGTAGACGCCGCGTGCCGCAGGGGCCATGTCGGTGACCGTTGTTCCTGCGGGCAGCGTGAAGGCTTCCTTTTCCCCCTTCGCATTCAAGGAAAGAATCGCATGCTCATAAGAGAAGTAGGGGCGGCCTTCGCCATCCACAAGCGCGGCAGACGGCAGCAAGCGCTCCGTCTTCTTCTGAAAATAATAAATGCCCGCCATCTCGCCATTGCCCTTATTGTCATATCGGTACAGCCTGGCGCTCTCTCCCGTGATCCAGATCTCGCCTTTCTTGTTCGTAACGGGTGCAGTGAGGCGGGTATACTGATTTTTGGCAAATACCGCTTTGCCATTCCCGTCTACAATAACGATATGGCCGTTCTCCGTCGTCACGAGCATTCGGCCCTCTAGAAGCGTCAGCGGCTTATTCAGCTTACCCTCCGCCTGATAACGCCAATACTCTGTTTCTGTTTTGGCCTGCACACTGCTCTGCTTGCTCTCTGTCTCTAACGCGTGAAGCTGTGCCCCCGTCTTGGCAGCAAGGCTTGAAGCCGCATAGCTTGTTCTGTCCTCTGACTGGCCCGCAGGAGCCGTTAACACTAGCGCTGCCGCAAGCAGCACCGCTGCTGCGCGCCTTCCCCTTATTTGTTTTATTACCACCCTCGACGCCTCCGCTCTCTCTAGCAAACATGCACCTATTGGAATAGGACTGGAAATTATATCGGACATCCCTGCAAAAAAATGTAGATCTCCACAACATTTCGTTTGAATTGTCTGGTGTTCATTTAGTACACTGAGGTTCAAGGAGTGGATAATCCGTGATGAACAAAAGATATACGCTGGAGGAAGCAAACGCCCTGTTGCCGCAATTGAAGATAGAGCTTGGACGTCTGCAGGAAATGTCCGAGGAGCTGGAGGAGCAGTATATCGCTTATCGCAAGCTAAAGGCTGTCCACAAGACAAGCGAAGGCGATCCCTTATTCGAGCTTGAGAGCAGACTTGATTTCATGCAGGTGGAATTTAATTTGTATATGGACAACTTCTCTCGAAGAGGGGTGCTGGTCAAAATGGTATCGCCTGGCCTGCTTGATTTCCCCGCGATTATGGACGGCGAAGAGGTGCTGCTCTGCTGGAGGGAAGGTGAGAACCGTATTACTCACTATCATGGATGGAACGACGGCTACGCGGGCAGACGGCTCCACCCCGATGCCTAGCAAGGCTGTATGGGGCTAACGAAATTTATTAACGACTTCATAATCTTTCGAATCGTCCGCTTCACCTGTTAAGCAAGTAAAGCAAACGTTCCATCCTGCAATTGCTGTTCCAACCGCCCAGATTGGCTCTGCGCATTGGATGCAGCAGGTCCCTTCATGCTTCGCAGTAACCGCCAATCTTAGCTTTTTAAGCATATCTTGTCTGTTTTCGTTTGGATTGGATTGCAAATATAAAGTCACAAATTTCTCGATAGATATAGGCTTCAATGTGACATCTCCTTGTCAAAGGTCAAGAATGTTCGCTCTTTCGCTCCAAACAAAAAAACCGACGGGACCAGGTGGTCCAATCGGCGTTCTTATGTAAGTGGTGCGCGTAGAGGGACTTGAACCCCCACGGTCGCCCGCCAGATCCTAAGTCTGGTGCGTCTGCCAATTCCGCCATACGCGCATATTGAAGCTCAGAATTAGATCATACACGATTGCGTTACAAAATGCAACTACTTCAAGCTGCAGCAAGCCCGACCTCCTTAATGAGGCGGGCTTGCTGTGCTTGTAAGAGGCTTAGCGCTCTGTGTCTTCTGCTTCTTCTTGCCCTTGTTGATTCACATTCAGCTTGAGGGATGCCTTCAGGATTTGATGGTTGTCCATCTCCACTATCGTCCATCGGTGATCCCCATGGTCGATTGGCTCGGGATCCTCCTCCAGCGAAATAAATTGCACCTGCAGCCAGCCGCCAATCGTGTCCACATTGTAATCGTTCTGGAACACGATGCCGAATTGCTCTTCAATGTCGCTGAGAAGGACACGTCCACTCAAAATATATTCATCCTCGGACACCTTCATCACATCTGGCTGCTCGTCCAGGTCGAACTCGTCACGAATCTCGCCGACGATCTCCTCCAGAATATCCTCCATGGTGATGATACCAGCTGTGCCGCCATACTCATCCACCACAAGCGAGATATGCATGCTCTTCCTCTGCATCTTCAACAGCACCTGCTGCAAAGGCGCAGTTTCATGAATGGCCTCAATCTCATGCATCAGCTCTCGTAATGGCGTGGAGCGACCAAGCGCCACATCCGTAACAAATTCCTTTGCGTTCAGGAATCCGATAATTTTATCTTTATCTCCATCCTGCGTCACAGGATAACGGGTATAACGATTTTCGTCAATAACAGCCAAAATATGCTCGTTCGACATCCGTTCATCGATGGTAATCACCTGCATACGCGGAACCATAACGTCCTTCGCTACACGCTCGTCGAATTCAAAAATATTTTGCATATAGGCGAGCTCAGTCTGATTGATCTCTCCGCTATTGAAGCTTTGAGTCATAATGATCTTCAGCTCTTCCTCGGAGTGGGCTTGCTCATGGCCTGCAGGCTGCACGCCAAATAGTCGCAAAAAGATTCGCGCCGATCCGTTCAACAGCCAGATGAGCGGGAATAGCAGCTTGCCGAACAGCACAAGCGGACCCGACAGCAACAAGGTCATGCGTTCAGCGAATTGAATCGCCAGCGTCTTCGGTGCCAGCTCTCCGAATACAACGTGGAGGAACGTCATCAGGGATAGCGCCAGCGTATAGGAGATTGGCGTTGCCCAAGCGTCAGATATTCCCCAGTCATGGAAAATGGGATGCAATATTTTCTCAATTGTCGGTTCGCCAAGCGCACCAAGACCTAGAGCTGTAACCGTAATACCAAGCTGACACGCCGACAAATAATAATCAAGCTCCATCACCAATTTTTTGGCCGCGACAGCTTTCTTGTTACCCTCCGCAATCAATTGATCAATCCTCGACATCCGGACCTTAACAACCGCAAACTCGGCACCGACAAAAAATGCAGTTAATCCAACAAGCAGCACAACCAAAAGCAAGTTAATAACAATAGTTAATTCCAATCCGTTCCCTCTAAGATTGAGGGATTCACCTCCATGCGTCATAAGCAGAATAGTCACCTATACGTTGGTTAGTCCTCTCTCGTTTCAAGATTTGTACATTAATTTGCTTATTATGTCGAAAACGGCGAGGACTATTCAATATTTGGACAAATTTCAGCGGATTCAAACCCTAGCGCTGCAGAAAAAGCAAAAACCACCAAGAGCAAGCTCCTGATGGTTGAGTCATTGATAAATGGTGCGCGTAGAGGGACTTGAACCCCCACGGTCGCCCGCCAGATCCTAAGTCTGGTGCGTCTGCCAATTCCGCCATACGCGCATGGATCAATATAAAACTGGTGAGCCATGTAGGACTCGAACCTACGACACCCTGATTAAAAGTCAGGTGCTCTACCAACTGAGCTAATGGCTCTTAATAAAATGGCTGGGGATCTAGGATTCGAACCTAGGCGTGACGGAGTCAAAGTCCGTTGCCTTACCGCTTGGCTAATCCCCAGCGAACGGTAATGGTGGAGGATGACGGGATCGAACCGCCGACCCTCTGCTTGTAAGGCAGATGCTCTCCCAGCTGAGCTAATCCTCCAGGATGGTGACCCGTAGGGGATTCGAACCCCTGTTACCTCCGTGAAAGGGAGGTGTCTTAACCCCTTGACCAACGGGCCTTAAAGTATTGCGATACAAAAAGTAATGCTTGTCTTTCACATGATACCGTCAGTGCTTCGAAGAAGAACTGGAGCTCTCAACCGGGATCGAACCGGTGACCTCATCCTTACCATGGATGCACTCTACCTACTGAGCTATGAGAGCGTGAATGGCTCCCCGAACAGGACTCGAACCTGTGACAACTCGATTAACAGTCGAGTGCTCTACCAACTGAGCTATCAGGGAACATTGACATTATGTCCTTGAGCATAAGCGGCTAAGAGACAATCATTTCAAGGCTTGCGCCCTGAAAACTGGATACGAAAGATTGCTGAACTTTAGCTGTCATAAGCATATGCTTACGATGTGTTTAGGATAAGCCCTCGACCGATTAGTATTCGTCAGCTGCACACGTTGCCGTGCTTCCACCCCGAACCTATCAACCTCGTCGTCTTCAAGGGGTCTTACTAATTGGGAAATCTCATCTTGAGGGGGGCTTCACGCTTAGATGCTTTCAGCGCTTATCCCGTCCGTACTTGGCTACCCAGCGGTGCTCCTGGCGGAACAACTGGTACACCAGCGGTACGTCCATCCCGGTCCTCTCGTACTAAGGACAGCTCCTCTCAAATTTCCTGCGCCCGCGACAGATAGGGACCGAACTGTCTCACGACGTTCTGAACCCAGCTCGCGTACCGCTTTAATGGGCGAACAGCCCAACCCTTGGGACCTACTTCAGCCCCAGGATGCGATGAGCCGACATCGAGGTGCCAAACCTCCCCGTCGATGTGGACTCTTGGGGGAGATAAGCCTGTTATCCCCAGGGTAGCTTTTATCCGTTGAGCGATGGCCCTTCCATGCGGTACCACCGGATCACTAAGCCCGACTTTCGTCCCTGCTCGACTTGTAGGTCTCGCAGTCAAGCTCCCTTATGCCTTTGCACTCTTCGAATGATTTCCAACCATTCTGAGGGAACCTTTGGGCGCCTCCGTTACATTTTAGGAGGCGACCGCCCCAGTCAAACTGCCCGCCTGACACGGTCCCTGTACCGGATTCACGGTACCAGGTTAGAACTCCGATACGATCAGGGTGGTATCCCAAGGACGCCTCCACCGAAGCTGGCGCTCCGGCTTCATAGGCTCCCACCTATCCTGTACAGATCGTACCAAAGTCCAATATCAAGCTGCAGTAAAGCTCCATGGGGTCTTTCCGTCTTGTCGCGGGTAACCTGCATCTTCACAGGTATTAAAATTTCACCGGATCTCTCGTTGAGACAGCGCCCAAGTCGTTACGCCATTCGTGCGGGTCAGAATTTACCTGACAAGGAATTTCGCTACCTTAGGACCGTTATAGTTACGGCCGCCGTTTACTGGGGCTTCGGTTCACAGCTTCGGGTTGCCCCTAACCGCTCCCCTTAACCTTCCAGCACCGGGCAGGCGTCAGCCCGTATACTTCGCCTTACGGCTTCGCACAGACCTGTGTTTTTGCTAAACAGTCGCTTGGGCCTTTTCACTGCGGCCCCCTCGGGCTATTCACCCTACCGAGGCACCCCTTCTCCCGAAGTTACGGGGTCATTTTGCCGAGTTCCTTAACGAGAGTTCTTCCGCGCGCCTTAGCATGCTCTGCTCGCCTACCTGTGTCGGTTTGCGGTACGGGCACCTTGATCTCACTAGAGGCTTTTCTTGACAGCCGGAGTACATGACCTTCGCTACTGCAATTTTCGCTCCCCATCACAGCCCAGCCTTACAGTTGGCGGATTTGCCTACCAACTAGCCTCACTGCTTGGACGGACTATTCCATCAGTCCGCGTCACTGCCCTTCTGTGTCACCCCATCGCTCAAACGATTTTCGGTGGTACAGGAATATCAACCTGTTGTCCTTCCACTACGCCTTTCGGCCTCGCGTTAGGTCCCGACTTACCCTGAGTGGACGAGCCTTCCTCAGGAACCCTTAGGCTTTCGGCGGACAAGATTCTCACTTGTCTTTTCGTTACTCATACCGGCATTCTCACTTGAATGCTGTCCACCAGTCCTTACGGTCTGACTTCAACCTACATTCAACGCTCCCCTACCCAAGTACCCTAAGGTACATGCCATAGCTTCGGTGGTGTGTTTAGCCCCGTTACATTTTCGGCGCAGAGTCACTCGACCAGTGAGCTATTACGCACTCTTTAAATGGTGGCTGCTTCTAAGCCAACATCCTGGTTGTCTGTGCAACTCCACATCCTTTCCCACTTAACACACACTTGGGGACCTTAGCTGATGATCTGGGCTGTTTCCCTCTTGACAATGGATCTTAGCACTCACTGTCTGACTCCCGGTAAGCATGTCTATGGCATTCGGAGTTTGACTAGACTTGGTAACCCTTGGCGGGCCCCGCACCCAATCAGTGCTCTACCTCCACGACACTCATCACCGAGGCTAGCCCTAAAGCTATTTCGGGGAGAACCAGCTATCTCCGAGTTCGATTGGAATTTCTCCGCTACCCCCACCTCATCCCCGAATTTTTCAACATTCGTGGGTTCGGGCCTCCA